>NZ_JRAH01000013.1:0-480750 GCF_000768755.1 Porphyromonas sp. COT-108 OH1349 | reverse complement strand
GTTCCCTAAAGGCGGATATATTCCCATTGAGGTAAACCGATACCATATACTCGAAAATGTTGTCCACTTCGTAGTATCTGCATTGCTGTGCGATTGTCCTGCTTCTTCTTTTCATATATCTGTCTGTTTAAGAAATGAGTACCCAAAGTATTGCCCCGATGATGAGAGCATAAGCCAAGATGTACACTGCGATTGCCAAAGCGATGGTAAGGAGTAGCCGAATGAGGAACTTCCCTGCACATATCCCTGCCAGCCAAAGCCAGGCACTTCCGCCCCAAAGGAGAGAGCCTGCGAGTGCAAGAGCCAGCCAAATTGATATTTTGTATCTCAGTTTCATCTTGTCTGATTTTTTTTTTTTTATGCGGATTCCAGAGGTGAGGGAGTTGAGTTTCCATTTTTCATTTTCTCTGTCCTCGTGTTTCCGACATTTTTGTTATGCGTTTTTCCGTCGGGTCGGTCGTTTTCGTTTCAGGGGCTTAAAAAGGTAGGGCTTAGGACAAACAAGGTTTTACGGCGAGAATACTACCTGCANGTTTTCGTTTCAGGGGCTTAAAAAGGTAGGGCTTAGGACAAACAAGGTTTTACGGCGAGAATACTACCTGCAATGAAATGGAAGTGTGGAGATTGTCGTCTAAACGGCTTGCCACTTGACCTTTTTGGCCGTCAGACGCCGAAGCTACCTTTGCCGAAGAGAACGAAGACCGATCCCGAAGCGAATACATAAAGTAGAAAGTGGAGTGGAACAACGCATAGGACAGAGTGAAAAAAATGAAAGGCAGTCTTCACAAGTAAGACTGCCACAACAATCAGCAATAAGACGAAAAAATAGAATCAGCTGACTGGATAGAGAGCCGTCAGAAAAGAAAAACAGAGAAAGTTTCGTCTTTCTCCGTAGATAGTATTACCTTTGAAGTAGGTTATTCAAGGTACACAAAGCATTGTATATTATTGCAGAAGATAGGTCGCTAAATCATTACCTACTGCATTTCATGACTCATTCGACTGTTGATAGCCAATTACTTATANATTATTGCAGAAGATAGGTCGCTAAATCATTACCTACTGCATTTCATGACTCATTCGACTGTTGATAGCCAATTACTTATACCTAAATGATAGATTTTTTGGGAAACCTTTAGTGCTTTTCCCCGAAACCTTTAGTGCTTTTCCTCAAAACCTTTAGTGCTTCTTCCCGAAACCTTTAGTGCTTTTCCTCAAAACCTTTAGTGCTTTTCCTCAAAACCTTTAGTGCTTTCGGGAAGAAAAACAAATCATTTTTTCTTGGATCGACACTTTTAATTTTGTATTCTTGTGGAGATTATACTCTTCAAGAAGAACATATCACCTTGAATGCCAATGAAAATATTCGACATATTTAGTAGGACCACTAAAAGAGAATTCCTTCCAATTGCCTTTTATTCAGAATATAAGATAATGGGAAAATCGGCTAACCCTAAAGATTTCCCAAAAGAGTTTTTCGATAACATTATCTTAATGACCAAGCGTCTTCATAAAATGGGCATATATACGGAAGAAGAAATAGTCTGTTTTTCTATTCCCAAGATGCTTGAGATGTTAGAACTAAAAGGAATACTTTCCGGAGTTTCACTATCTACGCTAGACACAGCACAGGTTACCTTTGGAGAAAACTATGTAGGATGGCGGTATAAAAATGAAGAAGAGAGCCCCTCTTCCCTTTATCTTACGCCGCTGCAGTTAGCTTTTTATCACAGTAAGAAGCCTGACAATTATTTTCTTTCTTTGACGAAAGAAGGGCTTGACTTAAGACAGAATAAAGTTTCCGTCACCAACAGACATGACGTAGCCAATAACCTCCGTAAGACCAAAGGTATAAAGCTGGGAATAAAAGGTATGGCGGAGCTGAGAGCAGCATATCATCTTTTATTCACTCATCTTAAATATCAGATGCTTCTGAAGATGAATAAGCTCGGTTACCTGTCATTTATGGAGAATATCACGGCTCATTTTTGTCCGACAGAAGATCAAGAGGGGTTCATATCCTATGCGAAGCAATATTTTGCTTTGAACACAGAAAAAAGAGAAGAATATCCTTTGGCGCATGATGCACTCTCTTTTCAAGATTTTTTCTACACGCTTTTGGTGAGACAATCTCTCGGAATAACACTAAGAAAGCATTCGTTTGCCGGTATTATCGAATGGTTGGAGAAAAGAACAAATATGGTTTTTAACACTCAAAAAGTGTGCTCAGACCATTTTGACTTGCTAAACCATGCTTCAGACATTCTTAAGCAGAAAGGGTATTACCTGTGGCTCCTGATCAAAGATAACCTTTTGGAAGAAACCATGATTTTACTTACCCAAGAAAAACATCTCTCCAAAATTGAGACGAGCTTAGGTTTTGAATTAGTGCCGTTTAGTGCGGATTTGATAGGTCGTTATGAAGAAGATATTCGTCATGAAAGGAAGGTTCGAGAAGTTGCAAAAGAGTTTTACAATGCTATCGGCGTCTACGATATTGACAATATGATGATGAACATCATAGGAACAAAAGTCTTAGATTGGCAGCTCTTCAAGAACGATCATTTGATGTTTTTCGACAATGATAATGATATTGGTATCGAATATCTGTTAGATGCACTGCTGTCAAAACACGGATTATCCTATATAGTAGAAGAAAAATCCAATGATGGGTTTACTTTGGATGAAATATTCTTCCAGGATCATGAAGATGTCAATCCGTACGACAGGGTTATTCTCTATGCCGGTCCTATCAGAAAAAAGGGCTACTTGCTGTTTTCTTTAGAGACCGGCTGTGATATGTATCATTTTGGCATCATTGAAAATACACCGGAAGCAAAAAGAAGGCTTATCAACTCCCTGAACAAAGTTATGGGATGTGATGAGTTTGAAAACTATGTCATATTCGATACAGAAGAGAAAAGGCTGTTCATCAATCTTCTTAACGACATAAAGTGGACATTGGGCGACAAAAATCTATTCACGGAGAGAGAGGTAAGAGAGACGTTTTACAAAGAAAATTCCGACGTCATGACTCCCCAACAGGCGGATCAGTATCTATCAAGGATTTCATTAGTAAAACCTGAAATAGCTATATGTGTCGAAGATCCGGACGGTAAAGAAGTTGACATTATAATAAAAGCAGAGAATGGAGTCCATTTTACAAACTCAAACCTGCTGTTACAACTACACCAAAAGATCTTCAACAACAAAGATTTTAGAGACCTTTTCATGGAGAGCAAAACGGTTACTTTTGGGCTAAGGTTAAGTATAAATAGAGAAAAATATTATTTGTATTACGACTGCTCTATATAGTTCATAATGCCGTAAAGGGGAAACAGATAAGAGGCTTTAAGACCTTAATGTACTCACAACACATAAAGAGCCGGCAAGATACTTGAGAGCAAAAACAGATACTTCACCAACTTCCGCTATCTCGATAAGATGCTATACATAAAACCATGGCGATAAGAGAAAAACTGAACATCGTTTTCAAACCCTTCTTAACAACCCTCTTCGGGCTGATGATCGGCTACTCACTCATACATTGGGTACTGTTTATCAGGCTCGGAGTCTTTCAGCTGAATGAGAATATTACAGAAACACTTCTGCCTATTATACTTGCAGGGATAGCAACAAGACTCTTCATCCATAACAAAGTCAAAGCATTGCGCTTACGAGTGCCTTTCATCTATTCTCTCATTGCATGGATCAGTCTGACAATTCCTACCATAATCGCACAGAAATATATGGTTACAGCTACCGGTAAGCTGACCACACTACCCTCCGTCGAAGAAATTCATGCGCATGAATCTACCAAATACTACAACATCGACTCATATCATATCAATACAAAAGCCAAATACTATCACGCCACCTATGACATAAGCGGGAGAAACTCGGAACATTTCAATATGTATCTGTATGTTCTCATGCCCATATACAAAACCTCGACAGATATTTCTTCTCATACTCCTTCCGCATGGCTGGGTATCTCTTATAGAGATCGTGTTTCCAACAGAATGAGCCATGAAAGAAAGGAAGAGGCATTCAATCAATTCATCAGACAGAACCGGATTGAAGTAGAACAAAAGGATTTTTTCTCATTCCCCTGCTTTGAACGAATTGGTAAAACATCCGAAGATTTCAAGAACTTCCAAAGTCTTCTCAACCGGAATGGTCTTGGCATATCTGACGCTGTGATATTAGTGGGCATGAGTGAACCATACGAACATAGAAACGGGGATAACCTGAAACGTCTGCTGACGGCTGTTCTCATCGTAACGCTGTTATGGCTCCTGATGTCCATCATACCCAAAGTAAATGACAAGGAGTTAAAGAGAATCAAAGCCGGGAAACCGGATAAGATGGAACAGATAATATGGAAAGAAAACCTCCTCTCCGCAATACCTCACAAAGGCTTCTTTATTACGCCTATTCTTATCTACATCAACATTGCGGTATTCCTGTTGATGATGTTTTTCGGAGCAGGATTTTTCTCCTTTCAGGCAGATGATCTGATAAATTGGGGTGCTTGCTATGGTCCTATGGTGCGTGATGGACAGTGGTGGCGACTGCTTACAAGCATTTTCCTGCACAGTGGTATAACACACCTGATAGCCAATACAGTCTGTCTTGCCATCATTGGTATAGACATTGAAAATAGAATAACGCGTTCTCAATATCTGTTTATCTATCTGCTTTCGGGGCTTATTGGGAGCATAACAAGTGTACTGTGGCACACTCCTCCGGTCGTGGGTATTGGAGCCTCCGGTGCCATATTCGGTCTGTACGGAGCTTTTATCACCCTAATACTGACCAAAACTTTTTCATCGACTTCCGCAAAATCTCTGTTGATAGAATCGGCAATCTTCGTTGGTGCAAACCTGTTGGTAGGAATGACTCCCGGTATAGATAATGCAGCGCATATAGGAGGACTATTGAGTGGAGTGGTACTGAGTCTTGTTTTATCACCATTCATTAAAAACCGGAAACAAGGCAGAAAACTTGATCTATAAACTTTTTAGAACAATGTTTCGGGAGAAGAAAAGTCGATTTAAGGTATTGAGAAAAAAGATTTAACATGATCAAAAAACGAGGCAACCATGATAAAAAATTAAAAGCAGGCTTGAAATCTTAAGAACCAAGCCTTGATGACAAAAAAACAAGGCTTGATTGATACCAATCAAGCCTTGTTTCCTAATATATTTCGGCGTTATGCCAACTTATTAACATGTTAGAAAGAACTTCTAAAGCTATTGAGGAGTATTTCTTATCATGTATCTTTCAGCTTCTCTTCTCAATCTCTTTAGCCGATGAGTATGCTTACGCTCCTGCGTAAATAAGATAGAGCGTATAAGCCACATATATAAGGAACAGGACTGCTCCTTGCCAACGCTTGATCTCTCCCGGAAACAAGAACTTCGCAAAAATCCAGACAGCTGCCATAGAAAGGATTTGCATCCAAACATCTATGTTGGTGAAAGATAACCCCGACATCGGTTTGATAACAGCCGAAGTACCTAAAACGATAAAGATGTTAAAGATATTGCTTCCAACCACATTCCCTACCGCAATCTCAGGTTTACCTTTCATTGAAGCTACAATAGAAGTAGCCAATTCGGGCAAGGATGTTCCGGCTGCAACCAAAGTAAGTCCGATGACTGCTTCACTCACACCCAAGCTCTTGGCTATGAATGTAGAAGCCTCTACAAACAAATGCCCACCATATATCAGAGCAGCCAGTCCTCCTACGATATATACTATACTTTTCCAAATAGGCATGATTGCAATAGACTCCGCAGAGGGGATATCTTCTTTTATTCCTTCTTTCAGCTTGCTCTTTCTGTACTGCTGGGAGAGCCATACAGTATATATAACAAACGCCAAACCCATGATAAGCAGCAACAACCCTTCTATTCGAGTAACATCCTCGACAGCACCGGGAGCCCAAGGTGCCCAAACTATTAAGGCTAACAACACAGCAGCAAAGAGAGCAAAAGGCATCTCCTTATTACGTGTTGTCTTACCAATAGCTACGGGAGTAATAATAGCTGTTAGCCCCAGTATAACCAGAATATTGAAGATATTACTTCCCATTACATTTCCAAGAGCAATATCGTTACTTCCTTTCAGAGCAGAGATAATACTTACACTCAGCTCCGGAGCCGATGTACCGAATGCAACAACGGTAAGCCCTATCACCAGATCGGAGATATTAAACCGTTTAGAAACAGCAGAAGCCCCTTCTGTGAGCCCATTTGCCCCGACAACTACGAGAACAATTCCGGCTATCAATAAAAGTATTTGCAGTATCATTAATCTATCTCACCTATTTATTGTAGAAGACTCTTACGATTGTGGCAAAAAGAATTTCCTCCTCTATAACGCTGTTCGAGTACATCTTGGAGCTTTTCGCGTAAAGGCTCTAAATCTATATACTCCAACACATCTGCCATAAAGGCTATGGTCAAAAGCATCTTTGCCTCCCAATAAGGGATACCACGCTGACGCATGTAGAAAACAGCACCATCGTCTATCTGTCCGACAGTCATACCATGAGAACACTTAACATCATCCGCATAGATCTCTAACTGTGGTTTGGAGTACATGGTGGCTTTACCTGAAAGATTCAATCCCCTATTGTTTTGGTAAGCTTGCGTTTTTTGTGCATCCTTTGCCACGTAAATTCTTCCCGTAAAACTACCTACGGCGGTATCATCCATAGTGTACTTGAACAGCTGATCACTATGGCAGTGAGGGACTGAGTGATTGACCCAAACATAGTTGTCCGCTCTCTTGCTGCCATCCAATACGACAAGACCTGCAGCGGTAAAGCTGGAGTGTTCTCCCTCTATGTAACCATAGATATTATTACGTGTCTTGCCATTGGTTAATGTCAAAGGACAAACCTTTGCCGTGGCATTTGCAGCAAGATGGTAGTGCGCATTGGATATACGAATATGATCCTCATGTGTCTCCTCCATATCGTATAGAGTGAAAGAGGCAGAGTTTCCAACATAAACCTCCAACAAGGTATTATTGACAGAAGAAGAGTCCGCAACGGAATGATCACAAATAAGAAGAGAGGCTTTTGCTTTATCTTCTACGATCACCAACACTCTGGAAGAAATCAGTGCATTTTTATATCCACCGCTAAGCATGATAAGCTGAATGGTCTGCTCCAGCTCTACATTCTTAGGAATGTGAACAACAAATACGTCTTTTGCAAACAGAGTATTAAGAGCTGCCAATGTATTGCGCTCCATATCCGCTATCTTTCCGTAGTATTTCTGCAATATATCCGGATGTTTCTCAGCAAATTCGACTATGCTTCCTATAAAAACACCTTTCTTCAGGGCTTCGGTATAGCTTCCATCGGGTGTTGCTCTATCTTCTTGAGGAATGGAGTACACTTCATCATCGTGCATGTAGAAGCGTAGAGGGGCTATCTCTCCCATGCTGCAACGGCAAGAGCAGTATGGGTTTGCTTTATTTTTCAGTGTGGAAAGCTTTATGCCCCAATCTTTTTCTAAAATAGCTTGAACATCGAATCTTTTGTAGTCTTCACTCAAACTCTTGGGGAGACCATACTGTTCGAGAATATTCAATGCCTCTTCTCTCCTCAAATTCATCACTCCCGGAGAGTTGGAGTTGCATAAATCCTTATATTTCCGATAGAAGTCTATGTATTGCGCGACATATCTATCTTCCATCGGAGTAGTTGTATTACTGATTCTTGTCATGGTATCTTGCATAAATTAAACTGGGACAGTATCATTCGGTCTCTTCACCGGTTCTTAGCCAATCGTAACCCTGCTCCTCCAATTTGAGAGCAAGCTCCGGGCCACCGGACATTACAATACGTCCTTTCAATAATACATGCACAAAATCAGGTTTGATATAATCCAAAAGTCTCTGATAGTGGGTTATCACAAGTGTGGCATTCTCTTTTGTCTTTAGAGCATTCACACCATTTGAAACAATCCGAAGAGCATCAATATCCAATCCGGAGTCTGTTTCGTCCAAGATAGCCAGCTTCGGTTCTAACATTGCCATCTGAAAGATCTCGTTGCGCTTCTTTTCTCCTCCGGAGAAACCTACGTTTACAGGACGATTGGCAAGATTGGAATCCAACTCTACCAATGCTCTCTTTTCTCTCATTAACTTGAGAAATTCTGTCGCCGACAGGGGTTGTTTTTTCTGACTTTTACGAAGTTCATTGAGAGATGCCCTCATAAAATTAACCATGCTCACACCGGGAATTTCTACCGGATACTGGAAACTCAAAAATATTCCCAAATGAGCGCGTTCTTCCGGCTCTAACTCCAATAAGTTTTGTCCTTCAAAGAAAACTTCCCCTTCGGTAACTTCAAAAAGAGGATTCCCTACAAGGACTGAAGAGAGAGTACTTTTTCCGGATCCATTAGGTCCCATTATTGCATGGACTTCTCCGGGATTTATGTTTAGGTTAATACCTTTGAGTATATGTTTTCCCTCCACTGAGGCATGAAGATTTCTAATACTTAACATTGTTTTTGATGTATATTTTGATTGTATATATTACAGAAATAATTGTTATGATACCGATAGCATCATCCGACAGAACCTTCCAAAGAGATGGACAACAGCTTTTGAGCTTCAACAGCAAACTCCATCGGTAGTTTGTTCATCACCTCCTTGGCATAGCCATTAACGATCAAAGCTACAGCCTCTTCAGTGTTGATCCCTCTTTGATTGCAGTAGAAAATCTGATCTTCACTAATCTTAGAGGTAGTTGCTTCATGCTCTATGATGGCTGTATCACTCTGAATATCTGCGTATGGATACGTATGAGCGCCACATTTATCACCAAGCAGCAAACTGTCGCATTGGGAATAATTTCTTGAGTTATCCGCATCCGGAGCCACTTTTACAAGTCCTCTGTAACTGTTTTGGCTATATCCGGCAGAAATTCCTTTGGAAACAATACGGCTTTTGGTATTCTTGCCCAAGTGAATCATTTTAGTTCCGGTATCTGCCATCTGGTAATTATTGGTAACCGCAACAGAGTAAAACTCTCCCACAGATTCGTCTCCTTTAAGGATACAGCTTGGGTACTTCCATGTTATAGCAGAGCCGGTCTCGACCTGTGTCCATGAAATTTTGGATCTGAACCCTCTGCAAATTCCTCTTTTCGTTACAAAGTTGTATATTCCACCTTTTCCGTTTTTATCTCCCGGATACCAGTTTTGAACAGTAGAGTATTTAACCTCTGCTCTATCTTCGGCTATGATTTCTACAATTGCGGCATGAAGCTGGTTGGTATCTCTTATAGGAGCTGTACATCCCTCCAAATAAGAGACATAAGAGTCTTCATCCGCAACGATAAGTGTTCTTTCAAACTGTCCTGTATTGACAGAATTTATACGGAAATAAGTACTTAGCTCCATCGGACATCTGACTCCTTTCGGGATATAAACAAATGAGCCATCACTGAAAACAGCGGAGTTAAGAGCCGCAAAGAAGTTATCTCTAAATCCTACAACCTTGCCCATATATTTTTTTACAAGATCCGGATACTCCTGAACAGCTTCTGAAAACGAGCAGAATATAATCCCTTTCTCCGCCAAAGTCTCCTTAAAGGTGGTTTTTACGGAAACGCTATCCATAACGGCGTCTACTGCCATTCCTGTAAGAGCTTCTCTTTCATGCAATGGAATACCTAACTTATCGAAAGCTTCCACTAATTCCGGTAAAATTTCACCATCTTCCGTAAGGTTAGGATTCTTTGTCTTAGGTGCTGCGTAATAAATAATATCTTGGTAGTCTATCGTTGGAACATTCAAATGAGCCCATGTAGGCATCTCCATCTTCGTCCATGCCTCGTAGGCTTTTAGGCGATATTCGAGTAACCAATCCGGTTCGTTCTTTTTCTTTGATATCAGACGGATAATATCCTCATTGAGTCCTTTAGGAATAGTCTCTGTCTCTATATCTGTAACAAAACCATACTTATATTCCGAAGAGGTTACATCGGAAATAATTTTATCTGAGTCTTGTATTTCTTCCATGAAGTCTAAAAGTGTAATAAAGTTTTTGGTGTTTTTATTTATGGTATGTGTTGATGATGTTATGAGGTAAGTCTAAAGACTGAAAACTCACGTATAACATCGTATAATAATGTCTCTTGTTCGGGATTATATAGATCGGGGAAACCGAATTTTGACCTCCCCATTTCATACAATCCAATAAGAAATGAGAGTATCAAACCTGTAGCGACAATAGAAAACAGGCCACCCAAGAATTTGTTTATAAATCCCAGAGGAGTTGAGTTTACGGTAGAAGTTAAAATCTTACTAAGCATTGAGAAAAGAAACAGAACAATAGAAGATGTTACTATCCAAGCAACAATCCACATAGCTATAAAAGCTCCTCCCTCCGGCTTTATAGGAATAAAGTTTATCAATACCGGTGCTAAACTTATACCTAAAATCATAGCAGCCAATAACCCTAAAACTGAGAAAGCTTGCAGGATGAAACCATCCCGCAAGCCTTTTATAAAAGCAATAATTAGAATTATTAGTAAAGCTATGTCTATACCTTGCATATCCACAAAGCGCTATACTTAATCTTGTTCAAGGAGAGCTATTAGAGTTTTTTCTTTACCTCTACAACCTCATAGGCTTCTATGATATCGCCTACAAGAAGATCATTATAGCCTTCAAGATTCAGACCGCATTCATATCCATATCCGACCTCTTTCACATCATCCTTAAATCTCTTAAGAGATGCAAGCTCTCCGGAATATAGTACGATTCCATCTCGTATCAGACGCACCTTATTATGTCTGTTTATCTTACCATCCTTGACTATACAGCCTGCAATAGTACCCACCTTGCTTATGCGGAATGTTTCTCTTACTTCCAAATTGGCTGTTACATTCTCTTCGTATTCAGGTTCAAGCATACCCTCCATAGCGGCTTTCACGTCATCCAGTGCATTATAGATAACGGAGTAGGTACGTATCTCAACTCCCTCACTTTCCGCTAAGCGTTTGGCTGAAGCCGAAGGACGCACTTGGAAACCAATGATAAGACCTTCCGAAGTTGCGGCTAACATCACATCAGAATCCGAAATTTGTCCGACAGCCTTATGGATTACTCTGATGCGGATGGTATCCGTAGAAAGCTTTTCAATAGATCCGGAAAGAGCCTCAACAGAACCGTCAACATCTCCCTTAACAATAACGTTAAGCTCTTGAACGTTTCCTTCTTTGATTCTTGTTCCCAAATCTTGCAGAGTCGGAACTTTATGCATTCTTTCTCTCTGTTCTCTCTGAAGCTGCGTACGTTTAGCCGCAATCTCTCGTGCCTCATGCTCCGATGGCATAACATTTAGAGCGTCTCCCGCCTGAGCAGCTCCATTAAGTCCTAAAACTTTTACAGGAGTAGAAGGACCTACGTTATCGACATTTTGTCCACGTTCATTGAACAAAGCTTTTACCCTACCGTAGTGCATACCGGAAAGGATATAGTCTCCCACTCTCAAAGTTCCCTCTTGCACAAGAACCTTTGTAGTATAACCGCGACCATGTTCCAATGTAGATTCGATAACAGAGCCGGCAGCTCTCTTGTTCGGATTTGCCTTGAGATCTAAAAGTTCTGCCTCCAAAAGGACTTTTTCCAGGAGTTCATCTATCCCGATATTTCCTTTCGCCGAAATATTTTGAGATTGATACTTTCCTCCCCAATCCTCTACAAGGTAGTTTAGATTTGCAAGTTCTTCTTTTATTTTATCCGGATTTGCAGAAGGCTTATCTATTTTATTTATTGCAAAAATAATAGGAACACCTGCCATGGACGCGTGATTTATAG
Source organism: Porphyromonas sp. COT-108 OH1349 (assembly GCF_000768755.1). Taxonomy (NCBI): domain Bacteria; kingdom Pseudomonadati; phylum Bacteroidota; class Bacteroidia; order Bacteroidales; family Porphyromonadaceae; genus Porphyromonas; species Porphyromonas sp. COT-108 OH1349. The sequence goes on along the minus strand of NZ_JRAH01000013.1, from coordinate 468,895 downwards.
CTTCTATAGTCTGAGGCATGACACCATCATCGGCAGCAACCACAATTATCACAATATCCGTAACCTTGGCTCCCCGTGCACGCATTGCAGTAAAAGCCTCATGTCCCGGAGTATCTAAGAAGGTAATTCTTCTTCCATCGCTTAGCTTTACACTGTATGCACCTACGTGCTGAGTGATACCACCGGCTTCTCCGGCTATAACGTTAGTCTTCCTGATATTATCGAGCAAGGATGTTTTACCATGATCCACGTGCCCCATAACGGTTACAATAGGAGCTCTCGGAACCAAGTCCTCTTCTCTCTCCTCTTCATCCGAGGAGATAGCATCTATTACCTCTGCTTCGACATACTCCGGAGTATATCCATACTCTTCGAGCACGAGGTCTATTGTTTCTTTCTCTAATCGTTGATTGATGGAAACAATAATTCCGATATTAAAGCAGAGCATGATAATCTCATTCACCGGAACCTCTATCATCGAAGAAAGATCGTTGGGAGTAACATACTCCGTCAAGCGTAAGACTTTGCTTTCTGCATTTTCTCTTTCCATCTCATCCGCTTCACGGCGATGAGCTTCTCTTTTATCTTTTCTATACTTAGCAGCAGTAGCACCTTTTCTTTTCTGATTCTGCATTTGTTGCAGCGTCTCTTTGATCTGCTTTTGTATCTCTTCTTGAGAAACTTCAGCCTTAGCTACTACGGCTGCACGCTTAGCCTTCCGGCCAAGTTTACCATTATTATTGGAAGATGATTGGTCTGGTCGTCCTTTCTGACTTTGACTACCATTATTGGCAGAAGCATTCTTCTTCTGATTGCCCTTTGTTTCTTTAGACTGATTCTCAGGAGAAGTTATATCCACCTTCTGTTTACCGATTCTTTTACGTTTTTTCTTCTCAACATTGGTATCGGCTTCCCCACCATCCTTACCTTTTTTCTTTTTTTTCTGTCCGGCACTTGAGTATCCTTCTATTGTAGAAAGGTCTATCTTTCCTAAGATCTTCACTCCCGGCATTTGAGACTCCGTAGTGGAAGAGACAGATGTCTCCTCTTTCTTTTCTGTACTTACAGCCGATGAAGACGTTGGTGCCACCTCTTGGTTAGGCTTTTCTTTCTTCTCGACAGAAGGTTTTTCAGAGACCTCTTTCTTATTTGGGGTATCCACCGGTCTTTTCTCTTCCACCTTTTGCGGCTTTTCAGAAACTACCTTCTTATCTTCTGTCTTCTTCTCCGGAGCTGTCTTCTCAGGCAACGGATTCTCCTTAATCGTAACCGGCGTAGCCTGTACTTCCTGTTTTTTCTCTACCACGGGGGCTTGCTCTTCCTTATTCTTTTGGGGTTCAACCTTATCCACAACAAGTTTGCTTTCCGCTTCCTTTTGTGAACTTCCTTTTGAAGGATGTCCGTCAGACAAGTCTATCGAACCCTTAGAAACAATCTTAGGTTTAAGATCTTCCGGGACAGAAGCCTTTATTACCTCCTCTTTCTTTGGCAAAGACTCCTTAGAAGCGACAGTTTCGTGCTCCTTCTTCTCTTCTGCAGAAGTAGTTGCGCCTTCACTTCTATTTGATTTTGGGGATGTATACTTTCTTATCAGATCGTCTTTTTCTTCTTGTGAAAGAGATTTTCCCAGCTCTTTTACACAAGCCACCCCGTCTTCCGGAGAGACACGTGTATTGGGACCGAAATCTTCCACAACACCTTTCTTTTGCAGGAATTCAACTACCGTGTTAACTCCGACCTTTATGTCTCGACTAATATTTATAATCTTTATACTTGGCATATCTCTGATACTCTCTTTTATTTCATTAAATACATCCCCATCTTATCCTTACAGATGCTTTACAGGAAAGAAATCCAAAACATCTTGTGAGCTAAATAAGCTTACAGGTCTTTACTCTCATCAGAAGTTTGGACCTCGGCTTCGCGCTTATCTTCTTCTGTTGATGGCTGTACCGTATCTTGCTCAAATTCCGATCGAAGCACTTCCAACACGAAGTCTATTGTATCTTCCTCAAGATCTGTTACACGGATAAGCTCTTCCCTGCTCTTGTTAAGGACAGACTTTGCAGTATCGCATCCGACACTTTTAAGAAGATCTATCACCCATGGTTCTATTTCGTCATCAAACTCTTCAAGGTAAATATCTTCTTCATCAATGCTGTCGGCATCATCCCTGAAGATATCTATTTCGTGTCCTAAAAGTTGAGAAGCAAGCTTTATGTTTGCTCCACCTCTACCTATCGCCAAAGAGATTTGATCTTGCTTCAAATAAACCTCTATATGACCATTCTCCTCATTGACATGATAGGAAGCTATCTTTGCCGGACTCAAAGCACGTTGTATGAACAATCCAAGGTTGGAAGTATATTGTATCACGTCTATACTTTCATTCTGAAGCTCTCTCACAATACCATGAATACGGCTTCCTTTGACACCAACGCAAGCACCCACGGGGTCTATTCTGTCATCAAAAGACTCCACGGCGATCTTCGCTCTCTCTCCCGGTATTCTGGCTACACGACGAATAGTGATAAGCTCATCGGCGATTTCAGGCACTTCCAGTTCAAAAAGGGCTTTTAGGAAATCGTTGGATGTTCTGGAAAGTATAATCTTGGGGTTATTATTGTTGTTTTCAACCCTCTCTATAATAGCTCTTACACTATCTCCCTTTTTGATACGATCTCTGGGGATAAGGTATTGTTTGGGAAGAATAAGTTCGTTGCCATCGTAGTCCAACAGCAGCACCTCTTTCTTCCACACTTGATACACCTCAGCAGTGATGATCTGACCTACTCTCTTGATATAATCTCCATAGAGAGCATCTTTCTGAAGCTCTAATATCTTCGAAGTTAATGTCTGGCGAAGATTCAATATGGCACGGCGTCCAAAGTCTTCAAAGTAAACCTGATCTGTAAGCTCTTCGCCCAACTCTGTATCCGGATCCAGCTCCAACGCTTCGGATAATTCTACTTGGGTCATGGCATTGGTAGCTTGGCCGTCTTCGACAACCTCCCTGTTTCTCCAAATTTCCAAGTCTCCCTTCTCCGGGTTGATAATAACGTCAAAGTTACTATCAGAGCCAAACATCTTAGCTATAACGTTACGAAACGACTCTTCCAAAACCTTCACCAAGGTTTCACGGTCGATATTTTTCAGACTCTTAAACTCCGAGAAAGAGTCTATCATGCTCATCGTCTCTTTTTTCTTAGCCATACTTCTTGCCTGCTATTGTGTGTATACGTTTTTTATTTCTCTTCTTGTTACTTGAACGGAACAATATATTTCGTCCATTTTATCTCATCGAGAGAGAACTTCATCTCCTCTTTATAAGCTTTCTTTCGCTTGTCTCCCTCCTTTTTCAGCATCTCTGTTACCTCTACCGTAACGGTCTGTCCGTCAAAAGAGACAAGAGTACCCTTTTTCTTCTGTCCGTTCTTCAACAACACTTCCACCGTCTCTCCGAAAAACTTACGGTACTGCAATGGATGACGAAGCGGGTCTGTAAGCACCGGAGAACCCACTTCGAGCTCGAAGTCTTCCACTTCACGATCCAGCCCTTTCTCTACGTACTTGCTTAGTGCAACGCATTCATCTATGGAGACACCATCCATGTGGTCAAATTCTATGGAGATTGCATTACCGGGATGAACAGACACCTCCACAAGGAAGTACTCTTTCCCGCTCTCCTCTATAAAGCGTTCTGCCAGTGCGACAACGTCTTGCTTATCTATCATGTTTCAGCATTACATTTAGATCAGAGCTATTTTCTCCGAAATATTATTTTCAACAAAAACGAAGGAGAAGGCATACGCCCCCTCCTTCCATTCCGCTTGCAAATATAAGCATAATTATCCATATTATCGGCTTATACTTATAATAAATATTCAAAAAGCGAATATAAATTCTCTCTGAACCTGTTTACAAAAAGAGTTCAATGCATTAAAAAACTCCCCTGAAGCCTAACTTTTTGATAAACCAAGTCTTGACTTTTACAAATCAAACCATGAATGGAGCAAAGCAAGGCATGAAAGAGACAAAGCAAGCCTTGAATGCTATTTTTTATCGTATTAAACATAAAAAATGAACGTGAACAATGAAAATTTTGAACACGTTCATTCTTAAATTATAACAGATAGCAAAATCAGGAATTTCGCTTATAGTTTTAACGTTTGATTTTGTTCTGAAAGAGCGGAAAAGAGTATCCTCTTAAACCAGTTTGGATATCCACTCCTCTCTATCCCCCGGCAGCAAATCAATCGGAGCAATCTCCGGAAGAGTATAACAGCCGGGAGAAAGCCTTGTAGCCGCCCTTGCACATGCAACCAATATCTGTGAAGTGAGGGCAGGATTATTGATCCGCATGGAGAAATCCAGCATTTGATTGTGCGTGCAACCACTGACACCCTTACGGCTCATCACCACTCCATGCCCGACATCTTTAAGGTCAGCCACACACTTTACAGCTATAACGTGAGTTTCATCATGGAGAAAGTAAGGGTCTGACTTTATCGAAGCAGAGACCTGATCAGGATCATACCCTTCTTCCAACTCGACATAGACTATTCTCCGATGTACAGATGTGCCGAGAGGAATAGTCATGGAAAGAGCGTCTTTTACTCCGGGTATAGATTTTGCAGCAACAGAGTGCCCCATACTCATACCGGGACCAAAGTTGGTATAAGTGATTCCTTGAGGCACCATTGCCTGCATGAGAATACGCACAACGCTATCGCTCCCCGGATCCCAGCCTGCTGCAGTGATGGCTACACGCCCTGTTTTTTTTGCCACTTCGTCTAAAGAGCGTCTGAGAGAAACGATCTCCCCATGGATGTCAAAGCTGTCTACGGTAGATATACCCAGCTCCAATGCTTTTCTGGCAGCCTGTTCTACCAAGCGTGTAGGCGAAGCAAGCAGAGCGACATCTACGTTTGAAAGCTGCTCCAAAGAAGCAACGACACTATAAGAGCATAGCTCTTCCGGGACATCATTCGGGTTGCGTCTGACCACTCCTCGCAGTTCACAATCCGGAGAAGCCTTTATAGCTTCCAACGCATAACGCCCGATATTGCCATAGCCTACTATTGCTACTCCAATCTTTTCGCTCTTCATCTTTCAATATTTCTTATCCGGTGCCTTGTATATCAGCTCCGAAAGCTTTCTTTTAGGCACTATGTGCCTTCTCTTTTCATCTCTGTAATATTTGATGCACTCGCCCAGCTCTATGTCTTTTATTATAACCTCTTCCACGGGTTTACCTATCGCCAATACGGACATCAGCTTCAACTCTTCGGGCAAGCCCAGCATCTCGGTTATGGTGGCAGCATTGTAGCTCTGGAATATACAGCATCCATAACCGGCTTCGACGGCAGAGAGCGTTATGGCAGACAGCTGCAAACCATCATCCAACCGTACCGTAGAGGTTAGAGTGGTATCCAATAGCTGCGCGACATAAGCCGTAGGTCTCTCTCCCACTTCAGGTCCATCCCATTCCGGTAAGTAGCCTGCCCATTTCACTGTTGCGGTAAGCGCATTACAAAGCTCTGCATCGGTTACGATGATATACTTGATCGGCTGAAGATTTCTCCCCGATGCACAGAATCGAGCAGACTCAATCCATTTTGAAATCTCTGCTTCATCAATCTTCTCCGATTCGTCGAAACGTCTGTAAGATCTGTTTCGGCGGAATAGTTCTTTTAAGTCTTCCATGAGAACAAAGGTACAAAAAGGATATTCTTTTTTATACCTTATCCTTTTCTATAATCAATAAAAATGTAAATTTGTCACATGTGAGGAATCACACGAATCCGACACAAACATAGAACCACAATCTACCACTTAAACTATCAACATTTATGAAGCATCACAAAGATTTTTTTCTGACCCTGCTTTTCCTTTTATCTCCTGCCATTTGGGGAGGTTGTTCAGACAATGGCGAAGAGAAAACAGTAGATCCGAATTATGAAAAAACAGGATATTACGGGAATGTAAAATTCGTAAAAAGCACTTTATTTTACATCAACAGTGATTCTGTATGGATCTCTCAGTCGGATTATGATTTCAGTGAGTTTGATCAAAAAGGACAGCTCATGGCTGAAGGGTTCAGGAGCAGTAATGATCTTCCAAGAGATGAATACAGCTACCAATATAATGAGAATGGCAAAAAAACAGGCTATACTCATCTTCTTGCAGGGGGGATCAAATATACAGGGACCTACAAGTATGATCCAAAGACGGGATTGCTGATGGAGGAGCTGTGCGTTGAACGGAAAATGAATGACGATTTCGATGTGGAAAGTGGTGAAGAGCCTACCTTTGACGAGTCTGTCTTTAAGAAAGAAACCTATCTCTACGACGATAAAAACAATCTTATAGAGAAACATTGCCTTGAAACTCCCGACAGTAACCCAAGCTATCAAAAGCACACTTATACCTACGATAAGCAGAATAGAGTGTTGGAAGAAATCACTTTCGTAAAAGAGAGCAAAACGGAACCGGACAGCAAAAAGAGCTACAAATATGACAGCAAAGGCAGAGTAATAGAGGAGATTGAAGAGCTATTTCTAAGTAAGTTGGACAGATCTCCGGAAAAGATCCGAGTCAGCAGAAAATTTGACAACAAAGGAAATCTTGTAGAAGAGGTCAAAGAAGAGAAAGGCAAGAAGCATATAACAACTTACACTTATACCTACAAGAAAGGCAAACTGATAGAAGAGACAACCGAAACAAGTGCAGGTGAGAAAACCGTTATCACCCACGAAGACAATGGCAATACTATTACCATAAACTACAAAGACAATAAGATGACAACGAAATCTGTTACAGAACATGATAAATATGGCAACCCACAGAAGACCATAACGTATCATGTCAATGAAACTACCGGACGACTTGAAGCTCAGTATATGCTTCTCTATGAGATTGTGTACCATGAATAACTCATGCAAACTCCATGAGAGTTTTTATGATTCTTACCATCTTAACACCCCCATTTCGTTTTTAAGGTAAATAACACCGGTAAGGTTTGAGTATTATTGTCTATCTTTGTACTCAGAGTATGGAAAACATGGAGACGGACAGATACCTTAAAATGGTTATCTGCTTCGTTCTCTTGTTTGTTTTCGTATCGTATCTATTGGTTGACTCTTTCCTTTTGGATGATGATCCCAAAGACACAAGAGTAGAAATATAAAAACATAACAGATATATGGAGATAAAAGACCTAAAAGAACAGGAAATAATCCGGAGAGAAAGTCTTCAACAAATCATAGACTTGGGTATAGACCCCTATCCGGCAGAAGAATTCCCCGTAAATGCCTATGCTGAAGAGATAAAAAGTTCTTTCAAAGACGAACCGGAAGATGCACCGAAACGTATGGTATACGTGGCAGGACGCGTTATGGGACGTAGAATTATGGGGAAGGCAGCTTTCTGTGAACTTCAAGATTCTACGGGTCGAATCCAACTTTATATCACAAGAGACGACATCTGTCCGGGTGAAGACAAAGAGTTGTACAATACGCTATTCAAAAAGCTATTGGATATCGGAGACTTCATTGGGGTCTATGGCTATGTTTTTCGCACAAAAATGGGAGAAATATCCATTCATGTGCAAGAGTTGAAGCTGCTTTCCAAGAGCCTTCGTCCCCTTCCTGTGGTGAAGACAAAAGACGATCAGGTATTCGATAGCTTCAGTGATCCGGAACAACGTTACCGTCAGCGTTATGTGGATCTTGTGGTTAATGCCGGCGTGAAAGAGATCTTTATCAAGCGGACAAAGATATTCAATGCTATGCGAGACTTCTTCAATGCTCGTGGTTGGCTGGAAGTAGATACTCCTGTACTCCAACCAATACCGGGAGGAGCCGCGGCAAGACCATTCATCACCCACCATAATACTCTCGATATTCCACTCTATCTTCGTATAGCAAACGAGCTGTATCTGAAAAGACTTATCGTTGGTGGCTTTGACGGAGTATATGAGTTCTCCCGTAATTTCCGTAATGAGGGTATGGACCGTACACACAACCCGGAATTTACAGCTATGGAGATCTATGTGGCTTACAAGGACTACAACTGGATGATGAACATGACCGAACAACTCCTTGAATATGTGGCAACAGAAGTGTTGGGTACAACTAAAACGACTATCGGATCTACTGAAATAGATTTCAAAGCTCCTTATAAAAGGATCTCCATGAGAGATGCCATATTAGAACATACGGGATTCGACATTTACAACAAAAATGAAGACGAAATCCGTCAGGCTTGTAAGGATATGCACATAGAGGTGGATAACACTATGGGTAAAGGGAAAATGATTGATGAAATCTTTGGCGAAAAGTGTGAAAAGCACTACATCCAACCAACTTTCATCACAGACTACCCGATAGAGATGTCTCCTCTTACTAAGAAGCACAGAAGTATTCCCGGCGTTACGGAACGATTTGAACTGATGGTCAATGGGAAAGAAATAGCGAATGCTTACAGTGAGTTGAACGATCCGATAGACCAGTTGGAAAGATTTGAAGATCAGCTAAAACTTTCTCAAAAAGGTGATGACGAAGCAATGTTTATAGACAAAGACTTTGTTCGTGCCTTGGAATATGGAATGCCTCCAACAAGTGGAATGGGAATAGGAATGGATCGTCTGGTAATGTTTCTCACCGGACAGGAGAGTATACAAGAGGTACTGTTCTTCCCACAAATGCGTCCGAGAAAGGACATCTAAACGACAATAGTATTGACTATATCCGAAAGGGTATCAAAATATAGAGATATTGTATGGCACAAGCCCTATCTGATGCAGATGATAGAGTAGCTAAGGCTACTAATCTTGAAGATTCTTCCTGGTCTCCCGGTCGTATAGGCTTGTTGGGTAGTGGAAGCTGGGCAACGGCTTTGGCTAAAATATTGCTCCAAAATGCAGATGAGATAAATTGGTATTTCAGATTTAAGGATACTGTAAAGCAGTTTATTCAAGAGGGACATAACCCCGGTTATCTCTCCAGTGTCAATTTTGAAACTGATAGAATAAACTTCTATACGGATGTTGAGGAGTTGATAGAAAACTCCGACACAATTATCCTTATAACACCATCCCCCTACGTTCGGAATCTTTTGAGTAAAATCAAAAAAGCCAACACAGAAGGAAAGTTTTTTCTTAACGCCATCAAAGGGATTGTTCCGGAAGATAATGTACTTATTTCGGACTATCTGCATGACAATCTCAAAATCCCGGTGGATTATATCGGAGCGATAGGAGGTCCCTGCCATGCTGAAGAAGTGGCAATGGACAGGCTTTCGTATCTAACCATAGCTTGCAGCGATAAACAGAAAGCCGAACAACTGAAGAACAGTGTAGCGAGCAAGAATATTCGCTGCTCAATAAACACGGATGTTGTCGGCGTCGAGTATGCAAGCGTCTTAAAGAATGTCTATGCGATAGCTTCAGGGATATGTAGTGGGATGAAGTATGGGGATAACTTTCAAGCCGTATTGATTTCCAATGCTGTTAGAGAGATGAAGGACTTCGTTGATATGGTACAAAAAGAGGAGAGAGAGATAGCAGACTCTGTATATCTTGGAGACCTCTTGGTTACAGCCTATTCTCGTTTTAGTCGAAACAGAACATTCGGATCCATGATCGGGAAAGGTTACTCCGTCAAACAAGCCCAATTGGAGATGGAGATGGTAGCAGAGGGTTACTATGGAGCGAAGTGTGTGCATGAAGTATCTAAACGTTTCAAAGCAAACCTACCTATAATGGAGGCTGTATATAAGATCCTTTACGAAAAAGTCTCTCCCAAGGAAGCTATTGCAGACCTTACCAAGCAATTTATTTAAGATTGACAAACAACTATTATACCGTATATATAACAAAAGATGAAGATTGAGATAGCAGGAGCATTGTATAGTGCAGATATAGAGAACAGATATAAAGAGCTGATTCCTTTGGCGCAGGCAGCCAACGAGTCTCTCGAAAATGGAACCGGAAAAGGGAATGACTTTCTGGGATGGCTTTCTCTACCCAAGGAAATTTCGGAACAAGACCTAAACCATATACAATCTGTTGCAGATCTGCTTCGCAAAGACTGTGAGTTCGTTGTAACTATTGGTATCGGAGGCTCATATCTCGGAGCAAAAGCAGTTGTAGAAGCCCTTCAAGATAGTTTTGCCCTTTTTAAGACTAAGAAAGGAGCGACTCTTCTCTATGCCGGGAATCATATCTCGGAAGATTATTTATATGAACTTATAGAGCTTCTTAAAGGACATAAGTTTGGAGTAATCAATATTTCCAAGAGTGGTACAACAACCGAACCTGCCATTGCTTTTCGTCTTCTGAAAGAACTCCTTGAGGCACAAGAAGGAAAGGATTTTGCCACCAAGCACACTATTGCCATAACAGATAGCAGCAAGGGCGCTCTTCGTAAACTTGCAGATGAAGAGGGATATACAAGCTTTATTATTCCGGACAATGTTGGTGGTAGATTTTCTGTCTTAACTCCTTGTGGATTGCTACCAATAGCTGTTGCAGGATTTGATATTAAGGAATTGGTACGCGGAGCTAAAGAGATGATGCTTCAGACATCTGCTCAAGTAATTGGGGAGGAAAACATATCCATTCAGTATGCTGCTGTCAGAAATGCTCTCTATCAGAGCGGAAAGAAAATAGAAATCCTTGCAAACTATCACCCTAAAATGCACTTTATTGGCGAGTGGTGGAAACAGCTTTTTGGGGAAAGCGAGGGCAAAGAACTCAAAGGGATCTTCAATGCAGCTGTGGACTTGACCACCGATCTTCACTCCATGGGACAGTGGATACAGGAAGGTGAAAGAATAATCTTTGAGACCGTACTAAGTACAGCAACGCCGAAGTATGAGGTTAAAATCCCAACAGATAAAGAGAACCTCGACGGACTTAACTACATTGCCGGGAAACGTGTAGATGAAGTAAATAAGAAAGCGGAAGAGGGTACAATTTTGGCTCATAAGGATGGCGGTGTTCCTGTCATAAGAATTGAGCTTCCGGCTTTGAATGAGTTCTCTTTAGGACAACTCTTTTATTTCTTTGAAAGAGCGGTTGGAATAAGCGGATATCTTCTTGGGGTTAATCCTTTTGATCAGCCCGGAGTGGAAGCGTATAAAAATAATATGTTTGCTCTGTTGAATAAGCCGGGCTATGAAGAAGCTTCCGCTGCTATTCAAAACAGACTTAACAAGAGATAAATAGAAATGAACAGACCTAATATCCCTTATAATACAACTCTTAAAAAGTTGACTATCCCGGAATATGGAAGAGCCATTCAAGATATGCTGGATATCTGTATGGGCTTATCCAACAGGATAGAAAGACTAAAATGTGCCGAGTACATTGTTTCCCTCATGGCGAGAAAGAGCGGAGTGAAAACGGACGACATAGAGAATATCAAAGTATTGTGGGATCACTTGTACGCAATGTCTGATTTCAAATTAGACATTGACTTTCCTGTGGAAGTGCGAAGCGAAGAAGAAGCAAAATTTAATCCGGACAAGATCCCTTATCATTACAATCTTCCGAGATACCGCCACTATGGACATGGAATAGAAAAGATGATACAGATATCCATGGCAACAGAAGATCCCGATCTTCGCAAGCAGAGGGAATGTATCACAGCGATACAGATGAAAAAGGCCTACGTCACTTGGAATAAAGGAGAGGTTCAAAATGAAAAGATCTTCAAGGATCTGCACGAGATGTCTGATGGCAAAATATACTTGGACGAGTTCGACTGCCTGCTTCCTGATGTAAGTCCCATGCCTGTTTCAGACAAACACAAGCAAAAGAAAAAAAGCAAACAACAACGTAAGTAGCGTTTTTGAGTTGCGTTCAAAATATCCGAGAGTTATAGTAATAGACCTTTAACCTTAAAATCTTAGAATTGTATGTCCTCGTTTATCATTGAAGGCGGAAACCGGCTCCGCGGAGAAATCATCCCTCAGGGTGCAAAAAATGAAGCATTGCAGATAATAGCTGCCACACTTCTTACGAAAGAAGAAGTCATCATAGAAAATATTCCGGACATCGTGGATGTCAAGAATCTGATAGCTCTTCTCATAGATCTTGGCGTAAATGTTCGGAAGCTCGGTACTGATACATATAGCTTCGTAGCGGAAGATATCAACTTGGAATTTGCTTACTCGAAAGAGTTTCTGGAAAAGACTTCAACCCTTCGCGGGTCTGTTCTTATATTGGGTCCGTTACTTGCCCGATTCGGAAGAGCCGTTATAGCCAAACCCGGAGGAGATAAGATCGGAAGACGAAGATTGGACACACATTTTGAGGGATTTATCAAGCTCGGTGCGGATTTTGAGTTTAATCAAGAGAAAGATCTTTTCAGCATTCATGCGGAACGTCTTCGCGGAACATACATGCTTTTGGATGAAGCGTCCGTAACAGGTACAGCCAATATTGTCATGGCTTCTGTCATGGCAGAAGGAACTACTACAATCTACAATGCGGCATGCGAACCCTATCTGCAGCAGCTATGCAAGATGCTTGTAAGAATGGGAGCAAAGATAGAGGGAATAGGAAGTAATCTTCTGACGATACATGGTGTGGACTCTCTTAGTGGTACTACTCACCGAATGCTTCCGGATATGATCGAGGTTGGCAGCTTTATCGGTATGGCAGCCATGACTCATTCGGAGATTACGATAAAGGATACAGCGATACGGGAGCTGGGGATTATTCCGAACCAATTCAGGCGACTGGGCATAAAGATAGAAGAGAAAGGCGACGATCTCTACATCCCGTCTCAAGAGATTTATGAGATAGAAAGCTTCATGGACGGCTCCATTATGACTATTGCAGATGCTCCATGGCCGGGACTCACTCCGGACCTTTTGAGTGTTTTTCTGGTTGTTGCCACACAGGCAAGAGGCAGTGTGCTCATCCATCAAAAGATGTTTGAGAGCCGTCTCTTCTTCGTGGACAAGCTCATAGACATGGGAGCGCAGATTATCCTGTGCGATCCGCACAGAGCCACAGTCATAGGGTTGGCAGAAAGCAACAAGCTACGTGCAACGAACATGGTATCTCCGGACATTCGTGCAGGTATTGCGATGCTCATCGCGGCGATGTCTGCTAACGGAGTGAGCAGGATAGACAACATCAACCAGATAGACAGAGGCTATCAGAACATTGAAGAAAGACTCAACTCGATCGGAGCAAACATACAACGGATATAGAACCCATGCAAAGTCTTCTCCCCAAAAATTACAAGCAGATCGGTACTTGCGTTCAGCCCCACGGGACACAAGGCGAGCTTTCTTTGCAGCTTCTTTCGGACAGCTTCGTAGATATAGAGCCCTCGTTTATCTTCGTTCAAAAAGATGGTTGCATGATCCCCTATCCGTTCGTTCAAAGCAGGGGCAATAAGGGGAAATACATCCTCTCCGTCGGTTTCGTATCCTCGATGGAGGAGGCAGAAAAGCTCGTCGGGCTCTCTTTTTACATAGACCGGGAAGAGTGGGAGCACCACTTGAACCGGACGGGAGAGGACGAAAAGCTCATGGAGGACGAGCTGGTCGGCTTCTCAGTCATCGACTCCGCTTCGGGCGATCACATCGGAGAGATAGCAGGCATAATGATGATTGCCGAAAATCCGCTCTTTGAAGTAAGATCTGCCACCGATACGGCTGAAAAAGAGAACATATTTTACATCCCGATCGTTGAGGAATGGATCACGAGCATAGACGTGAATATGAGGAAAATCACGATGACTCTTCCTGACGGACTCATATCATAATGATTTGATCTTTAAGAGATAACAATCCTCGGCATCCGATAAAGTTTTTTAAGGGAACGGTTTAAGGACTGACTTCTATATCAGGAAGTCAGTCCTCTTTTTGCCACTTTCTTTCCGATCCGGAGCTGCATAAGGGCAAGCAGAAATCAGCATTCCTCAAAAAGATAATTATCAATATTCCAAAACCTTTAACGCTTCCCCGAAAAGATTAGGTACTTTCTCCAAAAAGATTAGGTACTTTTTCCAAAAAGATTAGGTACTTTTCCCGAAAAGATTAGGTACTTTCCCCAAAAAGATTAGGTACTTTTTCCGAAAAGATTAGGTACTTTCCCCGAAACCTTTAGTGCTTTTCCCCGAAACCTTTAGTGCTTTTCCCCGAAACCTTTAGTGCTTTTCCCCGAAACCTTTAGTGCTTTTCTACAAAACCTTTAGTGCTTTTCCACAAAACCTTTAGTGCTTTCCTCCAAAACCTTTAGTGCTTTTCCACAAAACCTTTAGTGCTTTTCGGCAAAACCTTTAGTGCTTTTCGGCAAAACCTTTAGTGCTTTCCTCCGAAACCTTTAGTGCTTTTCCACAAAACCTTTAGTGCTTTTCCACAAAACCTTTAGTGCTTTCCTCCGAAACCTTTAGTGCTTTCCAGAATGAGGTTAGTTTCCTTTCTAAAAATGGTAATTACTAATCCACGAAACGGTAATTACTAATCCACGAAACGGTAATTATCAATCCATGAAATGGTAATTATCAATCCATGAAATGGTAATTATCAATCCATGAAATGGTAATTATCAATCCATGAANGGTAATTATCAATCCATGAAATGGTAATTATCAATCCATGAAATGGTAATTATCAATCCATGAAATGGTAATTACTAATCCGTGAAACGGTAATTATGAAAGAGGAGAGAGGTGATTTATCGGCTCTCTTTGTTGGAGCCTTCTTTGATGACAATCTTTTGAGCTTCCAAGAGGCGGCGCTTGGAGTCGGAGTCTCTGAATGCAAAGAGATAACTGTGATCGCCCTCCCGGATCTTGAGCTTCTTGCGCAGCTCTTCGGCTTTCAGATCGAAATTTTTGGCGATCAATCCATAAGATTTTCCGGAAAAAGAGGCTATCGTTCGTTTGTTCCAAGAGTGCTCGCAGAGAATCTCGTACACTCTTCCGGGAAACGGCATCGGCTCTTTGGAGAAGTAGAGATGGGTGGAGGGTGCGATCTTGAACAGCCGGTCTGCCCATGGAGTGCCGGCCAATCCGATCTTACTAAGGGCAGGGTTTGGGATGTAGAGGTATCGGAACGAGTCCAAGTCTTGCAAGATCGGAAGGTCGGGGTATCTCTTGTTGGGCTTAGTGGTGCTCTCCGAAATGCCGTGGGAAATGTGAGTGGCGGAGAGGAACGAATCTTCGGAGGCGGCTCTGTCGAAAAGCAGACAGACCTCTTTAAGCTCCCCATCCAAAGCCAAAGCATGAATGACGGAGGGCGCGGAAGAGAACAGCCGGTTCAGCAGTGATATGTCTGCTATCGGCGAGAGTTTTATCAGCAAGTCCGCAGAGGGATGGTGGGAGCGAAGATGAGATTCTATTTCGATGATGTCCGGCACACAGTTGCGCGGGTCCTGCTCTCTCCTACCGCTGCCATCGGGGCGTCTGTCGGGATCCGCATAAAGGAGTATCTTCTTCTGCTCTATGTCTATGCTCGGAAAGGTATTGCGAATGAAATCTTCCGCCGTTGCATTGTACACCTCCACCTTCTGTCCCAAAACTTCGGCATTGCGCCTGAAAGCATCCGCCCTCTCGGAAGAAGGCTCCACGTAGATAAGCTGTTTCGCTTTGGCAGAAAAGGCGATGGTGTCGGCTCCTAAGCCTCCGGTCAGATCAATGATAATGTCGTAGGAAGATATCCATCTGCACTTCTCTGTCGCGGTGATATGGGATGAGGCTTGCTCGGCAATGGTCGGATCGGGGATGTAGATGTCCCGGTTCTCGTACCAGAGAGGGAGCTTGTGTCGGATCTTCTGCTTGGAAAGGACTCCTGTTGAGATCTGCATCCGCTCTTCAGGAGTAAAGTCCTTCAGACGCATGCTCAGCTCATAAGCATTCTCGGACTTGTATTGTTCGATCAGATTAAGAATCTTCGCCGGCACTTCCATTGTCAAGATTTTGCATATTGGATGGAAGAGATTTACTCGGAGAAAGCCCAAGCGCACGCATTTTCTCTAATCGGTTCACGATATTTCCTCGCCCGGCGGTGAGCTGATTATATGCTTCTTCGTAAGTCTTCTGCAAGGATTCTATCTGCGAGCCTACCCGATTGAACTTCTCTGCATACGAAACAAATTTATCATAAAGCTTGTTCGCCTCCGCAACAATGTCTTGTATGTTATGGATCTGATACTCTTTCTTCCATAAATCCAGTAAAGAGCGAAGCATCGCGATGAGGTTGAGAGGCCCCATAAGAACCACTTTTTTATTGTAAGCATCCATCCAAAGGTTCGGGTCCAACTGCAATGCAAGATTGAATGCACCTTCGTTCGGGAAGAACAAAACGACAAACTCCAACGATGTCGAGTGATAACGCGAGTAATCTTTAACACTCAACTCCCTGATATGACTCTTTACAGATGTCAGATGACGCTTCATTGCTTCTTTTCTTTCATCTTCCGACTCCGCAGAGAAGAAGTCATAATAGGCAGACAACGATACTTTAGAGTCTATTATGACATCGCGCTCCTGAGGATAATGAACGATGGCATCAGGGCGCATGGCTCTTGCTGTCTCTTCATTTCTTACTACGCCGGAGCCTTCCACTATCGTGTGTTGCAGATCATATTCTCTTCCGCGGATAAGACCGGTGTCTTCCAAGACGCGCTCCAAGATCATTTCTCCCCAGTCTCCCTGTACTTTGTTTTTACCTCGAAGTGCTTGAGTCAGATTATTGGCCTCCTTTGAGATGCTTTTATTCTGCTCCATGAGGTTCTCTATAACACCTTTAAGCAGATGTCTCTCTTTTGCTTCGTTGATATAGACATTCTCCACTTGCTGTCTGAACTGCTGAATATCTTTACTCAGAGGAGAAAGAATCTCCTGTATGGTAATTCTGTTTCCTTTTTCCAGTGATTCTGCCTTCTCATCCAATATCTCACGAGCTACGGAAGCAAAACCTTTTTCTACTTCCTGTTTCAAATCTGATTGTCGCTGCTTCTCCTGCTCACAAGTCTGCTTCAAAAATCTGTTTTCCGTCTTTAAGGCAGATAAAAAGTAAAGCAAAACAACAACCGCAATGGCGAAGAGAATAGTAAGAAAAATAAAGATATCCATAAGGGGGAATTATTGTTTTCTATCATTGATACATCTGAAAGACGCAAGAGCATAGAGAGCCGCTGTCTCTGTTCGTAAGCGATATGTACCCAAAGAAACAGGGATGTAACCACTATCCACTGCTTTCTGAACCTCAGTATCGGTGAAATCGCCTTCCGGACCTATCATTATTATACAATCACTACCGGCTGTCATGGTTGAAGCAAGATCTTTCTTAGGAAAAGTTTCGGCGCAGTAGGCTATAAATTTTTGCTCTATCCCCTTCCATTTCCGACACACTTCCTCAACAGAAAGACCAACACTCAATGAAGGCAGAAAAAGATGTCTGCTCTGCTTCATTGCCGATACCATTATCTTCTCAAGACGCTCTACGCTTACTTTTTCTCTTTCGGAGCGATCACAATGCAAAAGAATAATATCCGAAACACCCAGTTCGACAGCTTTCTCGATGAACCACTCCGTACGATCTCTGTTTTTAGTGGGAGCCATACAAACTATACACTTAGAAAATCCTCCTCTTTCGATTTCCTGAATCACAGAGTCGACCAAAACTATTGCTGCCTTCGGATCTGTCTCTGCAAGAGTGCAAGCATACATTTTGCCTTTACCGTCCAAAACATTGCACCGGTCTCCGGATTGCAATCGAAGCACCTTTACGGCATGAGCGGACTCTTCCAAAGAGAGCACCGGAGAGAGTTCTACGTCAGGACAATAAAAAGAAGGCAACTCATTAAAAATCATCTTCGTAGCTCTTGTTCCCTTTTTCATCTCAGTTTAGCTTTACTAAGAAATATCATCAGAACATCCTTTCTGTTTAATAACATCATGAAGGATGGATGCCCATTCATACTTTTCTTCCTTCACCATAGTACCCAAGACCTCTTTTAGATCTTTCATATCAGCCTCAACCAACAAGTCTATCAAAGGGATCTGATCCGGAATAGTACTTTCTATCTTCTCTTGAAAGACTTCTAAAATATGCAGTCTCTCAAGCTGTTCATCAGAGATTTCCTTTCCTAAGACAGCGTAAGTCTCATTGAAGACACGTCTAATAGTATTCCCTTTCCCACTATTCTCTCCAAGAGCTATCAAAGAAGACTTTTGCTTGCTGTCTTCCAAATTCAATCTTATAATAATGTGATCTGAATTGAAAACAAGCTTATCCCTAAACTTATCCAACAGGTCTTTGTGCACGTATATGGGAGTTCGCTTTCTAATTCCGACAAGAACCGAATCCAATAGAGGAGCCTCAAAATAAGATGTATGAGCATTTCCCTCAGAATTATCTCCTTGTATTTTTATCCAACAGCTATTTCGCACTAAAAGTTCCTCTACTATGCGTATCTCTTCTACACGATAGTTGGTGTGGAGAAGAAGAGCATCCAATAACGTCACGGACTCTTCTTTAGGTAAAATAGATCCGATACGAAGACGCATCTTAACCAGAGGATGAACCAACGAAGGAATAAGTATTGGGAAGCCGGCTGTTCCTTTGACCTCCCTAAGAATCAAAACATTGGGAGAGTTTGGGTCTTTACCATTCCCCTCTCCCAAAGCAAACATCTCTACTCTGGAATATCTGTCCTCCACTTGAGGTCTTTGTTCTTCTCCCTCTATCATTCTATTTCTACTCTATATCAAAATCTGAAAGATCCCATTCCTCTTCATCTTCATTCTCGCCCAAAGATATAATAATGGAAGAAGCTCCTACACTCAGGACATCGCCATCTTTAAGCCTATACTTCTCCCCCTTTTGTAGAAGGGCATTATTGACAAATGTCCCTGTCCTGCTTTCGTTATCTCTGACATAATAGTAGGCTTTTTCTCCTCTACCCGTCTTTCCTAATACGAAGTGAAGACGATCCATGCTTGGATCTGAAGTATAAATTTGGAGATCTGCATTTGAATCTTTATTCTTTCTTCCCACCACTATCTCTCCCTTTTCGGGTAAAGCATATTTTTGTTCGTAAGCAAAAATATTCTCCACTATGGTAAAGTGTGGCATTGTGGTATCCAACTCTTCAGAAAGTACGATAGACGCTGCACGTTTAACTCTATCTGTTGGAAGATCCAACTTAGAACGATACACATAAAACGTTTTGTAGCAAGCATTACAAGTAATACTCATGCCACTTCCCTCTCGTTCTTCTTTATATTGCTCTTTAGTATGGATGCGTTCGCAAAACGGACAATGAACCTCTATCATATCACTACACGGAATACTTATTTATTCAATCTTATCTCTCTAAACTATGTCCAAAAATAGAGAAAGTAATCTTTCCAACCCTTTTCGATCATCATCGTTGAAAGTATCCAGCTCTGCACTATCTATATCCAATACACCAACGACCTCTCCCTTGTTATCAAACAGAGGAACTACTATTTCGCTTTTTGAAAGAGAACTGCAAGCGATATGACCGGGAAACTCATCGACATTCGGTACCACGATAGTAGTGGCGCGTTCCCATGCTGTTCCGCAAACACCCTTTCCTTTGCCTATCTTAGTGCAGGCCACCGGTCCTTGAAAAGGATAAAGGACAAGCTCCGTTCCCTCTTTATTTATCATGTAAAAACCTGTCCAGTGATACTCAAATGTATGGTGAAGAAGAGCAACAAAGTTGGACATATTCGTTATTAAAGGAAGAGAAGAGTCTAAAAGTCCTTTTGCATACTCATAAAGAGTTTCATAGACTTCCGCCTTATTTTCTTTCGTTGGTTTAACGTCCGGTATAGTGTGCATAAATAAGTCCTGTTCGTTTTTAATCGAGAGCCAAATCTCTCTATTATATATCAGAAATTTATATTAAAAGCCATCAAAGCAGTCAAACCTTTCCGGGGAGCTCCAATCCATCTTGCAGTAGAAGTATTAAGAAGATTATTTACCTCCAAACCCAGACTGTACTTATGGTTGAATGTATGGGTTATTCCAAGATCTATATTAAACGACATTGGAAGACTGACTTCTTCTCGAGTTGCAGAGGAGGGTTGCTTCGGAGAAAAGAAAGTAACTCCCATATCGGAAGAGTAAAGCGCTCTGAACAACCACTTGTCCTTGACATTGTAACTAAAAATAGCTCCATGAGTAAATGCAGGAAGCCCCAAAATAGAATGCTCTTTCTCATCCGGCAGCATATAACGATTAAAGCTACCAAAAGCCTTAAGCATAAATCCATAAGGAGAATAGTAGCCTACAGCACCATTAAGGAATATATTTTTTATCCGATTTCGTCTGTTGGCTTCTACCATTTGCATATTCACGATATAGCCATCATCTTTGTATCCGTAGGAGAAAGTCCCATATTCTGTCATTGCATAATGGTCTGCAAATCCTCCCTCAACATCTACATGAAACCCATTTAGAGATCCATAGGTCGCACCTAAAAGCACTCTATATGCTGTGGAGTTCAACGCATTAGTCATTCCACTTGTAATATTCAGATACGGATTCTGCTCCAATTGCTCATACAGCGTAGGCAAAAGTGCTCCGCCATCAGCTTTCAGTCGAAGAGCAAGCTTACGTTGATCTCCAAAAGAGTACCTTAGATCAATATCCGGAGCTATTGCCAAATTGGAAATTCCACTTTCACGATTATAGACCCTTACTCCAACATTTACCCCATATTGTTCGCTGTTAATACCAATAAATGGAGAAGCAGAAAAGAGCAGTCTGTTTAGTCTAAAAGATTGTATGGTAGGTCCACCGGTATGATAATGCTGTACAAATCCCTTTACTCCGGCACTCCAAATCTCGCGAAAGTGATAAGAGAGCATGGCTTGAGCGGAAACATTCAACTCCGCTGCTCGAATACTCTTATCTCCACCAGGCAAACGATGAATATCTGCTTTGTCAAGAAAAGAGGCAATGGCATTTCCGGAAATCGCCCACCCATCTTCATAAAGCATCTGTTTAGGTTGTAGCTCCAATGTCAATGCACCACCCCAAACATTATGAGAAGGCGGTGTCAGAGTCTTAGTCGGATCTATTGCTGTCCCATCCTCTTTTTTTAGTCCTGTCAGACCATAAAGAGATCTCTTCTGATATAGAAATCGAGCAGAAATATCCGCAAACGTTCCTAATGCCGGCATACGCATACGAGCAAGAAGATCCGTAGAATGATCTCTTCTATCTGTTTTGTTGTCAAATTCAGGATGATGTGCTCCATATCCAACCCCTTCATGTCTCAAATGAAGAGAAGATATTTTATTTTCTCCGGTTTTCTGTGCAACACCGACAGCGGCACTATACTCCAAAGGATACCCTCCCGCAAGTCTTAGATACCCTTTTTGAGGAAATTGATCCGGTTGATGCAGGTTTCTCAATGGTGCCAACTCCTGACGCTGATATTTGGTTGCAGCACTAAAAGCATCTTTAATAAAAGAGACCGGAAGAGCTGCTTTTGTCGGCTTTTGGGGTAAGGGATTAAAGAACTCTTTTTTAACAACACTACCAACAGGAATATACTCTTTCTCAAGTACAACCTCTCTTTTCAGAGAGTCCTGTTTTACGGTCTGAGCATCCAGTACAGAAGGATACATAACCACTCCAATACCGAATATTGCAAATAGAATACCTTTGTTATATCTTTTCATTTCACTACTCTTGAACTTGTTTATCACTTGAGAGAACTTAGTCTGGAGTCTACCTTAGAGAGAATATCATCTTTTCCGGTAGGCTTATAGTTGCTCTTTACACCTTTCAGATACTCCAGAGCCAAATTCTTATCCCCTTGCTTAACGGCTATATCCGAAAGCAAGATAAATGCTCTTGAAATCCAATAGGAGTCATTATACCCTTTTTCCAGATAAGCCTCGGCACTCTTTTTAGCCACAGCTATCCGTCCTAAACCATATTGAGCTTCAGCCTCTAATACTTGGCTGACAGAGAGAGTTTGCTTACTTGCGTCCAGCTTCATAGCTGCAGAAGTAAGGTTCAAGACCTCTTGATACTCTCCATTTTCAAGGATTTTCTTGGCAACATAATTCAGTATCGGAGCAGAAGCAGCATAAGCTTTGAACCTGCCCGACTCTATCTCCTTGGCCAATGAGCGTAGCATATCAACCTCCCCTCCCTTTTCTGCCACAGCCAAGGCAGCAAAAAGAGCAGACTCTACCCCTTGTTTATTTTGTGCAGATCTTCTTGCAAGCTGTACATAAGTAGAAATTGAAGCATCATAATTTCCGGACTGCTCATAGGTCTGAGCCAACATCTTCAAAACATCTCCTTGAATAGCCGTATTATTTCTCCTCTCCAAAGCGATCAGGATAGGAAGTGCTTCACTATATCTTCTCTCTTTATAAAGGATATAAGCTTGGTGATACTCCGCCTGATCTCTAAAAGATCCGTTGGGATATCTCTCCACATAGCGTCTCATTGCCTCCAAAGCCTCTTTCTGTTTACCTTGAGAAATAAGACGTTCTGCCGCCAAGAATGTTAAAGACTCTGTTTCATCGGAGTTTTTACTTCCTGTGGATTGATCCACCAGTTGTGCAAGTCTCGAATACTCATCTACTCTGTCCAAACGTACGGATATACTCTTGAGGTCTTGAAGAGCAGATTTGGCTTCTCCACTGTTAGGGTAACGCCTTATGACCTCTGCATATATATCCGCGGCTCTATTCAGATCGTTGTCATTAAAGAAAGAGAGAGCGAGTTGTACACCTGCTTTAGGAGCAAAATCACTATCGGGATAACCATTGAAAACTTTGGAGAACTCTGTTCTTGCGCCCGTATTATTTTCAATGAACGTCAATGCCCGCCCCTTCTCATAAAGAGCTTCTTGAATGTAGGGAGAGTTAGGATATTTGACAACCAAAGACTCCAACTCCGAAGCTTTCCCTTGATAGTTCTTTCGCAGCCCCATGATATGAGCACGCTTCAGTACAGCATAGTCTGCATCCTTACCACCTCTTGTCATTGCAGTTGTGTATGCAGAGAAAGCAGCATCATATTCTCTTTGCATCACCGCTATGTCTCCAAGCCTGTTGTAAGCATTTGTATGATCTGCCTCGGATGTCGTAGCGGTAAGGGAGAGATAATTTCTAAAAGCCTCTTGTGCTTCTCCCCAACGCTCCAAGTTGAAGAAAGAGTAACCCAGATTGTAATACGCTATCGGATTAACAACCTGTCCTTTCGGTATCATCTGTATATAGGTTTGAATACTCCTGATAGCTTCATTATAGTTACCCTCTCTGTGGAACAGTTCTCCTTTCCACAAATAAGCCTCTGCGACGCTCTCGGCATCGCCATTAGAGGTTATAATATCGTCGTACTCCTTTTTTGCGGCTACCACATTACCTGTACCAAGCAGTGTGTTCGCCTTATTCAAAGTGATCTTTTGCCTAAGTTTTACCAACTCCTTAGGTAGAGGAGTGATCTTGTCTATCTCCTTTATGGCTCCAACATGATCGGATGTTCTACCATAAGCATCCACAAGATAAGAAACAGCCTTATCCCTGTACTCAGAGAGGGGATGCTTGCTGACGAACTTTCCTAACGCCTCAGTTCCGACACCTATCTCTCCCGGATGTTCATTGTACAGAATCATGCCGGCATTATACTCTGCCGCTTGAACCAAAGGCAGATAAACCTCTATTTGAGAAGAGTTCACAAACGCATTATAAGCATCTTGAAGCTTTCCCGAAGAGAGTGCAGACAATCCCTTATAGTAGAGTGCCAACTGAGACATATAGTCATTCGTTCCGTCTGCCACCTTGCTAAAGTGCTGCATTGCCTCCGAATACAGCTCCAGCTTGTACTGCTCCTGCCCAAGGGTCAAAAGCTCCAAACGTCCCGGAGCATCTGTCATGGCAACATAAGAAGAGAGATACTCCAGAGCCTTACGGCTCAAAGAGAGTTGAGCAGCCGATAACCCTGCCACTCTATAAGCGGAAGCCACAGCCTCTCTATCTCCTGTTTTTTTTATGGTACGCTCTGCCAAAGGAAGAGCATCGCTATACTTACCCTGCTCCAAAAGCATCTCTCCCTCATAAGCACCGACATAAAGCCCATAAAAGAAGTCATTTTCTATCGGTCTAAAGTACTTAAAAGCCGCAGGATAGTCTCTTTTTTGAAATGCTATATATCCGGCATAAAAAGAAGACTCTTTGGAGTATTTCTTGCTGTAAACAAGAGGAGCAAATATGTTCAAAGCCAAATCTTCTCTTCTATCCTTCATTAACGAATATGCCAAATAGTAGGACATCCTTTCCGAAAGATCTTCCGGCAGGAAGTCTCTATCGAGAAGATCCAACCAATAGGCCGCACTTCTGTAATTCTCTTGAAAGAAATAGTATTCTCCCAAAGCGGCTTTAGCATAGAGTGTAGATGCCGATTGAGGATGTTTCTCTATAAAGTAAAGCAACATCTGTTCCGCCGAAGGAGCACCGCTCTTGGCAGAAGAAAGAGCTAAAATCAACTCTTTTTCCTGCTCCAACACAGGCATATAGGCGTCTATCCAAGAGAAGGGTTTCTGCACTTTATAGGAGGTATAGAGTGTATTGTGTCTATGGTAAGCGTCCCAAGAGCCCCCTATCTTGGAAACGAAGTGCGGCATATCTATGGGGCGATGTTGAGCAACAACGCTTGTTCCACCACCCAATAATAACAGCGTCAGTCCGATAAAACGTTTCTTCATGTTCGATTGGTACTAAGAATACTAACAAGTTTTTGAACAATCCAAAGGTACTAAAAAAGTCGCTAACCAAGCGGAAGAGGAGCTTGTGATACAAAATAAGAAACACAAGAAAAAGAAATAAATTCAAGTTCTTCTTTCTTTTTTATAAAAATTTATATGTGTTATCAGAATCTTATTTCCCCTTCTTTAGAGTTACTTTCTCAACAATTGGAGCAGAAGAATGAAAAAAAACAGTCTAATATTTTGTTAATTAAAACATTTAGAGTACTTTTGGGATATAATCGATTCCGGATATATTATATTATGTCATACACCAAATAATTTTTCGAGATGAATAAAACTGAACTTATTGCGGCTATTGCTGAAAAAGCCGGTCTAACCAAGACTGATTCAAAAAAAGCTCTTGATGCTTTCCAAACAGTGGTGAAAAATGAAATGAAAGCTGGAAACAAAGTTGCGATCATTGGTTTCGGAACATTCTCTGTAACTAAAAGAGAAAAACGCACCGGCACTAACCCACGTACAAAAGAACGCATCACAATTCCTGCAAAGTCTACTGTACGTTTCAAACCGGGTAGTGAACTAGAACTTAAGTAACAGCTTGTTTTTCACTCCCAAACGTCAGAATTAAGATATCCACAGCTGTTGAGCTGTTAAGCTAATGGTAACACTTCTATTTACAAATAGAGGTGTTATTTTTTATTTTAACGGCATGGAGAAAAAGGATTTCTGACAACTCCTTTTTGTATAATATCCTGTCCGAATACATAATATCAGTTTGAGATTGTAGCCTTAACTTCTCCTGTAAACGCCTATAAAATCTTCTCCAAACAGATTCCTTTTTGTGTCTAAATCGGTTAAAACTTGAAAAGCAAGACCTGATTCCAAGAAATCAAAACCTGACTGTAATAAAGCAAGGCTTGCTTCCTACAAATCAAATCCCGGTTTCCGGACATCAAAGCTTGATTTATAAAACGATAAGGCTTCAAAGAAACTTATATATCGGATTAAACCGTTTTCCATAACTATTAAACAAAAGTTGTCCCAAGGGAAAAGTTCGATAAGGGGCATAGATTTCGGAGCATTGAAGCCATAACACCTTTTGGTCGGCTTATATAAAAAGAGTCCCGACTCGGTATAAAACCAAAGCCGGGACTCTCTATCAAACAATATGTCTTGTATCGGAACTAAAATCTTTCCGGTCTATTCCACAAATGTAATCTCTGCAGCCGAAGCAAAATCTGCTCCCGTGTGAGAGCTAAGAGCATTGAAACGAATGTATCGAGTGCGAACAGGAGACTTGAACATAACGGTCTTCATCTGCTTAGACTTGTCGAACTCTCCCGTGATAACAGGATCGCTCCATTTCTTTCCATCGTTACTGATCTGAACGGAATAAGCTTTGATGCGACCGTTATCCGAATCGTCCTGTCTTGGCAATAGCGTAAAGCCTTTGAGCTCTGTCTCTTTGCGGGCATCGAAAGAGATCCAATGAGGATAGCTTGCTACCGTTACAGAGTACATGCTATGCCATATCGTCTCTGTGTCTTGATCCAGCATATTTGTCGCGATACCCACTTCCGGCTCTTCACTTGAAACCTCTGCAACAGAAACCTTGACAACGTTTATCTTGTCAAAACTATTCATACTCTTCAACCATGGAGTCTGCTTGCTGTATGCGGTAACCACTCCTCCTTCTCTCATTTCAAATGGAGCATTGTACACCATTGGTGACTTTCTCTTGCTCGAACTAAGAGTATAGAGAATATCCGAACTATTTGCTCCATCCGCAGAAAGTGTTACCTCTCCGTCTGTAGAACGAACAATAGAAAGAGGTTTTACATCGGACAAAGAGACTTTGGACAGTTCTGTGGCATCTGTTCCGTTGAGAGGACGAATCAAAAGAGCATACGCGTGAGAGTCTGCTTTGATTCTATCATGATTGAGAGGAGGTCCTTGTCCACAGCTGAAGCCTCCAAGCCCCATCACCGCCTTGTCGAGGTGTATATGATTAGCACTGCTTTCGGGTAGCTCATACCAGTGCGGAGCTAAAGTCATCTCCAATGCGCTCCAAGGTAGAGCCGAAACAGACATTTTTTCGGAAGAGACAAAGAGCATTCCGACACCCTCTTTATCTGTCAGAGAAGCCCACTTAACCCCTTCCCTATTGCCCATGCTCTGAGGTTTTGGGAACGGAACAAACTGCTCTTCCACGCTGCTGCTGTACTTACCCATATAGGCTCCGGCTTTGCGGTCGGCATAGTTGTTGTGCTCTCCCAGACCATAATAGGTGTATTGAGACAAGCACTTAGGTGTCTGAATATAGTAGCCCAGTCTTGGCAGATCTGCCGTCGGTTTATTGGAAGATATATTGGCTTGGAGTTCTATCGACCCATCAGGGTATATCGTCCAAACAAGATTGGAGGTAAACTTGAACGGATTTCCACTCTTATTTTCATCCTTAACCTTTTCTATTTTATAGTGTCCGCTTGATCCTCCTGTTATCCGGAATGAGCCGTCTGCTTGAGATTCGACCATTGTGGAAACCTTTACAGTACCATCCTTGGAAATATGACTACCAAAGTAAACAGCCTTATGCTTAAGGTCGTGAAGCCCATTCTCCACCCAAGAACGATAGACCCAAATGTCATTATCCGTAGGAGCACGGAACGCATCCAATGTTATAGCAGTACCCTCTTTCAGCATCTGCTTGCCGGCGTATTCCAAAGAAGTGATAGAGCCGATACGCTTATCGAAGACAATGGTAAACTCATTTCCCTTTATGGTCATACTCTCCGGCGTCTGTTTTACTTGGGGTTTAACAGGTTGCTGAGTGGTTATAGAGCCTTTCACTTCTGCAGTTTGAAGAAGAAGTTGCTCTTCCATCTGAACAAAATCTTTCTTTGCCCATGGTTCGTCATTAGCCAAATGAAGTTGCACTTGGACATAGTAGTCTGCATATTTGTCAAGTTCAATACCGGATATAGGTAGAGTTATGACAGCCTTTTTACGTGGAGCGATGACAGGCATATCGAGTCTGACAGACTTTTCACGCACACCATCTTTTATGATGGTATATGTAAGATATAGATCCGAAAGGTCTGTAAAATAGCGCTTGTTAAAGATCTCAATCTCTCCTTTGTCACGATCTTTCCATGTAATACCGGCATTCTGATACACCTTCTTCACTTCCCAAAATACAGGCTTGGGTGTATGGTCCGGGAAAAGAATACCATTCATACAGAACATACCACTATTCGGTTTGTCTCCGAAATCTCCTCCGTAGGCAAAGAATCGGGTTCCACTCTGTGGATCGGTCTTGTAAAGAGCCTGATCTACCCAGTCCCAAATGGCTGCACCACAGAAGAAGTTTGTGCTCTCTATTGCCTCCCAATAGTCGGAGAGATTACCTCCGGCATTACCCATAGAGTGGGCATACTCTGAAATATGGAAAGGATACTTGATATTTTTATATGTTCCTTTCACCGCTTCTCTGGTCCAAGCAATGGAAGGATACTGATTGGAACCCATATCCACAATGGAATTGTTACGCTCATACTGTACCGGACGAGAAGGGTCAAAGCTGTTGAGAGCTTTGTAAGCGTGTACAAAGTTTTCGCCGGGACCGGCCTCGTTGCCCAAAGACCAAATCACCACAGAAGGAGAATTGACATGAGCAGCAGCCAACTCCATTACCCGTCCGACGTGAGCATCCTTAAACTCCGGAACGTGAGATAGCGACTCTTTACCATAATAATATTGGTGGCTCTCTATATTGGCTTCATCTTCAAGATAAATACCATAAAGGTCGCATAAGTAGTACCACTGGGGGAAGTTGGAATAGTGAGAACAGCGAACATGATTGATATTGCCACGCTTCATGAGCATTATCTCCTCTATCATCTGCTCTGTTGTGATGGTATTTCCACTCTCAGGATTGATCTCTTGACGGTTTACACCTTTCAACTTTACAGGCTTACCATTGATATAATAGTAGCGTCCGGCAAGACCAAACTCATCATCTTTTGCTTCTGTATCCTTTATCTCCACTTGACGGAAACCGACAAGGGTAGATACCGTCTCTATGATTCGTCCCTTTTTATCTTTAAGCTTAGCCACAAGAGTATAACAGTGTGGAGCTTCAGCACTCCAAAGATCAGGTTTTTTCAGATCCAAAGTAGTTTCTACAACCGTTCTGCTCTGCTTTTCAAGCTTGTTCAATGAAGATGAAACAGGGTTAGAGAGTTCGACAGGAGAGTTGCTCTGGCTGTAAAGCTTATTCTTGAACAGCTCGTAAGAGATGCTATACCCTTTCTCTACTCTCTTTGATGAAAGATTGCGAACTTCTGCTTTGATGCTCAAACGACCATCGCTATATCCGTTCATCAAAGAAGGAATAACAACCAAATCTCTTAGCTGAACATCCGGTTTGGATGTAAGATATACACTTCTGAAGATACCCGGAAGTCTCCACATATCCTGTGCTTCAAGGAAAGAGCCATCCGAGTTGCGATACACCTCCACCGCAACGCTGTTCTCTCCTTTTACGAGATAAGAGGTAATATCAAAAGAGGCGGTATTTCTGGAGTTTTTGGAAAAACCGACATAGGTTCCGTTAATCCAGAGATAGAAGAAAGAGTTAACGCCATCGAAGTTCAGATAAACTCGTCTTCCGGTCCAATCAGCGGGGATATCAAATGTTCTGCGATATGAACCCACCTCATTTCTGTCCTTATAGGTAGTCCAGTCTTTAGGAGGCGTACGCATAACTCCACCTTTCCAGTCTCCAACAGCAACCTTATGCTGGAAAATTACAGGCTGATTGGCATAGATAGGTGTACCATACTTTAATGATCCATCTTTTTGGATTCCAACGACATTCCAACAAGAAGGAACTGTTATATCATCCCATTGGGATACATCGTAAGCCGGACGGAAAAACTCCACAGGGCGTTCATTAGGATTCCCGACCCAATGAAACTTCCACGTTCCATCGAGACTCTTCCAATAACTGCTATTTTGTGGTAAAACAGCTCGTGCTTCGTCCACGGATGCAAAAGAAAACATCCAAGCGTGTGGCTGTTCTTTATTCAGAGAAAGGCATTCGGGGCTTTCCCACTCCTTCCCGGTAGGAGAAGAATGCACTCCGTACTCGTACCCTTGTAAGCTGTGAAGCTGTGCATAGGCACTCGCACCACACAGCAACAAAGCAAGCGATAAAAAGAATTTTTTCATACTGATAACTACAATTTTGTCTTTTGTGGAGTTAATGGAACCCACACAAAGTGGGCTTTTTCCGAAAGACGAAGATAATCATTTTATATTTCTCGTACAAGCCACTAAAATTCAGTCTGTAACACAATATCAGAAGTAAATAATGGTCAGTAATCAGGAGGTATATTTATTCAACAAATCACTATATATAGGTATTGAGATTGATATGGAGAAAAGATACCTTTGCTCGTTCAAAAACTTTAATTCAACATTCTAAATTATTATGAAGCGTAGCTCTAAAAAATGGGGACTTTGGGCTCTTATATGCCTCTTAGTTGTGGTCTCTTTAGGAGTAGCTTGGTTCAAACTTGCTGCTCCAACAAAAATAGCTCTGTATAACTTCCCTCAATTTCAGGTTGCGGGAATAGCTTTGTCCAATCAAGATCCTATGATCAAGTTTGAAGCCGTTGATGCAGAAGAAGTTGATCGTCTCAGTAAGTTTGACTTCGTACTCGGCTTTGCTATGGGTCTTAAGATTTCAGAAGCAGAAAGAGCAACCATACAAAAATTGGCTGATAAGGGTACACCTATATATATGTCATCAGTCACAAATCCTCAAAATGATATTTGCAATCTCGATAGCATTCATATTAAAGCCATATCAGGGTATCTCGGAAGCGGAAATAAGCTAAACTACCAAAATATGGCTCGCTACATCCGGAAGGAGATAGACAAAAAAGTGCTATTTGTAAAAGAGCCTCAACCTGTGGTAGAGAATCAGTCTAACGTTTTCTTTACTTCCGTAGATGATAAGTTCTTTGCAAGTAAGGAAACCTATGAAAGCTATCTCAAATCACAAAACAAGTTCAATGAAAAAGCAGGAAGAATAGCAATTCTACCCGGTATTCATGATCCGTTCAGTGGAAATAGAGAGCACCTTAACAGCATTATTTCTTCTTTTGAAAACGCAGGCTACATGGTTTATCCTATTGCTTGCGATATGGACAAGCGAGTAGCTTATCTTGACTCTATTCAACCCGATGCCGTGATATATTTCCCTCACGGACGCATAATGATGGGTAATGGAGAGGTAACAGTAGATTGGTTGAAAAAGCGCAATATTCCGCTTTTTGCTCCTCTTTCAATAATGCAGCTGAGAGAGAAATGGGAGGCTGATCCTATGGGAATGTTTGGAGGATTTATGGGGCAAAGCCTCGTAATGCCGGAGCTGGATGGTGCTATCTACCCCTATTCTCTTATCGCTCAGGAAAAAGATCCAAGCGGTCTCTACCTATTCAAAGCCATGCCCGAACGCCTAAAGACCTTCACCGAAATCGTTTCCAATGTCATCACTCTTCAACAAAAGAGGAATGCGGATAAAAAGGTCGCCATCTACTTCTTCAAAGGTCCAGGGCAAGCATCTCTTGCAGCTCAAGGACTTGAAACAATTCCAGCAATCTATAATGTCCTTAAAAGGATGAAAGCAGAAGGCTATAAGGTGGAAAACCTCCCGGAAAGCGTAAAAGAGTTTGAAAAGATCATCATGAAGCAAGGGGCAATACTAAGTACCTATGCGGAGGGAGCTTTTGATACTTTCATGAAAGAAGGCAACCCTGCTCTTGTAAGCAAGGCAGACTACGAAAGTTGGGTAGCAAAAAGTCTTACTCCGGAAAGATACACTGATGTTGTATCCACTTATGGAGAGGCTCCCGGTTCGTATATGAGCACGATGAAAGATGGTGTTCCACACATTGCCGTATCCAGAATAGAGTTCGGAAATGTGGTGCTTCTACCTCAACCTATGGCAGGATTAGGGGATGATGAGTTTGCAATAGTTCACGGAGCAAAAATGGCTCCTCCTCATACCTATATAGCTTCCTATCTATGGACACAACATGAGTTCAAGGCGGATTTAATGATGCACTTCGGAACTCATGGCAGTTTGGAATTTACTCCTCAAAAGCAAGTTGCATTGAGTCACCAAGACTGGCCGGACAGACTTGTGGGTTCAG
This sequence comes from Porphyromonas sp. COT-108 OH1349, assembly GCF_000768755.1. Classification (NCBI taxonomy): domain Bacteria; kingdom Pseudomonadati; phylum Bacteroidota; class Bacteroidia; order Bacteroidales; family Porphyromonadaceae; genus Porphyromonas; species Porphyromonas sp. COT-108 OH1349. The sequence goes on along the minus strand of NZ_JRAH01000013.1, from coordinate 436,933 downwards.
TACCACACTACTACTATTATACAATAGGAAATATCGGAGAAAGCATGATGGCAAAGAGAAGATCTTACGCCACTACAATATCTTATTTAACTCCAGCTTTCATGGAGAGCCAGACGCGCGGACTCTTTTCTAAGTTGCAAAACAGGATCAGAGACTACTACAAAGCAGATCCTGAAAAGCAGGAACAGGCTTCTATTGCAGTAAAGAAGATTGCCATGGAAATGGGAATTCACAGAGATCTTCGCCTTGATAGTATAGCAACAAAGCCTTATACGGAAGAAGAGATAGAACGGATAGATAACTTTGCAGAAGAAATTGCCAATGAGAAAATGAATGGTATGCTCTATACCACAGGCATTCCTTATGAAGCTGAAAAAATCTCATCGACAGTGCTTGCAATGAGTGCCGATCCTATCGCTTACAGCGTTGCAAATCTCGATAGGATGAGTGGAAGAGTAACAGAAAAAGAACTCAACAATAGACCTTTGTTCACACAACGCTACTTGGAACCTGCCAAAACTCTTGTTCGCCAAATCTTAGCAGGCAAGGCGGTAGATAATACACTTGTTGCATCCGTAGCTAAGATAAGTGTTGATGAAATTGAACAGTCAAAACAGATATTGAAGCCGGCAAGACCTATGATGATGGGAGGAGGAAACTCTTCCGGTAATATGGGCAAACCCAAGGACGCCCCTTCAGGAGAGCATCCACACGCAAAAATGGAGAAAAGTGGACATCCTCATGCAGCAAATGCTGAGAAACCGGCAGAGCATCCACACGCAAAAACACGCAAAAATGGCAAAAGATGGGCATCCTCATGCTGCAAATGCTGAGAAGCCTGCAGAACATCCACACGCAAAAATGGCGAAAGGTGAGCATCCTCATGCTGCAAATGCTGAGAAACCGGTAGAGCATCCACACGCGGCTATGGGTATGAAAGCAGAGGCCCCTACAAAAGAGGCAAGAGATCGTGCTCGTGCAATACTTGAAATAGAGCGCACAATAACCAATATTCTACGATATAGAAGTGCTTTATTGGAGAGTCCGGAAGCAGAACTAAGTGGTATTATCAACGCTTTCAATGGTGGTTATATTGCACCATCTTCCGGAGGGGATGCCGTGGCGAACCCTAATGCCGTTCCTACCGGACGCAACCTCTACTCTATCAATGCAGAGAACACTCCATCAGAAGTTGCATGGGACCGTGCAGTTGCTTTGGTAAACTCAACACTGGAACAGTATAAGAAGCAGCACGGAGAATATCCAAGAAAGGTCAGCTATACTTTCTGGAGCAGTGAGTTCATAGAAAGTGAAGGTACAACCATTGGTCAAGCCCTTTATATGCTTGGAGTGGAACCTATAAGGGATACATTTGGAAGAGTTTCGGATCTTCGTCTTATCCCTGCAAAAGATCTCGGACGTCCTCGTATAGACATTGTTGTTCAAACATCCGGGCAGTTCCGCGATCTGGCTGCTTCTCGTCTGATGCTACTCAGCAGAGCTGTGGAAATGGCAGCAAATGCAGAAGATGAAGGCGAATATGAAAACCAGGTAAAGAGCTCCACAGTGGAGATAGAAAGACAGCTGGTTGAAAATGGTCTTTCTCCCAAAGCCGCTCGTGAACTTTCCACAAAGAGAGTGTTCGGTGGTGTCAATGGCATGTATGGTACCAATATACAGGGTATGATTACAAGCAGCGACAAGTGGGAATCCGAGAAAGAGATTGCCGATGTGTATATCAACAACATGGGAGCAATATACAGCGACAGCAAGGAGTGGGGAGCATTCCAAGCCGGACTTCTTCGAAGTGTTCTTCACAACACGGACGTCATCGTACAACCTCGTCAAAGCAACACATGGGGAGCATTGAGCCTCGACCACGTGTATGAATTCATGGGAGGTATGAACCTTGCCATTCGAAACGTTACAGGTAAAGACCCTGATGCGTTCTTTGCCGATTACAGAAATCGAAACCGTACCCGAATGCAGGATCTTAAAGAAGCTATCGGAGTTGAAGCCAGAACCACTGTGCTCAATCCGGTTTACGTCAAAGAGATCATGAAAAGCGGCTCTTCTGCTGCCGGGGGACTTGTTGAAATCTTCACAAACACATTCGGCTGGAACGTTGCAAAGCCCAACGTGATAGACAAAGAGCTCTGGGACGAACTATATAATATGTATATAGCCGATACTCAAAACTTGGGAACAAGAGAGTTTTTCCGCACCTCCAATCCTGCAGCCCTGCAAGAGATATCAGCCATTATGCTTGAGACACACCGCAAAGGCATGTGGGCGGCAAGCGAAGAGCAGATCAAGACTCTCGTGGAGGTTCACAAAGAGATGGTAACAGAGTTTGGCTCTTCCGGCTTCGGCTTCTCTGCCGGAAACAAGAAGCTCCAAGACTTCATTTCACAAAAGCTCCCGGAACAAGACGCCGCAGCCTACAAGAAGAGCTTGAACACCATGCTGCAGTCTTCTTCCGATACCAAAGTGGAAGCGAAAGACGGCATCCGCTTGCAGAAAGAGAGCTCGGAAGTGATGGAGTCTGACAACGACAGCAGCATGAAGACCGGCATCATCATCGCCGCGGTTGTAGTCGTTCTATTCATTATCCTTATCTTTGTGCTTCGGAAAAGAAGAACAAAAACAGCTTAACAGCAGGAGAAAGAGATGGACATTCTCATTCAGATCCTCATACTATTCATATTCATCAACACACTTGTCAAGCTTTCCTTTTGGAAGCTTTGGCAAGTGGTGTTGTTTACGCTCGTTTACGGGCTATTTCTGCTCATCGCATCGCCGTATGCCACTCAGAGCTCCAAGGTAGAGTTTCAGGCACTCATGCAGAACAGCGCGATACTTGCGGACATTTCCGTTCTCATCACGATAGAGTCCGCACTCTGTCTCGCCTTTGTTTTCACGGCGTTTCATCAGAAATACCATGACAACAAGAAAGTCTGGGTAAAGCTCCTCTACTGGTACCCTACCCTGATGCTCTTCCCTGCCCTCTACTACCTTTTGGCGCAGACATTTTACGCCTTCCCTGGTGTCTCCTTCGACGGCATCACTTACGGCATGATAGCCGCGGTGGTCGTAGGCCTTTCCCTGTTCAGCTACCTGCTCAGGGCGTTCTTGCCGGAGAAGAGCATCCGTCTTGAGGTGCAGCTTCTGTCCGCGCTTTTCGTCTGCGTTCTGGGGCTCATCACCACAGGAAGTTCGCAAGTGGTGTATGCCGCACCGGAAGTGATCACAGGCTCCTCCGTCACTATCGTGTACGCACTGATGGTGATTGTGGCGGTGATCATTCTAGGCATAGGGGTGCACAAATGGAAATGGATCATCAAAGACCGCGCTCGCCGCAAACGAGAGCAATACTCTTAACATCCGCATCATATCATCACAACTCATAATGGAAACAATCTCAAAACTACTTTTTTTCGTAGCCAACAGTCTGCTCATCCCGGACATCATCATGCTTCTCATTCTTTTCGGACGCTCCCTGCTTCTGTTGGGCAGCTTCTACAACCAGTTCATGATCAAGAGGGCAAACGACAAGGCACTGAACCAAAAGATAAAGGCTGCCACAAGAGAGACCATCGAAGAGATCAAGGAGAGCCTTCCGCGCAAGGACAACTCGCTTTTCGTGCAGTACCTCCGCGACCTGCTCACCCATCCGGCAAACGAAGCCTACTCGGACTTTCTCATCTCCGGCTTTGAAAACGAAGCACAGAAAGACCTCGCCATCTCGAAGATCCTCGCAAAGATGGGTCCCATACTCGGACTCATCGGGACGCTCATCGCCATGAGCCCGGCGCTCGTAGGGCTTTCCACCGGCGACGTGTCGGGCATGGCATACAACATGCAGGTAGTCTTTGCCACCACCGTCGTGGGGTTGGTCATCAGCATCGTGGGTCTCCTCACCCAGCAGATCAAGAGCCGCTGGTACGCCAAAGAGGTCAATCAGCTTGAATACATCTCCAGAATACTCACAGACAACCGATGAAAAGCAGAAGACGCATACCTCTGTTTGATAAAGAGGACGATTCCGATCCGCTAAGCGTCGTAGTCAATCTCTTCGACGTTGCGATGGTCTTTGCCGTGGCACTCATGGTGGCGATGGTGATGCACATGAACATGACCGAAGTCTTCACCCAAGAGGAGTTTACCGTAGTGAAGAACCCCGGCAAAGAAGACATGGAGATCATCACCAAGAAAGGCAACAAAATAGAGCGATACACCCCATCCAACGAGCAGACCGATGCTTCCGGCTCCAAAGGACGCCGCGTGGGAGTGGCTTACGAGCTCGAAAACGGAGAAGTGATCTACGTGCCGGAGTAGCAAATCCGCACCACTCCTCCACCGACATATCCGGTCCGAGTCTTGGCTGTCATTTATGAAAAATCATAAGTGGCGGCCAAGACTTTTTTTGCACCTCCGCCTCCGACAAAGATGGAGACGGAAAAGAAAAAAAATTCTTTCCGCAAGGAAAGAATTTTCTGTATATGCAGAAATATTTTTCCGTATATGCAGAAATATTTTTCCGTATATGCAGAAATATTTTTCCGTATATGCAGAAATATTTTTCCGTATATGCAGAAATATTTTTCCGTAAATTCGCTGTTCTCAAAGAAATTCCCTAAATTTCGGCTCGGATATTTAACCGCTTTACCTAAAAACACAACAACTAAGCCGTATAGAGAAACAATGAAAATACTTATCGTGGAAGATGAACCCCAACTTCAAGAACTTATCGCAGAGACTCTCACGAAAGAAAGATACATCGTGGAAATAGCAAAAACACTCTCTGAAGCAAGGGAGAAGATAGGTCTCTACTCTTATGACGGGGTGCTCCTCGACCTTATGCTGCCGGACGGTAGCGGGCTTACCCTGCTGGAGGAGATGAAACAGGCAAAAAGACAGGAACGCATCATTATAATCTCCGCACGGGATGCCGTCGAAGATAAAGTCAAGGGGCTGGAGCTCGGAGCCGATGACTACCTTTCCAAACCTTTTCATCTGATAGAATTGTCTGCCAGACTCCGCAGCGTCATCCGCAGAAATCAGAGCGGAGATCTCTCCATCTCCCTTGGGAACGTGGAGATTTTCCCGGATAAATTCTCCGTAACCGTATCCGATAACCGGCTTGAACTCAACAGAAAAGAGTACGACATCCTGCTCTACTTTGCCAACAGAGTGGATCGCCTCGTACGAAAAGAGCTTCTCGCAGAAGCTGTCTGGGGGGATAATATAGATCAGGTGGACAACTTCGACTTTATCTACACACAGATAAAAAACTTGCGAAAGAAGCTGCAAGATTCGAACGCAAACATAAAGATAAAGTCCGTCTACGGCATCGGTTACAAAATGGTCATGGAGTAGCCGACATGAAAGGAGGTCTGCCTACAAGTAAATGGAGATCTGCTCCAAAGGCTTCTCCCCTATAAGCGTAGCGGCAGTGCAGTAGGGATTGTCTTTTCCCCCAAGTATATACTTGGTCTTGGACAGAGCCAAAATCTCCGCCATGGCTTGTATCACTCCCTCTACCGTATCCGGGTCTTTCTGCAGCTTGGGCGTGAAGACTCTCGACCCGAAGATTGTCGCGATCCTGTCCCGATCCTCATAATTGTCCGCCGACAGGAAAAACTTCACGGACGGGTCTGTCTCTATCAGCTTCTGCATACGCCTTATATAAAGGTCTATGGGATCTTGCCGCCACGAGTACTGCTCGTCTCCTCTCAGGATGTGAACGCCTACGACGTTCTCCGTCCACCCCGAACAGATCGAACGCACCGCACTGACTACCTCGACCGAAGGCATGAGATTGTCGAACATTCGGGGCGTTATGTAGAATGCTCTGTTCAGTGCCAGCCAGATGTCTATATTTTTTCCGGAAGAAAGGGTCGTAACAATCTCTTTTCTCAGCTCCTCGTTTGACGCATAGTGGTCGGAGTTGATGCAGTGATCGTACGCCCATAACGCGTGAAGCTTGGAAAGAAAAAAGTTGCGACCATTGGGGATGTCTCTGAAGATGTGGTCTTTGATCGTAGCATTCCTCACGGATACATATTTCTCATCAAAGCTGATATCGGGATGAAACAGACGTTCAAACTCCGAACACAGCTCCGGTGTCTTAAACCAAACAATCTCCACCGGCTTCTCTATGCTGGAAAAGTAAGAGATGGCAGAGCTTACTGCCAAAAGTCTGTTCGCAATGTTCCCAAACGGTATCAGGGTAACAACTCCTTGTTCTTCGGTTTCTTGTGTCATACTCTTTTCCTAAAGTTTTTATAGAGATTCGATATGTACTGAGACAGCTCCGGCAGTATTTTCAGTCGAAGCACCATTGCAACGGGTACGGCAACAAAAATAAAGCTTTTGATGATGGCATCAAACCAGATATTCCCTCCGATCGCCTCCATCTTCCATAACGAATGCGACACGAGCAGAATGCCTATTATGACAAACAGGAGGGCAAATCTGCCACTGAAAGGAGATACGCCGAGCTTTATCTTTATAATAAACTGAGATATCGTGTAGCTGATAAAACAAGTGATAAGTGTGGCTATCGATGCTCCCGTCATCCCTAAAAGAGGGATAAAATAGTTGTTTGTCAAGATCGTGAGTATCGTGAGCAGAAATGTGATAAGTATGGTATAGTAGTAGTAGCGAGAGTATCTGATGACGGAGTTGCCGAAGTTGAATGTTATCTCCACAAGCTTCGATAAACCGAGATAAAAGACAACCCACTTGCCTTGGGAATATATTTGCGAGTTGGGTATAATGGTAAAAATGAAGTCTATGTTTACCCAAATAAGCAGAAATATAAATCCTCCCACAAACAGCTGATACAACGCAACCTTTTTGTAGAGAGCTTGCAGCTTAAGGGTGTCCTTATTCTTCAATGCCTCCGAAGCTATCGGAGCAGTTATGGCAAGAAGCGAACGAGAGGGAATCTCTATTATAGCCACGATGAAGAAAGCTATCGTATATATCCCGGCATAGTTTAGTCCCATCTTTGCGGATACCATAAATATGTCCAAGCGGCTGACGATGCTTCCTCCCAGCGCAGACAATACCACCAGAAGCGTGTAGTTTAGAAAATCTCTCTTCTGCTCTTTGGGAAACTTGATCCTCTCCTTTAAGGCATAAGGCGAAAGCCTTAAAACATATCCGAACTGCAATAGTGCCACCAATCCGTAGCTCCCTACAAAAATCCAGATGAAAGCGTCAAGAGTTAAATTGAATGTGGCATATCCAACGTAAACACCTATCAATAATAAGCGTTGGGTTACCTCTTTATGAAAGCGAGGTACTACAATCTTCTGTTTGATGGACGAATAAACCTCCAACAGATTCTGATACAGCAGAAAAAGCATCAACGGCAGTACCATATAATAGTACTGCACGAATAGAGAGGAGTTCTTGGAAAAATATGAAGATATGGGAACTTCCAGTAAAATATAAAGAAGTCCGAAGAGTACCACTCCCAGTAGCGGAAAGAGCAACATAAGAGATAAGAAGCCCCTTTCCTGTCCGTCCTCTTGCCTGAAATAGGGATAGTATCTTATGGAAGATGTGTGTACTCCGAGTATGGCAAACGTACTCAACAGCAGTGCAGCCTCAAACAGTACGCGAGTAAGACCTATCTCTTCTGCCGTAAGATAGGTTACCGTGATGAAGAAGGTCGTCAAGAAGCCTATAAAAGCTCCCAGGTAAGTTACGACCGTACCTCTCAGACTCTGTTTGAGTATGACTCCCATCAGAAAGGAAATCTACTTATATACCTTGCCAGAAAGCAATATCTATCTTGCTCTCTACATCCTTCTCTTTCTCATCAGGCAAGACATGGAAGAAGTTGTACCCGGTACGCTGTTCCAACTCTTTTATCGTTATGGTATAGAGACCGAGTTTATCGGAAGTCGGAATATCCTTATGTTCTATTATAAAACCTATGGAGTAGTGCTTCCCATCCTTAACCTTCAAAAGAGCCATGAAGTAGTACTTCGGAATAGGAACGGAAAGAGCACTGTTGTTCTTAGGGCTTATGTGTCCCCAAATATCTCCATTATATATTGTCCCACCCTTTACAACATAGAGCGTATCGCAAGAGTTTCTATCCCGTCCCCACTGCAAGACCCTTTCCTCAAGCTTTTGCCAGATACCCTGATTAAAGGAACTCTTCTGCGGACTGATGTTGGAATAGTAGAACGTCTGCATATTAGCTTCTCTTGAGAAGCTCCTATCGCTCGATGCCACAAGGTGTCCCCTGTCTGTTCCGGAAGGGAATGTTCCGCCGATACATACATTGTCGGGCAGATTCGGATCGCAGCTCCACGCATCTGTTCTGCCTACTTTTCTTTGAGAGGTTATGGCATCAAATCTGAAAGCCACCCACCTGTTATGCTTCTCTTTAAGGTCGTACTCTTGGGAGTAGTTCACTATTGTTGTGCCTCCCAAAGAGACTTTGTAGTCTATAAACTTATGGTTCTTATCATTGGAAAGCAGGGGTATCTCCATCCTCTTATCGGGAGGAGTAATAGGGTTATCAGGTAGCAGTGACGGCTTCTGACGGAATGTTACCGTAATGGTAGTAGTGGGGAAAAATACAGTCAATTCGCCTGTACGCTCCTCAAAAGAGGGATTAGGCTGTACAAAAAGAGTGATCGCCTTGTCTCCTTGTCCCTCAAGATTCTGGTCGGTTTCCACCCATGCTCCTGTTCCTTTCTGCCACTCAATTTTCCACTTTTTGCTACTCTCGATCCGCAGGATGAGCTGTGCCCCCTGCTCGGAAAGCGGTTGTTCCGTTACGTTTTCTATATACGCCTTATCTTCTTTGGGCTTTTCCTGATTGATCTGCTGCCCTTTACATCCTGCAAGAAGAGAGAGCAGAGAGAAAACCAATACGAGAGTTATTGATGTCTTTTTCATAGCATTCGACTGTCTTTTTATAATAATCCAAACTATCTGTTACTACCAACGCCAAGAGGCATTGAGAAAATAGGTCATGCCATACATATACATATAGCGTTTTTCTACCGGTGTCAGAAGAGAGGCATCTCCTCCTTTCGGTTTGTTCCATCTGTTCTGCATCTGATCCCATCCCTGTACCTTAATATCTGTATTATTGAGCACGTTGGATGCACTCACATTAAGAGAGAGTGTGTATCGCTTTGCCACTTTCCAAGATCCTCCTACTCTGGCATCGAGTGTGAAGTGTCGTCCCAACTCTTCTTGACGAGTATATTCGGATCGAAATCCTGATGCCTTTTGCAGTCTCTCCGTATGAAGGGTCGGATTGATCTTGACATAAGCCCTTCCGGCATAGTTGGCAGTGATTTCCGCATACCATTGGTAAGGCGAGTTATAAGAGAGGGTTACCGATGCCATCTCCATCGGTGCTCCGGCTATCTTCGTCCCATTCCACTTCACGACCTCACCATCTGTCCCTTGGTTCGAGTTATTGGAATAATGCGAGAGCATTGCACTGCCGATATGGCTGTTATCCGAAACGGCTCCAACCAAGATAGCCCTGACGGTAGGAGAGATCTTGAGTTCCACTCCGGCTTCTACCCCGATGTACTGCTCTCCCACACCCGATAGGAGATAGTGATCCATGGTGTTTCGGATATCGTTATAGAAAGAGATCCTATCGCCTTTATCCCAAATACGAGTCATATATCCTGTCAGACGTGCCTTTACAAACGCGTTACGAAGAAGATAAGAAAGCTCTCCGGAGAAACTCTTTTCGGCATTCAGCCCTGGAGTAAGTCTGTTGCTATTTTCGGGAAGAAGAAAAGCTATATCCGTATGAGGCGCGTTACGAGAAGTATAGAGATGTGCGGAGAGATAGTGTCTTCCATTGATCTTGTACTGCGCTCCCCCTTTCACCTTATAGGTTAAGTGATTGATGGCAGCTGACTTGCCTTTACTCTCCGAGGCGTGTGCACCATTTCTCATAAACCCTTCTCTAACAAGGTAATCACCTCCTATCTCTGCTCCTATAAAGCTCTCCCATCTTCGGGAAGAGTGGCGAAGCTGTCCCCAAAGCGAGCTTCTCATACGACGTGTGGCATAGAAGTAACCGAACTTATCCCCTTTTCGGACAACTGTGTAGGGGTTATCCAAATCGCTAAAAGCATCTTTCCCGTTCAAGTGGCTATCCACATCGTGCCAGTAATCACCTCCCAACAGATCCAGCACCCGGTTATAATACCTGCTGCTATTGCCTGAGACCGAAATACCACCGTCCAATCTCACGGTATTGGACAGAGACGTATTCAGAAGAGAGGTGAAGACAAGTTCTCTTCGTCTCCTGTTTTTCCCGGCTACAATATACTCTGATCTGTTTCCGACAGCAACGGGATTTCCGTTATCATCGGTCGGAGTATCACCTGAAGGATTAAGATTGCGATGCCGCATCTTGTCAAAATTTATGAACATATCGTGCTGCCCCGGTGCCGTAGAAGTAAATGGAGGAAACAGACGATAATAGTCGGGATAAGGATTGTCCCCTCTCCACTTCAACTCCGAAACGGAACTCCCCCCATCTCGATACCAAAGAGTTGTAGATAGGGTAGACATTGGAGAGATTTTCCAATCGTGAGTAAGCGTTGCCACCGGCTCGAATCTTTTAAGCACATGAGCATTTCGGAGCTTACCTCCATCCCTACCCACACCTCTATTGTAATAGTGACTGCCAAAAGCATCATAAGCCATACCCGAAGTTTCGGAGGTAAGACCTCGCTCCACAGGAGCGGCAAAAGCAGTAAGCGAAAGAGTATGCTGCGGATTCAGCTGCTTGGAAAGAGCAAGCAAAAAACTCTCTCCGAGATAGTGAGTACCTGCAACATAGCCTTCCTTACCGGCTCTCACACTTGCCGTAAGAGCCAATGACCATCCATTTTTAAGCTTTCCGGTGGAATAGTGTCCGATAATACGATGATTGTACAGCTCATTACTAAAAGAGTATCCGATGTGTCTCGATTTTTTCAAAGAGAATGCTTTCGCGGTAACGTGTTTGCTTCCACCTATGCCACCCATAGTATCATGGGCAGGAGATAATCCCCATGCCGTCCGCTCGTTTCCTGTAGCATCATTCAGCCCGGTCCATAGATACCATGGTTGCATACCGTCTTGAGTATCATTTATCACTACTCCATTGAACAGGAGAGAATGGTTTGCATCGCCATACTGTCTGGGCTGAAAAGAAAAAGCCTTCATGATGCGCGAAGATCCAAGAACAAAAGAGTCGGAAGAAGCAGAGAGTAAAGATGGAATCTCCATCATGGAAAGCGGACTATTGAAGCCCAATACGCTTCTCTCTTTCGGTGTCTCTACTCTGTTTTCAACCTCTTGTGCCTCCAGCGGTTGCAGGCAAGAAAACAGAGCGAAAAAAGCAATAATATGTTTTGTATATCTGTTCATCTTAAGATTCGGAGGTCATCAGACCTTTATCATGATACAAAGAACGCTATTTTGGCATAGATATGCAAGACAAAATCATGCGGTATCCGATTGGAATGAGAGAGCCGTTTTTATATATTCCATACCGAAAAATGCTCACTTTTTTCTCGCTCTCTATTTTGATCGGAGGAGTCGTTTTCAGAGCATGACCAAACTGTTAAATCAGCCCCGGTTTATTAACACAAATTCCGAACTCTGTTCATCAAAAACACTAAACGAGCATATTCTTTCGGCTTAACGTGTTTAATTTTTCAGTAAACACGTTTACCGATTTCATTGAACACGTTTACCGGATTCGATTAACGTGTTTAGAATTTTTGCCTACTTAATTGACTATTAGAATATTAGCTGTTTTCTCCTCTTTTTTGCTGTTTTTCACCACAAAATTGCATTAGGATTTATTCACAAGTATGAGTATTAAAATTTACACCAATTAACGCGAAAAAGCCCCATCAAACGGACTGAAGAAAAAATTTTTCTGAATTTGAGATTTTCCGTATCAAACTGAAAACATGATATTTATAAATCCGTTTTTTCTCTTGAGTTCAAAAATCGGATTTTGGAACGACCTTTTCGAGGGAATTTTCAGGTATCTGTTTTTATATAAAAGCTCCCACCTTGCGCCCTAAAAAATAGAGGGTCGAACGGGTGGATATTATGCTCAAAATACTCTACTCTGTTTCCATCACAATTCAGCCATTCAAAAGCCTCATGTTTGCCACCTGACCTGCTGAAAACAATAAAGGGATCACACGCGTGATCCCTTTATCCGTACATCGTCATAGAGATCCCTTAGCAGATCTCTATAACTTCTTCAAAACAATTTTAAGTGTCAGATTTTTGGAGTAAAGAAGAACTGCTCAAGACGAATATCCACCGGCTTAGTGCCATTATTGCGAATAAATATAATCTTAGCCTTTATCACATCTCCCCGCTTTGCCTCAAAAAGCTTTTTGTTTCGTGCATTCTGTTGCAGTTCTACGGGCTTGACTGTGTCGACAGACTCTCCGGCAAGAAGGGTCAAACCTTCGGGCCAATCTTCCATACCGATATTGAGACGAAGCTCTGTAATGGTATAGAGATTATCCAGCAATATTCCCACATAATCACCGGTAGCCATAGTGGTGTATTCCAACTTCTTTACGATGAAAAGATTGCGCTTGCTATACGTAAGTGGCTGATGCTCAAAAGCCGGATTATTGGTGTATACCTTATGAGGCAGATACTGGTGTTCCGATTTCAGATCCGTACCGTACTGCTTGTTGTATTGGCTTACAAGAGCAGCAAAAAGCTTTGTTGCCGCAGGAAGCATTACTTTCTCCGCACTTTTTACTCCGGGTTGATGAGGATGAAGATCGGCTCCGGTATCTATCTTATACATCTCTTGTTGAAGAGTACGAATACGGTAGTAATGCTTCATAAAGGCAGTTCTATCTCCTTTTATTGCAGCATCTTGAAGAGCTATCACCTCTTGTCCGAGAGAGCCTACATGGATAAACATCGGAAGCCATACACCAATCTCTTTCAGAAGTTGAGGATTGTCTGTGGAGTGTAGTAGTATATCGCCACTCTCTTCCATCTGTTCATACTCCGATCTGATCGCTTCTCTTTCTTCCGGTGTAGCAGTACCGGTCAGCCATTTTTGCATGATCGGAGCGATGTGTGAAGACTCTTCCCTGCGATAGCGATGCCCGTTTTCACCCAAGTCGCTGTTGTGTTTGCCAACCACTTCCAATGCTTTGTAAGATTGTGGCATAACCTTTCTTAAGGAGGATAACCATGAAGTTTTTGGATCAAAACTCTTCATATTCCAGAGATAATCCCCTACGGAATAAACCGCTATCTTGGATGCCTCTGCGTGCTCCATAGGATTGGAGACAAATCCGCTTACCTTATCGGCAATCTCTTTGCTGTTACCATACACAGGCCCCAATAAGATATGATCTCTGACATAATCGGTTACAGGGTAGTTCCACCAAATGTATGCCTTTCTGCCTATCTGCTCATTGATCCACTCCATGGTAGGGACATCAATATCGGCAACCACGGTATTGCCGGTCCACATAATGCGTATGGAGGGGTGGAGATTTTGACCTAAGGTCTTAAGGTATCCGCCTTTCACATTCGCCCATCCCTTGTTATACTCCGTAGGACAGATGATCAGTGGTGCCACATCTCCCTTTTTGGCAACAAAATTGGTATGTAGGAAGTTGAGCAGTTCTGCTTGTTTCTCTGCCTTTGTTCCCTCTCCCGAAATATCATCGAAGAATACGGCATAGGCTCGAACACCTTTTTGGTACATCGCATCAAACTTGGAGAGAAGATTTTGACGATCTTCTTCGTTCCATTTGATGTCTTTCCCCGGGTGAATAGCCCAAACGAACTGAACCTTATTCCGATTTGCCACCTCGACCAAACGACGTATCTTTTCTGCCTCATCCGCAGGATAAGGAGCTCGCCAATGTGGTGAAGAGTGATAAGGATCATCCTTAGGTCCATATATATAGATGTTCATCTTGGACTCTCCTATTGCTTCTATCATACTCATTCGAGCTTCAAAGCTCCAGGGAGTACCATAAAAGCCTTCCACTACTCCGCGATCTTCAACATCGGGAGCATCTTTTATCTCCACCGGATATACCTCTTCCCTGCTCAGGATGTCCAATAGCGTCGAGACGCCATAGAATGTACCGGTTTCGTCAGCTCCTACAACCCACGCTCCTTGCTTGTCCACTTTGAGATAGTATGCGCCCGACTTGTTCGGAACACTCTTTGCGTATCGAGAGACAGCCCTATCCCCCACTTCTCCAATGGTAATAGTGAATGCCTTGCTCTTGATCTGACGCTGAAGGGTAAACTCTAACAATTTGCCATACGCACTCTTATCTGCCCACTTTTCTCCTTTAGCCACCGGATTGTATTGGGATAAAGCTATCGGAGTATCTCCCCAAACAATAGAATGAGGTACGGGAGACGGATTGTGTTTCTGCGCCCAAACCAAAGAGGAAGAGCCCAACAACAAGGAACAAGAGAGTAAAACAGTCCTTAAACTCATGATTGAAACTTTTGTATAGTGGTGAAGTATTCTTGCTTGATCTTATCAAAGAGGGTCGCTACCGGGACAATCTCGTTCAGCTGATAAGCCACTTGCCCTATTTCTAACTCTCCGGCAGAGAGGTCTCCCTCAAAAATGCCTTTCTTGCTACGCCCTCTGCCCAACAGTGTTGCCAGCTCTTCTTTTGTGGCACCTCGATCTTCGTAACTTATAACCTCTTGGGCAAAATCATTCAGAATCATACGTGTGGGAGACAGCTTCTTTAGCAACAGCATTGTTTCACCTTCGGATAGAGAAACAGACTTCTTCTTGAAGTTGTCATGAGCGGAACTCTCTTCGGTCAAAGCAAATGCACTTCCGATCTGAACGCCATCCGCTCCCAAACAGAGAGCTGCTGCCATGGCTCTTCCGCTACCTATACCTCCGGCGGCAATCAGGGGTATTTCTATCGCATCCGCAACCGAAGGGATAAGACACATCGTTGTGGTCTCCTCTCTTCCATTGTGTCCTCCTGCTTCAAAGCCCTCTGCCACTACGGCATCAACCCCTGCATCCTGACTCTTAAGAGCAAACTTGACACTGCTTACAACGTGTGCCACTTTGATTCCTTCCGATTGCAGTGTTTTGGTCCAGGTTTTAGGATTACCGGCAGAAGTGAATACTACAGGAACATGCTCATCCATTATAATCTTCATAACCTCTTCCATATCCGGGTACATAAGAGGCACATTAACACCAAAAGGCAGATCTGTTGCTTTCTTAGCTTTTTGGATATGTTCACGAAGCACTTCCGGATACATGGAACCTGCTCCCATCAATCCCAATCCGCCTGCATTCGACACTGCGGTAGCCAGTTTATATCCGCTACACCAAACCATTCCTCCCGATATTATAGGAAAATCTATTCCAAACAACCGGGTTATTCTATTATTCTTCATCTCTGTATGTTTTATAAGTTTCGTAATAAGAAAGGGTAAAGATAACTATTTTGAGCAAGACTTCTTTGGGAAATATGTAAGAGAAGGTAAAGATCAAAATATGAATCTGAAGATGATTCAGAATAATTATGGTATAGTTGTTATTTATTCAGGTTTATTATTACATTTGCAATCGGAGCGTTTAGCAAGAATCTGATACAAAACGATGGGAAAGATCTATGTAAACCAATAATATTAACCCCTTGCTATCATTAGAGAAAACTCCAATGATGTTTTTTTACGTACTAAATACAACTATGAAACGATTACTTTTTTGCTTAGCAGCTTTAATGCTTTTATCAGTTGGCTGTTCTAAGAACCAGAACAATGAGGTCAAGAAATTAACCTTGACGCTTTCTGCCGACAAGGCAACTTTTGTAGCGGATAACACCGATGTTGTTACTTTTAAGGTAATAGACCAAGACAACAAAGATGTATCTTCTAACGTAACCATTAAGGTTAATAACAACGCCATAAATGGCAACACATTCAAAACAGACAAGGCAGGCACTTATAAGGTTGTTGCTTCTTTGGATAAAACTGTTTCCAATGAAATAACCATCACAGCTCAGAAGTCCGATGAACTTGAAAAGGAAAAGACTCTTGTTTTAACTTCGGATAAGGCTTCTATTCTGGCTGACGGAAAGGATAAAATCACTTTTACTGTCAAAAAGAAAGATGGAACAGACATAACTTCCGATCCAAAAACCAAAATTAGAGTGGATGGTGTAGGAATAACCGGCAACACCTATATCTGCGCAAGTGCAAAAGAATACAAAGCTATTGCTTATTATGAAGAAGAAGAGTCTAATGAGCTGGTATTCCAAGCCAATCTCGCTCAAGCCATTAAGCTGGAAGCAGATGTTATTAAAGTCAATCTTGATGATTCTCCCAAAATCACATTTAAAGTTTCGGATAAGGATGGAAAAGACATCACAAAAGATTCTGAGATATTCTATGAAGAAAAGACCTTGGAAGGCAATGTATTCGCTCCCACATCAGCCGGAGACTTTACATTCAAAGCAAGATATCAAGGTAATATCTCTAACATTGTCAAGATTACAGTAGTAGCTCCTATATCCAATTTCTTCATAAAGCTCGATAAGGAAAGATTTACCGCCGATGGTGAAGATATTGCTTCTTTCATGTGTTTTGATGCAGACCAAAATGATAAGGATATTACAGAACTTGTAACATTTGAAGTAGATGGGAAAGATATAGAAAGCAACTATATCACTTCAAGACAGAAAAAGACATTTTTGGTAAAAGCAAAACTTAAAGGTAGAACTTCCCAGCCTGTATCCATTACAGCAGTTGATGAATTTGAACCAACAAGCAGATTATACGTAGAAGACTTTACCGGTCTTTGGTGTCCATATTGTCCAAGATATCTGTTTATGATGGAAGATGCGACAAAAGAGTCTAAAATTGTAGGCTTGGCTCTACACATAGATGATAAATGGAACTCACCGGAGTGTAAAAAGATTGCTAATAAGCTAAAAGTTTCAGGCTATCCTTCTATCGCGCTTTACAGAGATAAATTCTATAAACAAGGCGGTGATGTACAAACGCTTCTCACCCATAGAAAACCAACTACTGATGTCGGTATATCCATGAAAACCGATGTTGTTGGAGAAGAAGTCGTAGCAGATGTTAAGATCAAAGCGACAAAGGATATGAAAAAGATCAAGTGTGTTGCCATACTGTTTGAGAACAAGCTTGAAGGATGGCAAAGAAACGCATTGGGTCAAAGCAATGGTCTTCCTAATCCTTTCAAATCCGAACATAGCCATGTCTATCGAACCAGCCACGGAGGTGCGACCTTCGGAAATCCTATCGAACTTACTGCCA
The DNA here is from genome assembly GCF_000768755.1 of Porphyromonas sp. COT-108 OH1349. Taxonomy (NCBI): domain Bacteria; kingdom Pseudomonadati; phylum Bacteroidota; class Bacteroidia; order Bacteroidales; family Porphyromonadaceae; genus Porphyromonas; species Porphyromonas sp. COT-108 OH1349. The sequence goes on along the minus strand of NZ_JRAH01000013.1, from coordinate 419,587 downwards.
ACAAGACACTATCCCAAACTTTCAAATTCACAATGAAAGGCGATTGGAAAAAAGAGAATTGCGGTGTAGCCATATTGATCACAACCGAAGATGACAAAGTAATCAACGCCCAAAGAGCTAATGTAGGCTCAGGTTGTGGATTCTAAATATTATCATCATCCATTCTTTCCCTTCTGAGAGTGGAAAGGATGGATGATTTTTTTATCACATTTCTAAACTTTCTAAATCGTTATTGTAATGAAAAAACTTGCTATCGGGCTTATATTCCTATTCTGCTGTATATCGGCTCTGTCTGCTCAGAATGTAAAGATCGAAAAGCTAAATGGAGAGCATCAAAGCTTTTCCGAGGTCATCAAAGGTGGTAAACCTGTGATTGTTTCATTTTGGGCAACCTGGTGTAAACCTTGTATCAATGAAATGGAAGCCATGAAAGAGATCCGGGACAGATGGGAAGGAAAAGTAAGGGTTGTATCTATCTCCATAGATGACTCTCGCTCCAAATCCAAAGTACCCTCTTTCGTAAAAGCTCGGAATCTTCCTTTCGAATTCTATCTGGACAGCAATCAAGAGCTTTACAAGAGCTTGAACGCAACTTCCGTTCCTTTCATCTTTATCTATAACAAGGGAAAGCAGGTTTACAAACACAACGGATACAATCCCGGAGACGAAGAATATCTTGTGGACGAGGCTTTGAAATATGTGAAGTAATATCGGAAATATCTTATCTGTAAAAGAGATTTATATGAAAAGAAGATTCAATGCCATTCTCTGTGCACTTGGAATCGTCGCCATTGCAACTCCCACAATATTGGCTCAAAATGAGAAAAAGGAGAAATATTGGGGCAGGCTCAATGGAGGAATAGAGTCCAATGCCGCGCTTTATAAGAAAGACGAGAATGATCCCGATGCTAAAAACTATGGCGATAACACCTATCTGAATCTCAGATACAACTATAAGAACTTCAATGCCGGACTGCAATACGAACTCTATCTTCCCCCTCTAAAAGGTTTTTCTCAAGAGCTCAAAGGACACGGTCTCACTCATTACTATCTTAATTATAGTGCAGAGAAGCTCAACGTAACCTTAGGAAGTTTTTACGAGCAGTTTGGTAGCGGACTCATCTTTCGTGCATACGAAGAGAGAGCATTGGGTATCAACAACTCTCTTAGAGGTCTCAACATCAAATATACCCCTTCAAATTGGCTGACTCTAAAGGCGATGGGCGGACAGCCGAGACGCTACATGGAGTATGCAGATGCTTTCATGTGGGGAGGAGATGCGGAGCTGTCTGCCATCAAACTCTTCAAGAAAGAGTCCGAATACGATGTAACACTGGGCGGTTCCTGGGTTTCTCGTCATAATACAAAAACAATAGAGGAATCCGAAGAGCCTGCTCGTGTGGATCTGTTCAGTACAAGGGCTGGGTTCTACTCTCCCAGCTTCAATCTTGGAATAGAATATACCGGCAAGGGAATGAGTCAAACCTTCTCTCCGGCAGAGGGATCTTATCCGGCAGAAGCAGGGGATGCGCTACTGATCAATGCAGACTATATCCGTCCCAACTTCGGTATATCCGGGGTGTTCAGGCGGATAGAGCACATGGACTTTAGGATAGACAACAAACTGGAACAGCTTTATATCCCGATAAACTATGTTCCGGCTCTGACCAAACAACACAAGTACACACTTCCCGGACTTCATCCGCATGTTACCGAACTTGGTGGAGAGATTGGCGGACAGGTAGACCTTTTCTGGAATATCTCCGGTACTGCATTAGGGAAATACCCATTGAAGATCGCCTTAAATGCCTCTCACTACAAATCTTTGGGGAATAACTTTAAGAAAACAATGCCTTTCTTTGGTCAGGATGGTAGTAATCTCTTCTCCGAAGTAGCTCTTGAGGTGGGAAAACAGATCAACAGATCGATAAAAACGACCATTGGACTTTATTATCAGAACAAGTTTTACATATCTGAAAACTACGACTCCTATATCGGTGTAATAGACTTCCTTTGGAGAGCCAATAGGAAGCTGTCTCTAAGGACAGAGCTACAATATATGTCTACCGAAATGGAAGAGAAGGGCTGGCTATTCGGTCTTCTTGAAGTGGGATTTGCCCCAAACTGGATGGTTTACGTAAGCGATATGTACAACCATGGCGGAGAGAAGAAAGAGCACTTCTATATGGCTGGATGTTCTTTCACTTATAATGGTCTCCGACTCACAGCAAGCTACGGAAGATCAAGAGCCGGCACTCAGTGTGTAGGAGGTATATGTAGATTTGTTCCGGAATATACCGGGCTTATGGCAGGTCTATCCTATACATTCTGACAAGATATACGAACAGCATATTCCTAAAAGAGAGGCTATCACTTGTGTCCGGCACACAGTGGTAGCCTCTCTTCTTTACTCTCTTTTTAATGGGAAAGGGGGAAATACCCATAAACATCCATGAGGAGCATCACTTCAAGACAACACTTCCCCACTACTCCTACACTGTATCCTGCTTATTCTTCTGCGACATGGTTGCCGTTCAGTTCGTAAAAATATGCGATACAACTCTTGAATAAACCTATTCATTTGGTTCTTTAGACCTATTAGAAAGTTACTCTTAATCCTTTAAGAACTACAACTCAGGGCTTGATTTCCGCAAATCGAAATTTGACCTGTACAAACCGCACCATGAGTCTTGCTCATAAAGCTTTGAAAAACAGTTCTTAATCCGTTTACTCTTAAATGTAAATATGGATAACCAAGTTTTTGAACACTATCACCAAACTTCTTACCGTGTCGGGCAGAGATTTGCCAAGCAATAATTTTAGGAAGAAGCCATTTACTTCCCCAATAAGCGATCCTTTTCTCAAGATATTATCACTTCTCTTTGGTCTTGCCATGAGCTTGGGAGTAGAGAATAAACAGCCGGAAAGAGAGGGATCAAATCATTTGAGGAAGATAAAATCCTATATCCCATACAATCTTGACAGACAGATAGAAGAGTGCAAAATAAGCAGATAAAAAAGAGAAGGTACCGGTCATAACCGATACCCTCTCTTAAAATGATTCTAACAGAACTGTTTCTCCGCTTCGGACAGAACAGATATAAGATTGCTCTACTATTGGTTGCGGAGTTCTATGTCCGAATTAGTCAAGATTGTTCCAATACTCCATATTTTTGATAATCTCAATGGTTACCTTTCTGTCTCCCTCTCTTATGATATGAGACTTAGCAACCGGCATTGCAGCAATCTTCTTGCCTACGCCTCGACTCTTAAGCATATCAGCAGAAACACCACGTTCCAGCAGGCCTTCAACAACGGCTTGAGCTCTTTTACGAGATAGTACCTCGTTGTATCGCTCGCTACCTCTGCTGTCTGTATGCCCTGTGATGAGGAACTTATGCTGAGACATTCTCTTAAGAATAACAGCTGCATCATCAAGAATCTTTGCAGACTCTGGTGTTATGTCGTACTTATCAAATTCAAAATTGATATTGGCAAACAACATATAGAGAGGTTCGCTCTCTTTTTCCACGTACTTGATGATCTCTTTTTCTACCGGTTTTTCTACGATTTGTCGTACAATCTTTTCTCGGTAGATCACTTTAGGAGCCTCTTTGGTCTCCCCTATTCTGAACATTACTCTGGCGAGAACGCGAGGGAAGTTGAGCTTGCTCTTAGTGAAAGAGGTAAGATAATCTGCTTGAAGTCCAAAGCCGATGCGGTCATTGAACCAGCTGTTGACACCCACTCCAAAAGATGCCAAGAAAGCATGCTTCTGATTATCTGCTTTGCTGTTAAACTCATCCGAGTGAGTCCACTTCAGATTATCCCCCTGAAAGTTGGGGAGCATTCCGCTTCTTGTCAAATAAAAATCTTTGAAGAGATAGTTTGCTCCTATTCTGAAGTAAGGTTCAACATACTTTTTATTGAAGAGAGGGGTTAGGCGAAACTGTGCGCCCAATCCTCCCATTCCATAAAACTTATATTGGTTCATCTTTTCCGAAGAAAAGCTGTTGGCCCAGCCGAGTGTCGCTTGGATGTCCGCATACAACCACGGATTGATCTCTCTTGCCAAGTAGATATTCCCCCCGATCATCATGTTTCTGAGATCAAGATTGTAAACATCCCCTTTAGCAGAAGAGCGATAACTGTGAAAATTCATGCGACTGATGTTGAAAACATCTGCTCCCAATCCTATCTCCCAACTCTTTTTCGGATTCACTTTACCGGCAGACTCTTTCATACCGGACTCCTGAGCCGATACTCCAATGGAGAAAACGAGCAAAGAGGAAAGTAATATATATTTTAGTGATGACATAATCTTTGTTTTATAGTTAAATATCAACGGATGTCAGAAATTATGTTGGCATGAAAATGGTTACTCTGACAAGCAAGTTTGGAGAGTAAGCCTTACCTTCAGAGAGAGCCCAAATATTGACAATAAATGTATTTTCAAATGTATCTATGCTTATAGTAGCCTTTCCTTCTCCATCTGCAGGTTTCTGATAAACTTCGATATTCGATGTTGGTCCTCCCCCACCATAATATCCTTCAAGACCAATTGCTTGATAATAAATAGTCGCATTAGGATCCGATTGAACTTCTATCAGAGTAGGCTGAGATGGATGACCGGGATATTCGGGGTCATCATGAGGTGGCTCCGGTTCTTCCGGTGGAGCCACTACTCCTATCATAGGGTCTCCCGGAATCACACTAAGTATGGATAGCTTTGTTACCTTAACTTCGCCGGGGCCTCCCTTCTCTCCTTTCATATAGAGCATAAAGTGAGCCATGGACTTGTTATTCTTATCCCAAACATTTCCGTCCTTGTCAAAAATAGTTCCCTTTTCGACTTCTTCTACCCAAATTTCATAAGCAGATTTTCCTTTTCCCGATTCACCCTTTTCACCTACTGCAGAAACACCGGTGTTGATACCGTTAATGTACCAATAACCATCTATTATTTCGACTTTGTCTCCAGGAGCTCCTGACGATCCATCATTACCTTTATCGCCCTTGTCTCCGGAATTACCTTTATCTCCTTTGTCTCCTTTCTGACCTTGGTTACCTTTATCGCCTTTGTCGCCCTTTTCACCTTGGTCGCCTTTATCGCCCTTTTCACCTTGGTCACCTTTGTCGCCCTTTTCACCTTGGTCACCTTTGTCGCCCTTTTCACCTTGGTCGCCTTTATCGCCCTTTTCACCTTGGTCGCCTTTATCGCCCTTTTCACCTTGGTCGCCTTAAAAGATAAAAATCTCTCTTGGTATTCTTTTCCGGATTCCATTTCTCTCCGGGTTTGTGAGGATTATCCACCGAACCATCTCTGATCCAGTCTTGCCAAATAGAAAAAGCATCCTTACCGGAGTCTCCCTTTGCACCCTTGAGATACTTGAAATAGTTCGCAAGGTCTGTACCATTTTCCCATTGGATCGTCTTGTTTTGTACAGCTTCGACCCAAACTTCATACGCACTCAATCCCCTCGGTCCCGGAGGAGACAAGATCTCAATGCGATCACATGAAGCCATGCTGATAAGCACTGCTACCAGCACAATGTACTTATAAATCGTCTTCATATCTAAATAAATAAAAAAGCGTCGAAAATATAAAAAAGAGATTTCGACATACAGTTTGTTTAATAAATATAATTTTGAATGGTTGATTAACCAAATCGATGCAAAAATTAACAAAAAAAACGATGATACAAAACAATAATTAAGCAAAAGAATATAGAAACAGAATAAATCAATTAGCTTCCTAATATGAAAAAGTATGCAAAACAACTATTATTTATATATAAATACGACTGAAATAAAAAACTCAATTGCAGTCAAACCGCTATCAATCAGAGAGCTAATTTGAAATAAAATCTAAAAATAGAATGAGTAGCAAGGAGCATTATATAAAGAAAAAGACCTGAGCAGAGTGCTCAGGTCTTTAAGATCAAATGTTATATATAATGCAGTGCTTATTAGAAGTTATATGCCAATCTTGTAAAGAATACACGACCCGGCGAAAAAGAAGCATTTTGGAAGTTAATGCTTCGAGGTTTGTAAGCAATAATATTATCTACTCCTAAGGTTATGCTATAACGTTGTAGGAAAGTTTCTGTAACAACTAAACGTGTTGTCGGGAATCCTTCATATTTAATAGGCACCATTTTCGGAGCTTTAGTTACCGGATCTTGTTCCTCTATATTGGTATCTATACCGGAATAATATTGTCCCATCAAGTTTACACTTAAACTGTGATGAGCCCAAGCCTTATACCACTTAATACTTCCAAGTATATTGTGTGGACGAGTGAGAGAAGTCTTGTAAGCTTTACCATCCATGGTAACATACTGAGGATCGTGAGTGTAGAGATAGTTCAAAGAGAAAGTAAGCCCATTAACCGGTCTCCATGTCAGCTGAGCATCGGCAACGGTCATACTGCTTGTGTCATCGATATTGACATAGTACTGGTCATTATTGCTCTTTGCTCTCAACACGATTCTGTCCTTAAACCTTGTGTGTGTTACTCCACTATTTATACTCAATGTATGTTTATGATTCCACTCCAAGTTAACCAACATCTGTCTTGCTGTTTCCGGTTTGAGATTCGGGTTTCCCAAAATATAAAAACGTCCTAAATGACTCCAATTGAAATAGAGTTCCATTGCCGTTGGAGACTTAAATGCCTCATAATAGCCGAGACGCATCTTGACATTATTATAAGATAAAGAAGCAGAAATCTTTGGACTTACATGAGCGCCATAGGCAGAGTGAATGTCTGAACGTAGACCATATAGAAGTTGAAAACACTTTGACGGACTCCATAAATGCTGTCCGTAAAGAACGAAATATCCCAGCTTTTTGGTCTCCTTGTTTTCAGCAATCTGGTAAGAGTTTATAAGCTCGCTGTTTGCTTCTGCACCGATGTTCAAATCTCCTATCTTCTTATCTGAAAAAGCATACATTGCTTTCGCCATGTGCTTGATATTCTTATACAAGAAGAGTTTATTATCTGTCTCTTTCTTAGGATAGAAACGGTGTCTTAATGAAAAGTCTGTATTATAAGATCCTTGAATGGAATGCTTTTCTGAAAGTTCCAAATTGAAGCTTACCATATTATTCAGATAATCATACTTATCGTTATAATATTCATTCAGCTCTTGCTTTCTTGTATTACCTGAAAGATTCCATTTTATGGCTACATTATCCAGAGGCTTCCACTTTAGTCTGTTAGCAGCACGATAGATTGTATTCTTGAAGAGATCTAGAGACTCGTCTTCTTTTTGAGTAGAAAGCTTATACCCTCCCTCTACTCCTGTGGAGAAGGATGTAAGGTTGGAGAGTCTTTTCTGACGAAAACCAACTCCAATATGACCATTGTGCTGCTTGATAGTAGAAGAGCCAACAGAAGCATTGAAAGAGAATGGTTTTCTGTTCTCTTTGGTAATAAGATTGATAACTCCTGCAATAGCATTAGAGCCATACAAAGCACTACCGGCACCCTTAACAACCTCTACTCTCTCTATCATATCTGGAGAGAGCCTGGAGAGATCCACAGATCCGCTTCGCATACCAGCCATCTCCTCTCCATCTATAAGGATTGCGGTATATTTGGAATCCAATCCCTGAATCTTCATTCTGGTAACCCCTCCGTGATCGCTTAGCTCTATTCCGGGTATCGTGTACAAGAATAGCTCATTCATTGTAGTGGGAACAATTTTCTCTATCTGCGAACGCCCTATGATGTGCGTAGGAACCGGGAGCTGTTCCAAATGGCGTTGAGTACGAGTGGCTGTAACAATCACGTGGTCGTCCAACTGATATGTGTGAGACTTCATGTAGATTTTGAGATTCGTCAGATCCTTAAGCAAAGTAAGTGAGAGTCTTTCCGGCTCATACCCTTTGCAAGTAAAGATGACGCCTTTCACATCCGACTTTTTCAGATCGGAAAGATCAAATGCAAATTCTCCCTTATCGTTGGTCAAAACTTCTCTCGCTATCTTTCCTCCTTTTTTCTTAAGGATGACACGTACATTGTTCAAAGGCTTTTCAACCTCTCGGTCCAATACCACACCTTTTACCTCTACTTGTGCTTGTACAGCAACAATGCAAAAAGTGGATAGTATAACCAATAGTGCTATTTTTAGTCTGCTTATCATTGCTTTTTATTTCTTTTCTCTTTCTCAAGAGGGAAAAACAAAGAGCCATTCTTAGCTCCCAATGATGCTGAGAGTGGCTCTTTTTCTATTATTAAAGTAGTATTTGGATTTTAGATACTACATAATCACAGTTTGACATACTTAAAGCTAATATGTCCTCCCTTTCCTTCTTCTGAAAGAACCCCTGTAAACTGCAACTTGTAATACGTCTTACCATCTGCTGCAAGAAAGACAAATATCTTTTTGTTTACGACATACATTTTGGTTGGATCTCCTCCCATTTCTTTCATATTGACAGTGAAAGATCCAATTGTGTTCTTCAAAAAGTTATCATTGTCCGTAAGGCAGAATCCTTTCTCCAAAAGATAAGGAGCCGCTTGATTACCCATATTGACTCCAACAGGAATAAGAATCTCTTTATTCTCGATCATCTTAGCAGGTTCCGGAGAGACCTTTGCTTCAAAATCAGTTACATCAAGCATTTGAGCTTTTGCTTTTCCATAGAAATTCTTGTCGTTGACTCTTATCTGCTGTCTATGGAAAGCCACATCCCAGTCCTTGCTTTTTGTGGGATCTTCTACTTTTACAACCTTGCCGGCTTCAAAAGAAAAATAAGCCCATTCCGTATAGGAGTTGGCTCTAATATAAGAAGCTGTTTTAACCTCATTCTTTTGAGGAACATCCGGCTTATTCTGATCCTTTTTACAGCTTGTAAAGAAAACTCCTAAACATACTGCTGTAAGCAGCATAAATGTCTTTGTCAAAGTAATTTTTTTCATTGTTTTGTATGTGATTTAATTGTACTAAAGCTACCATTATCCATGTAGTTTTCGGTTGCAAAGATAGAAGTCAGCAAAAACGACAACAATCACAATTTATAGGTAAAATGACATACAAATGAATCAAATTTGACAAGAATTAGGGAGCAGTTGAAAGCTCAAATTTTCCTCAAATAAACATGATACATCCTAAGTTAGGAGGCAATCACGATGACAGATAGTAAATACAGATTTACGCCGTAAGTTGCATACACAAGAAGCTCCAACAATGGATTTTTTGCGTCGGCATTATGATGATACATGACATCATACTCAAAATTTCTGGTTCTCCATTTAAATTTCGGCTTCATAAGAAACAGTGGATTTCTTTGACTATCTGTCATCTCAAAATTCTTACCGAATATATTCTTACTCTTGACTGTATAGGTTTCTTCGGTATCTCCATCGGTCAAATGGATAATGATATTCCCTTTCCAATTGAATCGAATATCTCCTTTACACTTTCCATTTTTTAGTATATCATACCTACTATGCCATATATTATGAGGACGTATTTCTATTCGTTCTCCGTTGAATTCGAAACTGGCAACACTTGAAAAGTGGCTTTTATAGGTTACTTGCACCACTCTTCTATTTTCTATTTCCACAGCAAAGTTGCCCCCTGATGCTGTTGATTTTACAACTGTATTCATCCGTCCTGAAGGATTTATTTATCTAATATAAAGATGCAAATGTAGGTATTTGAGTCAAAAAAAACACCGATCCATGATAAGGAAACAAAATAAATTATAATATTATAGCAGTCAGGATAAATATCAAAAGTAAAAAACATGTATCTTGTAAGCAGAAAAATTCCCTCTTAATGGGTATATCCATCAAAACAAAAAGAGGAAAAGTAGAAAAATATGGCTTTTCATATACACACATATAGTGATTAAAGAAAAAAGCACATAATTTCGTGCTAAAGTATCGGAAAGACAAAATAAATAGTTTAACTTTGCCGGCAAACAGAATAATAAACATATAAACAGTTTTAAACCCACTAAACACTTATCATTTCTATGTGGTTATTTAATTCATCTATTGGGAAGAAGGTCTTAATGAGTTTGACCGGATTCTTTCTTATTGTATTTCTATTAGTTCATGCGACTATAAATGTTGTCGCAATCTTTTCTGAAAGTGGTTACAATGCAGCTTGCGACTTTATGGGAACAAATCCTATAGTTCAGTTCATGGTACCGGTTTTGGCATTAGGATTTATTCTTCACATTGCCTATGCTTTTGTGCTTACAATCCAAAATCGTAGAGCAAGAGGAACAGACAGGTATGCTTCTTCCAGTAAGACCGGAATAGATTGGTCTTCCAAGAACATGCTCGTTCTCGGTGTTATTGTTTTGGGTGTATTGGGATGGCACCTAACTCACTTCTGGTCTAAGATGCAACTCTTGGAGTGGACAGGTCAAGCTCCTGAAAAAGGCTTTACTCTCGTAGCCCAAACATTTTCCAATCCTATCGTGGTAGTATGCTACCTTGTGTGGTTGTTAGCCATTTGGTTCCACCTTTCTCATGGCGCTTGGAGTGCTTTCCAAACTCTCGGGCTCAACAACAAGATTTGGTTTAAGAGACTAAGAGTTATAGGTATCATCTACGCAACGATTGTATGTTTGATGTTTGCAGCAGTAGCTGTATCATTCTATCTTAACTCTCTTGGTCTGTGTGACAATATCGGTCACATTTGGACACTTGGTTCACATGCGGCGGAGCACACAATGGTTCTGGCTCTTTAATGTTTAATCCTGATTAGAATATCACAACTTATGTCACATATATTAGAAGCTAAAATTCCACAAGGGCCTTTGGCTGAAAAGTGGACCAACTATAAGAGCCACCAAAAGCTGGTAAACCCGGCGAATAAGCGTAGATTGGATGTTATCGTTGTAGGAACAGGTCTTGCAGGAGCTTCAGCAGCTGCATCTCTTGCCGAAATGGGATTCAATGTTTATAACTTCTGTATTCAGGACTCTCCGCGTAGAGCACACTCCATTGCAGCGCAAGGTGGTATCAATGCGGCTAAGAACTACCAAAATGATGGAGACTCTGTATATCGTCTCTTCTATGACACCATCAAGGGTGGCGACTACCGTGCAAGAGAAGCAAATGTTTATCGTTTGGCAGAAGTATCCAACTCTATTATAGACCAATGTGTTGCTCAAGGTGTTCCATTTGCACGTGAATACGGTGGCCTCCTTGATAACCGGTCATTTGGTGGGGCGCAAGTATCACGGACATTCTATGCTCGTGGACAGACTGGTCAGCAGCTGTTGCTTGGAGCATACTCTGCTCTCTCTCGCATGGTCGGCTTGGGTAAAGTTAAGCTCTTTACTCGCTACGAAATGTTGGATGTTGTTATTATAGAAGGTAGAGCTCGTGGTATCATTGCTCGTAATCTTGTAACAGGTAAGATTGAGAAATTTGCGGCTCATGCCGTAGTAATTGGTACAGGAGGATATGGTAACGCATTCTTCCTTTCTACCAATGCGATGGCAAGTAACGGATCGGCCGCTTGGCAGTGTTATAAGAAAGGAGCATTCTTCGGAAATCCTTGTATGGCTCAGATTCACCCTACTTGTATTCCTGTTCATGGAGATTTCCAAAGTAAGCTGACCTTGATGTCTGAATCTCTTCGTAATGATGGACGTATCTGGGTACCAAAGAAAATAGAGGATGCGAAAGCGATACGTGAAGGTAAGCTCAAACCAACGCAAATAAAAGAAGAAGATCGAGACTACTACTTGGAACGCAGATACCCCGCGTTCGGTAACCTTGTTCCTCGTGACGTTGCTTCTCGTGCAGCGAAAGAACGTTGTGATGCAGGCTTTGGTGTAGGGACTACCGGACTTGCCGTTTATCTTGACTTTGCAGATGCGATCAATAGAATGGGCAAGAATGTCGTAGAGCAAAAGTATGGTAACCTCTTCCAGATGTATGAAAAGATCGTGGATGACAACCCATACGAGACTCCTATGATGATCTTCCCTGCAATTCACTATACCATGGGAGGTCTCTGGGTGGATTATGAGTTGATGACAACCGTTCCGGGATTGTTTGCAATCGGAGAAGCGAACTTCTCGGACCACGGAGCCAATCGTCTTGGAGCTTCTGCTCTTATGCAGGGTTTGGCAGATGGTTACTTTGTTCTTCCTTATACCATACAGAACTATCTTTCGGATCAGATACAAGTTCCTCGCTTCTCTACAGATCTTCCAGAGTTTGCAGAAGCAGAACGCCAGATTAAGGAGCGTATCAATAAGCTGATGAACATCAAGGGTAAACGCTCTGTAGACAATCTACACAAGGAGCTTGGACACATCATGTGGGAATATGTAGGCATGGGACGTGAAGCAGAAGGACTTAAAACAGCCATCACCAAGCTAAAAGAGCTGAAGAAAGAGTTCTGGTCCAACGTACGCATACCTGGAGAAGCCGAAGATTTCAATGTTGAGCTTGAAAAGGCTCTAAGACTTGCCGACTTTATAGAGATAGGTGAGCTTATGGCACATGATGCTTTGGATCGTGAGGAGTCTTGTGGTGGACACTTCCGTTTGGAACACCAGACAGAAGAAGGAGAGGCTCTCCGCCATGACGATCAATTCTCTTATGTTTCTTGCTGGGAATATAAAGGAGAAAATGCAGATCCTGTTATGCACAAAGAGGTTCTGGATTATGAGTTTATTGTACGTCAACAACGTAATTATAAGAGCTAACCCACGGCATTATTCTAACCCTTTTAACTATTTATGAACAATGGACAAGAACATCAATATAAAAGTAAAAGTTTGGAGACAGAAGAATGCCAAGACTAAAGGGTATTTCGAAACTGTCGAACTTAAGAATATCTCCCAAGGAAGTTCGTTCTTGGAGATGTTGGACATACTCAACGAAAAGCTTATCAGCGAAGGACAAACTCCGGTAGCTTTCGATCATGACTGTCGCGAAGGTATCTGCGGTATGTGTTCTCTATATATCAATGGTCACCCGCATGGACCCGATTCTGAGATTACCACTTGCCAGCTTCACATGCGTAAGTTTGAAGAAGGAGACACTATCACCATTGAGCCTTGGCGCTCTGCAGGTTTCCCGGTCATTAGAGACCTTACTGTGGATCGTACTGCATTTGATAAGATTATGCAAGCTGGAGGTTTCGTATCGGTCAATACAGGAGGTATTCCTGATGCCAACTGCATTCCTATCCCTAAGAAGAATGCCGACTTGGCTATGGATGCTGCTTCGTGCATCGGTTGTGGTGCTTGTGTTGCTGCGTGTAAGAATGGTTCTGCCATGCTGTTTGTCTCTGCCAAGGTAAGCCAGTTTGCGCTCTTGCCTCAAGGAAAGGTGGAAGCCAACAGACGTGCAAAAGCGATGGTAGCAAAGATGGATGAACTTGGATTTGGTAACTGTACCAATACTCGTGCATGCGAAATGGAGTGTCCGAAGAACGTATCCATCAGCAATATTGCTCGTCTTAACAGAGAGTTTATCAAAGCTAAGTTTAAGGACTGATACCATATAGATATATACAAGAAAGCACGATCCCTCAGGGTCGTGCTTTTTTGTATATAGTAGAATTATTCATATCTTTGCCCGTGTTGAGAGTGATAAAACTTATTGTATCACAAAAAAACAATTAGGATTATGAACAAAAATCTTTTCTATTTAATCATAGCTGTCTTGACACTGTTTGTAGGCTCTCAGACCGTATCTGCACAAGAGACTAAAAGAGCCATCATAGAAGCTCCGTCGCCTACTCACGACTTTGGTAAGATCAAAGAGAAAGATGGCAACGTCAAGCACGATTTTGTCATTATCAATAAGGGAACGGCTCCTTTGGTCATAACCAAGGTGATGTCCTCTTGCGGATGCACTACTCCCAAGTATAGTCAGGAGCCGATAGCTCCGGGCAAGAGCAGTGTCATTACGGTTGTTTATGACCCTACCAATCGTGTCTATCCGTTCGTAAAGACAGTCTCTGTTTATAGTAATGGTAAAGACGGTGCTCCTCTTATACTTACAATAAAAGGGGTGGTAGAATAGAATCAGAAGGATAGAGGAACCTCTCTGTCCGTAAGTGTAATAACAAACGGCATACACTCTAATATACGCAGTTATCTTAGGTGTATGCTTTTCTCATTTATATGCAACAGACTTCACCGACACAGCCCTCTCCCCGTCCTATTCAGTTTGCGCTCAAACAAGGGTTGATCTTAGGGCTTTACATGATTTTGAATCTCTCGTGGGTTCTTCTCAACCGGAACATTATCTCCGTGGTTTTCATGGTACTGATGTTTCTCTTTTACCCTGTGCTTATTTACCTGTTGGTTTGCAAGTATAGGGACACAGAGCTTCAGGGCAGTATCAGCTTCTCGCGTGCTGCTCGCTACACCATTCTGCTTGTCTTCTTTGCCACCATTATATATGCGGGGGGGCAGATGGTTATCTATCGCATCTTATTCCAAGACGACACGTTCATACGCTCATTGGAGGCGGCATACGACTCATTCGGTCAGCTTGCGGAGCAGACAAAGTCCGGGCAGGACAGGGAACGCATAGAGGCACTGCTCGAAAGCATCCGGAGCATAACGCCGTTCCGTCTGATGCTGGCGATGTGCAACTGGTCTCTCTTCTTCGGTCTCATATTCAGTGTCGTGGTAGGCTTGCTTGCCAGGAAGAACAAATAATATGGTCATGCAACAGAACATAGACATCTCCATTGTCATTCCTCTTTACAACGAGGAGGAGTCTCTGCCGGAGCTTTACTCCTGGATCGTAGAGGTGATGCAACGAGAAGGGCTCACCTACGAAATCATTTTCATAGACGATGGCAGCAAGGACGGATCGTGGGAGTGCATCAAGAACCTGCACCGGAAGTCGGACTGTGTCAGGGGCATCAGGTTCACCACGAACTACGGCAAGTCCCCGGCTCTTCACCATGGCTTCGAGCTTGCGCAGGGCAGGGTTGTCATCACGATGGACGCCGATCTTCAAGACTCTCCCGATGAGATTCCGGAGCTTTACAGGATGATCACGCAAGAGGGCTACGATCTCGTTTCGGGCTGGAAGAAGAAACGCTACGATCCGCTCACCAAGACGATGCCGACCAAGCTCTTCAACGCCACGGTGAGAGCGGTATCGGGGATAAAGCTGCACGACTTCAACTGCGGCCTCAAGGCATACAAAAACGAAGTGGTAAAGAGCCTTGAAGTCTACAACGACATGCACCGTTTCCTCCCCTACATGGCAAAGCAGGCGGGGTTCGGCAAGATAGGAGAAAAGGTTGTCGTGCATCGGGCCAGGAAGTATGGCAGTACGAAGTTTGGGCTCAATCGCTTCGTCAACGGCTACCTGGATCTGATGGTTCTTTGGTTCATCGGCCGTTTCGGCAAGAAGCCCATGCACTTCTTCGGGTTGCTTGGCAGCCTGATGTTCTTCATCAGCTTCATTGCGCTCTGCGTGGTGGGGGCGGACAAGCTCATCGCCATTCTGAACCACACCTCTGCGCCCTTGGTTACCTCCCGTCCCTACTTTTACCTTGCGCTTACGGGGATTATCCTTGGCGTTCAGCTCTTCCTCACCGGATTTTTGGGCGAACTTCTGTGCCGCACCTCCCCCGGACGCAACCATCACAACATACGAGAAACCCTCTAACCACCCCACACTCTCATGAGACGCACCCTGCTTCTTCTTCGGCTCCTTGCCATGGCGTTCTTGCCGCTGCTCATCTCTTGCGGCAAGCGGAAAGTGCCCTACATCACCATGAACGGCACGGCATTCCACACCACCTACCGCATCATCTACCGGAGCGAGGAAGATCTGATGGAAGAGATACAGGCCACCATGAAATCTTTCGGGGAAAGCCTGAACAACTTCGACTCTCTCAGCCTCATTTCCAGGGTCAATCGGAACGAAACCCATCTCGCAGACAGCCTTCTTGCGCGCGTCATCCTCACAGCCCAAGCCGTATCCCGAGCCACGGGCGGAGTGTACGACATCACCGGCTCGCCCTACTTTGAGGCATGGGGATTCGGCACCAAAGGAAAAATACGACACGCCCCGACTCCCGAGCAGCTCGACAGCCTCCGACAATACGTCGGCTACGACAAGATCTCCATTCGGGAGGACTCCATTGTCCACAAAGCAGATCCGCGCGTCACCGTCCACGCCGTCTCCCTCTCCAAGGGCTACCTTTCCGACCTCATCGGGCACACGCTCGAACGCCACGGTGTCTCGGACTACATGGTCGAGTTCGGAGGCGAGCTGGTCTGCCGCGGACAAAATGCACAAGGCAGCTGCTGGCGAGTAGGCATCAACCGCCCCGTCGAAGACTCCACGAGCACCATACAGGAGATCCGGTACATCCTCTCCATTTGCGACAGAGGCGCACTCGCCACCTCCGGCGACTATCGCAACTTCACCTTCGTGGACGGCAAAAAAGTAGCCCACACCATAGACGCCGGCACCGGAATGCCGGCCAACCAAAACATCCTGAGCGCCACCGTCAAAGCCCCCACCTGCATAGAAGCAGATGCTTGGGCGACAGCCTTCATGGGCTTGGGTCTTCAAAGAGCCATCGAAGTGCTCCGAGACCAACCCCGGCTCGAAGTCCTCTTCATCTACGTGGACGAAGAAAACAAAATCTCCACCTACACAAAAGGACTCTCCCCCGTAGAAGCCCCATAACCTCCGGGACGAAAAGGAAAATCTGATCCGCAGGCAACGAAATTTCTGTACGTACACAAATATTTTTTTGTACGTACAGAAATTTTTTTTCGTGCGCACAGAAATTTTTTTTCGTGCGCACAGAAATTTTTTTTCGTGCGCACAGAATTTTTTTTTCGTGCGCACAGAAATTTTTTTTCGTACGTACAGAAATTTTTTTTCGTGCGCACAGAAATTTTTTTTCGTGCGCACAGAATTTTTTTTCCTTACCTATAAAAATGCCCTTTCTTTCGGACAAAAATTCTCTTTCTTTCGGACAAAAATTTCTTTTTATACGTATAAAAATTATTTTTTGTTCTGACGAAAAAATTTTTTCGTTCGGATGAAAACTTATTTTCTACAGCATAAAAATAAACTCTAAAACGCACAAAAACTTCTTTTCATAAGCATGAAAATATTTTTTTATGCCTATGCAAATAGATTTTTTATGCTAAAGAAAATACTTTTTGTACCTACAAAAATTTTCTTTCATGCCTACACAATTTTTTTTCTATGCCCATGAAAATTTTTTTCTATGCCCATGAAATTTTTTTTCTATGCCCATGAAAATTTTTTCTATGCCCATGAAAATTTTTTTCTATGCCCATGAAAATTTTTTTCTATGCCCATGAAAATTTTTTTCTATGCCCATGAAAAAATTTTTTCTTGGCCACAAAAAATTTTTTTCTTGGCCACAAAAATTTTTTTTCTTGGCCACGAAACTTTTTTTTCTTGGCCACGAAACTTTTTTTTCTTGGCCACGAAACTTTTTTTTCTTGGCCACGAAAATTTTTTTTCTTGGCCACGAAAAATTTTTTTCTTGGCCACAAAAATTCAGTGCCTTCCGCAAGGAGGTGTCATGCTTCCCGCAGACAGCCAAACGGCAGTGTATTAAAGCGGATCTCGGAGTGGGCGACTTTTTAAGGTCAAAAAGCAGAAAAAACACCCCTGAACGGCTTGTGGCGGCACAGGAACGGGTGGGGAGAAAACGAAAAGTTCCCGGCGCCAACGGATGCGGCACCGGGAACTTTTTGTTCCGGAAAGGAGTCGGAATCAGAGCCTTAGAACATCGGCAACTGATAGACGAACCCGACGGAAACCCTGTGTCTGAAAGGATCGGACTTCGCCTCGAACTTCCGCTCGGAGGTTCTGCCGACATAGGTGGCAAAGAAACGGAGATTGTTGTCCCGGTTCGGGTAAAACTCCACGCCGCCGAGGATGCCCATGGAAATGCGCCAGTCGCCCGCCTCGCGGTTGTCCTTGATCTCGCCCTGACCTTCGTACATACCTTTTGCGAAGATGTTCCAGCGGTCGGTCAGGCGGTAGTGCAGCTTGAGGATGTAGGAGAGGTTGTGCTCGTTCTCTCTGATGGGGACGAAGCGTTTTCTGTTGAGCCCCTCGAAGGAGTACATCAGGTCGAAATACCCTCCGAAGTTGCCCACCGAAAACTCGTGCCCAAGCGCCACGATGTAGGCGTTATGTCTTTCTGTCTGAGGCGAGTAGGAGACGCTGTAACGGGTCTTGAAGTGTCGGCCGAAGGCTCCGTTCCAGTTCAGAGAGTAGATGAACGGGAACATAGCTTCCTCCACTCCCATGGCACGGGCCTGCGGATAGTTGCTCTCGAACGAATGGATGCGCGAGTTCACCGCCTGGAGCTGGAACTGATGGTTCGGTGTGAGGCTGTACGCCACTTTCGCCCCCGTGAGAAAGGCAGGAAGGTATTCCAACATATCGGCATACTCGTAGACCTCTATCGGGTTCAGGTCGTACTCTATCCCTCCGTATGCCACGGCTTGTCTTCCCAGGAAGAGGGACCATCTGTCCGATAGTGCCAGACCGATCCCGGCGACGTCGACCGAAGCCGAAAGGTTGTCTATGGTGTTGGTGCCGTCGTTGTGGCGGTTGAGTCTCTGTCTCCAGTGGTAAGAAAGCCACGGATTGATCTGTCCTTTGGCTTCGATTCGCAGCTGGCGAACCTCGAAAGCGGCTCTCGGAATTTCCTCCCCCGCCTGTGTCCTGCTCAGGGCTGCCTGTGTGTTGAGGAACAGCTTGAACTTGTCCTGCCTCGACTTTACCAGATGAATCTGCTCAGCCAGCGACTCCTCCGATGCTGCCAAGACTCTCTGCTGCTGCGCATGAGCCGTGCCGCAGAAAAGAGACGCAACCAAAAGAAGGGCTGAGGTGGTTGTCATAATTGTTTTCATAGAATGTGTATTAAGAGTTGTTTAGTTATTTTCAGCGGAAACAAAGGTAAGAAATTAAAGGAGATTCCATCTCATCCGACACTTTTTCTTCTCTATTCATCTGCGAGAGCCGAAGCCATCCGTTGTGTAGGCAGAGAGAATTTTATACCTTTGTATGCCGGTGAATGAGAGCATAATAATCTTATCATAGCTTTAGAGATGAGGGACAAACAACAGAAACACAAATCCGGATTCATACACGCACGGATCATAAGTATTATAAGCATATCTCTTGTACTCTTCCTACTCGGAATCATATCCATGTTCGTCCTCGTGGGCTATGGCCTCAAGGATCACGTCCGGGAGAGCGTCTCGTTTACGATAGAGCTGAAGTCCGATGCCTCCGAAAGTGAGACTGCCCGGATGATAAAAGACCTGGAGAGCAAGGCTTATGTGAAAGAGGTGGCTTACATATCCAAGGAGGATGCGCTGAAAGAGCTGACGGAAGAGCTGGGAGAGTCGCCCGAAGAGTTTTTGGGCTGGAATCCCCTCAACGCGTTTCTGGAGGTGAAAGTGAAAGGAGACTATGTTGCCAACGCGGATAGCCTCGCCGTGGTCGAAGCCGGCATCCGGAGCTATGCCCCTATGGAAAGATTGAGCTACAAAAAAGATCTGCTCGAGAAGGTCAACAGCAATATAAAGACAGCAAGCTACATTGTCTTCGGCTTTGCAATAGTGCTGCTTGCCATCTCGTTCTTCCTGATAAGCAATACGCTTCGCCTGGTGATATACTCGCGCCGATTCAGTATATATACAATGAAGTTGGTGGGTGCCACTCCCGGCTTTATCCGAAGGCCTTTCATCAGATACAACATCGTAAGTGCGCTCATAGCCTCCTCAATAGCTGTAGCCGGGCTTGGCTGGCTCTGGTTTTATGCCACCAAACAGTTCCCGGTACTCTCCTCCATCCTCTCCGCTACCAATGGCGCAATAGTTATCGGTACGGTCTTTGGATTTGGTCTTATTATCGCTCTTATCTCATCTTTCTTTGCAGTCAATAAATACCTCCGTATGGACGTAAACAGGCTGTACAAGATATAAGAGCAGATTTCCACATACATATTTTCTTTTTTGCTTTATAATGAGTTCATGAATATGGATCAGAAAAAATATCGCCCCTTTCTATACGGAAAGACAAACCTCATTATCCTTGTCGTATCTCTTCTATTGGTGGTTTTAGGATACATACTTATGGCAGGGGGAGACTCCCCCGATGGCGTGTCTTTCAATCCGGAAGTGTTCAGCACGACACGTATACGCATAGCTCCCATGCTCTGTACAGTAGGATACATAGGCATACTTGCCGCTATTCTATACAAGGGAAAGCATGAGTAGAATAGAGGCTTTCATTCTTGCGATCATAGAAGGAATCACAGAGTTTCTTCCCGTTTCCAGCACCGGGCACATGGTAGTGGCTCAGGGACTGATGGGGATGGAAAGCACTGCTTATGTCCGCGCCTTTACGGTCATGATACAGCTGGGAGCAATACTCTCCGTAGTGGTGTTATACCGGGAACGATTCTTTCAGATATCTCCGAAGAATAAAGCTCAAACATCCTCTGCATGGCTTGCATCTGTCGGGCACTTCTACCTCAAGTTATTGGTAGGCATCATCCCCGCAGCAGTGCTGGGATTTCTATTCAATGACTGGGTGGATAAAATGTTGGGCAGTATAATGGTAGTCATTGCCAACCTCTTTATCGGAGGTGTTGCAATGCTGTTCATAGACAGAATCTCTTT
This sequence comes from Porphyromonas sp. COT-108 OH1349, assembly GCF_000768755.1. Taxonomy (NCBI): domain Bacteria; kingdom Pseudomonadati; phylum Bacteroidota; class Bacteroidia; order Bacteroidales; family Porphyromonadaceae; genus Porphyromonas; species Porphyromonas sp. COT-108 OH1349. Next base: position 398,923 of record NZ_JRAH01000013.1, on the reverse strand, counting down.
CCGAAAAAGCGGAGATGAAGTGTCGTACAAGCAAGCCTTCTTGGTTGGTCTTTGGCAGTGCATAGCCATCTTTCTTCCGGGCATCTCACGTTCGATGGCAACGATAGTAGGAGGGCTTTTCTCAGGTCTCACTAAAAAAAGTGCGGCAGAGTTTAGCTTCTTTCTTGCAGTTCCGACCATGTTTGGCGCGACCCTGCTCCAAGCCTACAAGCTACACAAAGAGTTCGGGATGCAGGTGTTTGTAGATAATGCCGATACACTTATCATAGGCAATGTGGTCAGCTTTATAGTTGCGATGCTGGCGATCAAGTTTTTTGTCAGCTACATCAGCCGAAAAGGCTTCGCGGCATTCGGGGTCTATCGGATTCTATTTGCCTCCGTTGTGGGAGTGTTGGTATATTGGGGTATCACTTTCATGATTTGACAGGATGCAGGAAAGCGTTATCGAATATTTTAGAGCAGGCAGAATCTTAGCCATAGATAAGCCTTTGAAGTGGACCTCCTTTGATGTTGTAAACAAATGCCGTTGGATGTTGTGCAAAACACTTGGCATAAAAAAACTCAAAGTAGGGCATGCCGGGACTTTGGACCCTTTGGCTTCGGGTGTGGTAGTCCTCTGCATAGGAAAGAGCACAAAAGATATAGAGAAGATCCAGCTTCAAAAGAAAGTCTATCGGGCTACCATAAAATTTGGAGAGACGACCCCTAGCTTCGACTTAGAATCCGAAGTGGATAATACCTACCCGTGGGAGCATATCTCTCGAAAGTCAATAGAGGATGTATTACCCCGGTTCATAGGATCCATCAAGCAGATACCTCCCATATTCAGTGCCTGTAAAATAGAAGGGAAAAGAGCCTACGAACTGGCAAGAAAAGGGAAAGAGGTAGAGCTTGAGCCAAAGCAAATCGAAATCTACGACATATCTGTTCTTGGATTTAATCCTCCCTACCTGAGTCTGGAGATCAGCTGTGGAAAAGGGACATACATACGCTCTCTGGCAAGGGATTTGGGCACAGCATTGGATAGTGGAGCGCATCTGACCGAATTGGCACGCCTATCCGTAGGAGAATATACGCTTGACAATGCGATAAAAATAGAAGAGTTTAGTAACTACATTGAGAATACAATAAAAAATATACAGCAATGAAATTATCCCAGTTTGTAATCAATATTCCGAATGAACTTATTGCACAATATCCGGCTCGCTTCAGGGACGAGTCTCGATTGATGGTAGTGCATAAGGATAGCGGAGAGATAGAGCACAAAACGTTCAAGGATCTTATCGAGTACTTCGGCAAGAATGATGTTTTTGTCATGAACAATACGAAAGTTTTCCCGGCTCGTCTCATTGGCAGTAAGGATAAAACAAAGGCTCTGATCAAAGTTTTTCTTCTGAGAGAACTGAAAGAAGAGTTGCTCTTATGGGATGTACAGGTAGATCCTGCCCGAAAGATAAGGATAGGAAATAAACTTTACTTCGGGGAGAATGAAGATCTTGTAGCCGAAGTGATAGACAATACTACCTCAAGAGGACGTACATTGCGCTTTCTTTTTGACGGGACACACGATGAATTTAAGGAAATCCTGTTTAGCTTGGGTAAAACTCCACTACCGGAATACATAGACAGAGAACCGGAAGAAGATGATGAGGAGAGATACCAAACGATAGTAGCAACAGAAGAAGGAGCTGTCGTGGCTCCTGCTGCAGGACTTCACTTTAGTAGAGAGCTTATGAAGCGCTTGGAAATTCAAGATTGCCACTTTTCATACCTTACTCTTCACAGCGGTTTGTGTGCTTATGAAGATATAGATGTGGACGATCTCACCAAATATAAAATGGGGTCGGAGCAAATGTCTGTTACTTCTGCATGTACCTCTGTCGTAAATAAATGCAAAGAAAAAGGAGGCAGAGTCATTTCCGTAGGTACAAGCACGCTGAAAGCTTTGGAAACTTGTGTCAGCACGGATGGCTTTATAAAGGAGTTTGAAGGCTGGACCAGTAGATTTATCTTTCCACCTTACGACTTCAACATGGCTGATGCTCTCATAACAAACTTCCATATGTCCCAATCCTCATTGCTCATGATGACTGCGGCTTTCGGTGGATACGATACCATCATGAATGCCTACAAGGTTGCCATAGAGGAGAAATATAAGTTTGGTGCTTATGGCGATGCCATGCTCATATTGTAATTAAGATCCGAATAAGATGCTCTGTCCTTTATCTCCTTATAGATCTTGCTATCTGGCTCTTGGCTCCAATATCGGGGAGCGAGAGGCTAACCTTAAAGAGGCTATTGCTCTCATTGGTGAGCGCATTGGAGAAGTCAAGCAGATTTCTTCTTTTATAGAGACGCAACCGATGGGATTCTCTTCCGAACACCTCTTTCTCAATGCAGCCATAGAAGTGCTTACTCCCTTGTCTCCTGAAGAGATACTGAAAAAGGCAAAAGAGATAGAGAAGGAGATGGGACGCAAAGAAAAATCGGGTCAGACCTATGAAGACAGACCCATTGATATAGATATTATCCTTGTAGGAAAGACCAATATCAAGAGTCCTCTGCTTTCTATTCCGCATCCTGCCTTTAGAGAACGAGATTTTGTACTCATTCCTTTAGTAGAAATAGCTCCTGATGTCGTAGATCCGATTACGGGAAAAACTATAGAGGAACTATGGAACAGATTTCGTGCACTTAACGCTTAACATCACGTCTAATGGGAAGATGGCTTGCTCTTGATATCGGAAAGAAGAGAACCGGAATAGCCGTAACGGATATTCTGAAGCTCATCCCCAATGGATTGGGATATGTGGAGACCAATCAACTTCTCCCCTTTCTCCAAAATTATACAAGTAAAGAGAGTGTAGAGAAGATTATCATAGGATATCCGAAACAGGCGGATGGTTCGGACTCGGAGAGTATGATATATATACAGCCGCTTGCAGGAAAAATAAAAAAAGCTTTTCCGTCTATCCCTTTGGACTGGGCAGATGAACGTTATACCACTACAATTGCACAAAAAAGCATGATAGAGGGAGGCATAAAAAAGATGAAACGGAGAGAAAAAGGTCTTGCAGACGAGATTGCTGCCGTGATCATACTGCGAGATTACATGGAAGCCAACCTACCTCCGGCAATACACAATTAAAAGATAGACTATATCGCTTAAACACAGACAGAAAAAACAATGATATTACCTATTTACCTCTACGGAACAGATGTACTACGCCGGGAAACAGCTCCCATAGAAGAGATAAACGATAGCATAAAGAAGCTGATCGATGATATGTTTGAAACAATGTATCATTCAGATGGAATAGGTCTTGCTGCCCCGCAAATTGGAAAAAGCTTAAAGCTTCTCGTCATAGATGCAGACCCTTTAGGAGAAGATTATCCCGAATGCAAAGGTTTCAAGAGAGTCATTATCAATCCCGAAATATTGGAAAGCAACGAAACAACAGTCTCTTTGCCCGAAGGATGTCTTAGCATTCCGGGTATTTCCGAGAATATTGTACGCCCTACTCAAGTCAAAATTCGCTATCGCGATGAGAATTTTGAGGAAAAGACGGAAACATTGAACGATTTTGCTGCTCGTGTCTTCCAGCACGAACATGATCATATCACCCAGACACTGTTTACTGACAGGGTATCCCCACTTAGAAAACAACTGATTAAAAATAAGCTTCTGAAAATATCCAAAGGCATTGTAAACTGCCACTATCGTACCGTGAACAAGTAGAACCAAATCTCCACAAGAGGTTGAATAGATAGAATATACCATGAATAAGAAAGTCGGAATAGCCTTCCTACTCTGTATTGTAGCAACACTCTTTGCCCAAGCTCAAGTTGATACGAACAAAGCTTTATCTGTTGGTCGTAATGCTCTTCACTTCAAAGACTATCTTCTATCTATTCGCTACTTCTCTTCCGCTATATCCGCATCCCCTGAAAAGGCGGAGCCATACTTCTTCCGTGCTCTTGCCAAACACTCTTTGGGAGACTACATCGGAGCTGAGATTGATTGTGATTCCTGCCTTATTCGCAACCGGTTCATGTACAATGCCTATTTTTTGCGTGGTATCTCAAGACACGCTCTGGGTAAAGATTCTCTTGCCGCTCTGGATTATGAAAAAGTATTGTACAACAACCCCGATCATCAGGGTGCATTACACAACTTGGCTTTGATTCATCTCTCCAATAAGGAGTACGATGCTTTGGATAAGAATATTGCAAGACTTGAGCGGTTTTATCCCCAATATCTTCCTACTTACTTCATTCACAGCGGCTCGATGCTTGAAAGACAAGATACAACAACCGCAATCTCTCTGTTGGAAAAGGTAAAATCTCTTGATGCTTTATCTTCCGAGCCTTACAGACTTTTATCTTCTATCTATTATAGCAAAAATAAGATCCCTGAAGCATTGAAAGAGCTGAACGGAGGTCTTGCATTGAACAATAAAGACAAAAGGCTATACACGCTCAGAGGAATTATCAACTACAAGATCCACAATATCCGAGAAGCACTTGAAGACTATACTCAAGCCATATCCATAGACTCCGATGATCGTACGGCTCGATTCAATAGAGCTCAGCTCCGAATGAGGGTTGGCGATATGAATGCCGCTATTGAAGATTATGACGTTGTACTGGCTATCGAGCCTAAAGATCAGATTCCACGATTCAATAGAGGGCTTTTGAGAAAAGAGTTGGGAATATACAAAGGAGCCGTAAGCGACTTTGATGCGATTCTTAAAAGCTATCCCACATTCCTTCCTGCTCTTATGGCAAGAGCAGAGACACACAAATCTACGGGCAATGAGTCGGGATACAAGAAAGATATACGTGAGATTACAAGACTACAACAGCTTGCAGCAACCAATCGGGCTGCTCTCCCCTCTTCCCCTGCTCAAGATGAGGACGCTACTCGAAGCGAACAGGATCAGAATATAGAGAAGTTCAGAATGCTCATCCACAACTCTTCTTCTACAGATTTTACCAGTCTGTACAATGAAAACAATCGTGGAGAGCTTCAAGACAGAGAGGTTTCGTTGGATGCCGAACCGCTTCTCCGACTCTCTTTCTATGAGTTTTTACAAACAGATGCCATTCCTATCAGGATTAGAGACAAGGCAGTAGAACGAGCTCTTAGCAATCTCAATCCGGATATTACTCCTCAGATTGTGCTTTATACCCCGTCTCTTTCTCAAAGTATGATTGCAGAGCACTTGCAAAGAATAGACTCTCTTCAAAAGCAGAGCACACTCACAGCCAGAGATGCACTTGTTTTGGCGATAGATTTAGAGACCACCAAAGATTTCGACTCTGCAAATACCATCTACAACACTCGTTATAACGATACCAAAGACCCTCTCTGGCTGCTTTTGAGATCTACCGGGAACTACCTCTCGTACAGATCGGAGCAGACATCGGACCAGACAACCAAACAGGAGAATAAAACCAAAGATTTTCTTGGAAAGAGTAGCTACAACAAGCTGGATGCCGCTCTCAAGGCAGGACAACTCTCTCCACATCTTCAACAAGCGTTCAATGATTCCAAGCAGCTCTTGACATTGTGGCAGGAAAGCCTTGTAGCCATGTACAACCATGGCACACTATTGTATCATGTCGGACAATATCAGGAAGCGGTAAAAGTATTGACTCAAGTTTGTCGCAAAGATCCTACATTTGCCGCAGCCTTTTTCAATCTGGCATTGGCTCAATACGCAAGTGGAGACATCCTTTCCGGATCTCAGAATATGAGTTTGGCCGGTTCAAAAGGTATCTCCAGAGCGTATGCTATTCTCAAACGAATGCAGTAGAAAACAGAAGATGTTTTTCTCTTCTCCATATATGGCATAAAAAGAAATCGTACCGCTCGACTTCCGGAGACTGCTCCGAATGGTCGGACGATACGCTTGTGCCAATCAAAAATAAACTTTTAAGTCGAAGCTGTGCCGAAGTTAAACTCCGGTACAGCCTCTTTTATTTAATCTCAACCGGAGAGAGTCCCATTTTCTTTGCCGTCTCAAGCATATAGGCATAAGCTTCGTCATACTCATTTTGTATCTTTCCATCAAGAATAGCCTCCTTGATTGCCTCTTTGATCACACCCACTTCTTTCGAGGGAGAAAGATTATAGAGTTGCATTATCATCTCTCCTGTGATAGGGGACTTGAAATTCCGAATCCGATCTTTCTCTTCAACCTCCACCAGCTTCTGCCTTACAATGGCAAAGTTTCGGAGATACTTCTCCACCTTTTTGGGGTTCTTGCTGGAGATATCGGCTTCGCAGAGCGTCATGAGATCGTCTATGTGATCTCCTGCATCAAACAACAATCGTCTTATAGCAGAATCCGTAACTCCCTCATCCGCAAGCTGCGAAGGTCTCATATGAAGAAATACAAGTTTCTGAACATACTTCATTTTATCGTTCAGGGGGAGTTTTATTCGCTTGAATATCTTCGGAATCATTCTCGCACCCTCTATATTATGGTTGTGAAAGCTCCATCCGAAACCTTTCTCATAACGCTTTGTTTTCGGTTTGGCTATATCATGGAACAGCCCAGCCAATCTCAGGTAAAGGTCAGACGTAACATTCGCAATATTATCCAATACAATGAGAGAGTGGCTGAAGTTTTCCTTATGCCCCACCCCGTCTATTGTCTCCGCTCCTTTCAGCAAAACAAGTTCGGGAAGATAGTAAGAGAGCAGCTCCGTGTCCATCATCAGCTCCAGCCCCAAAGAGGGACGAGGAGAGAGAATAATCTTCTTGAACTCATCCGAAATCCGTTCCATAGAGATAATCTCTATACGTTCATGCTTGCGAACGATGGACTCCAATACTTCCGGGACCACTACAAAGTCGAGTTGCGTAGCAAAGCGGATAGCTCTCATCATCCTGAGAGGATCATCTTCAAATGTTGCATCCGGATTTTGAGGTGTTCTGATGAGTCTGTTCTCTACATCCTTCAAGCCATCGAACGGATCTATAAACGCTCCGAAACTCTCCCTGTTCAGAGATATAGCCATCGCATTTATGGTAAGATCGCGACGGATAAGATCATCTTCCAGCGTTCCATCTTCCACTATCGGCTTACGGCTATCGCTTCGGTAGCTCTCCTTCCGTGCTCCGACAAACTCTACCTCATACCCTTTATATTTAATCTGTGCCGTCCCAAAATTCTTGAAAACCGAGAGCGAACACTTCTTACCAAAATTCTTCTTGAGTGCCTGAGCCAGTTCGATGCCGTTCCCGACACAGACAATATCTATATCCTTGGAAGGGCGATGCATAACAATGTCTCTGACGAAACCTCCAATAATGTAAGTTTCCAGCCCTAACTCATCGGCACATCGGGCTATTGCCTCAAAGATACCATCACTCAACGCAGACTCTATATCCGCTTTCAACGATTCGGGTATAAAGCGAAAAGAGAGATCGGGTCTATTTAGTTCCGTTGCTGTCAAACTCATCTGTCAGGTCTGTATATTCATCAAACAAGAAGTCGTTGTAGGGATATCTAAGCGTGTGCAGCTCTTTGACTCTGTCATAAATCCGACTTCTAAACTCCTCCAATCCTTCTCCGCTCTTAGCCGATATAAACAATACATCCGCACCAAGATTCTTCAACCATGTCTGCTTAATATCTTCAAGACAGATATTCTCTTTGGTCTCCGGAGTAAGATCATCTTCATCTTTCTGAACAAAGGAGAAAGCATCTATCTTATTAAAGACCATAATTGTAGGCTTACGTTCCTCCTTCAAAATTTCGGAAAGAGTAGACTCTACCACAGCTATATGATCCTCAAAAGATGGATGAGAAACATCCACAACGTGCAGGATAAGATCTGCTTCCCGAACTTCATCGAGAGTGGATTTGAAAGACTCTATGAGCTGAGTAGGAAGTTTACGAATAAATCCGACCGTGTCCGAAAGAAGAAATGGAAGGTTACGAATGATCACCTTTCTAACGGTGGTATCCAAAGTGGCAAAGAGCTTATTTTCGGCAAAAACATCACTTTTGCTCACCACATTCATTATCGTAGATTTCCCGACATTGGTATATCCCACGAGAGCAACCCTGATAAGTTGAGCACGATTCTTTCTCTGTACGCTCATCTGCCTGTCTATGGTCTGCAGATCTCGTTTCAGCTTTGCTATTTTATCCAATATGATACGCCTGTCTGTCTCAAGCTGAGTTTCTCCGGGCCCGCGCATTCCGACACCTCCACGCTGACGCTCCAAGTGTGTCCAGAGACCGGTAAGGCGTGGCAACATATAGTTGTACTGAGCCAACTCTACTTGAGTCTTGGCGTGTGCTGTTCGAGCACGAGCGGCAAAGATGTCCAATATCAGACTTGTACGGTCCAAGATCTTGACCTTTAGCTCTTTTTCTATGTTTCGCATCTGCTTCGGACCGAGTTCGTCATCGAATATTACCACTCCGATCTCTCCCTCTTGTGCCTCTATGTACATCTTGATCTCCTCCAGCTTTCCCTTTCCCACGAAAGTTGCCGGCTGCGGATGATCCAACCGTTGAGTAAACCTCATGACGGGTTCTACTCCGGCCGTCTGTGCCAAAAAAGCCAGTTCGTCCAAATATTCGGTTATTTCACTCTCTGTCTGTTCAGGCAGAATTAAACCAACAAGGACAGCCTTCTCGGATTCTGTGTTGGTTATGATAAAGTCTTTCATCTATTGGATCTACTTTTCTCCTATAAAAGAGTTTTTATGTTCTCTATTAAAAATGTGAGCGCAACGGAGTTGAAGCCTCCCTCCGGAATGATAAGATGCGCGTATCTCTTCGATGGCTCCACAAACTCATCGTGCATCGGCTTTACAGTGGAGAAATATTGGGTCAAAACCGAATCCATATCTCTCCCCCTCTCTTGCACATCACGAACAAGCCTTCTTCCCAAACGCACATCAGCGTCTGTATCGACAAAAATTTTGATATCCATTAAGTCCCGAAGCTGTTTATTCTCCAAAATCAAAATGCCATCCAGTATGATCACTCTTGCCGGCTTTACCAAGACGGTCTCGGACATTCTGTTGTGCTCTTTGAACGAATAGACCGGACGACGCACAGGAATACCGCTTTTGAGCAGGCGGATATGCTGTATAAGCATGTCTGTATCGAAAGAGGAGGGATGATCATAGTTTTGCTTTACGCGCTCTTCCATGGTAAGATCATCATTGGCTTTATAGTAATAGTCATGGCTGATTATCACCACCGACTCATCACTAAAGGCTTCAAGAAGTCTGTTCACAAGAGTAGACTTTCCCGAAGCCGAACCTCCTGCTACTCCTATTACGGTTGTATTGTTATGTTTATCCATCATACAGCTACTTTCGTGACTTTTATCTCATCCGACAAAGGTAAAAAAAAAGAGAAGCGTACACAATTCGGACCATTTGCCAACCGTCCCTACTTTGTTTTCTCTCCGGTAGCAAACTTGCTCTTAACCTGTTTATAAAATATATTTAAGCCGGATAAATAATGGTGTAATGCCTGATAATTGTGCAATTCAAGACTTGATTTCTACCTCTCATGCTTCGGTTCTTATATTTCAAAGCTTGATTTGCAGAAATCGAGACCTGATTTACACCTCTGAATCCGATAAACAATATCTGTGAACAGGTACAGGATATTTTCTAAACCTGTCTACAAAAAGAAGGAAACCATCTTCAAGCAAAAGGGGCAGTACAGACAAACAAAAAAGGCTAAAGATAACTATCTCATGGAGTAGCTCTTCAACCTTCAGTTTGTTGCTTTGCAACAACTCTATCTTACGTAGAGAAGTGGGCAGTGATGGATTCGAACCACCGAAGACGAGCGTCAGCTGAGTTACAGTCAGCCCCATTTGGCCACTCTGGAAACTGCCCAATGTGCAAATAGTAGAAGATGTATTATGCTACAAGTCTCCCTATTTGCCCCGCAAAGGTAGAATATTTCTCCGATTTAGCCAAACAACTTCGCCATTTGTATAGCTGTTATTCCGGCTTCCACTCCCTTGTTTCCATGCTTTCCTCCGGCTCTTTCTTCTGCCTGCTCCATATTATCCGTTGTAAGGACACCGAATATTACCGGGACAGATGAGTTCATATTCAGGGACGCCAACCCGTTTGCCACAGCATCGGATATGAATGTAAAGTGAGGCGTTTCCCCTTGAATGACACAGCCTATGGCTATGACAGCATCATACTTCTCCATTCGTACAAGAGAAGCAGAAGAGTGAACAAGTTCAAATGTACCCGGCACATAGAAGACATCTATGTCTTGACTCTCCACTCCATGCTCCTTTAGAGTAGATATTGCCCCATCAAGAAGTGCATAGGTAATATTGGAATTCCATCTTGCGACAGTGATAGCGATCTTTAAGCCTCCCGCAAAAGGGACTGATTCGGGGTCATAAGAAGAAAGATTCTGATTCTTTGTTGCCATAAATGTTTTAGTTTGTGAGCTGCCATTCCACCTCAATTATTCGTTGAAAAGAGTCTCATCTTATGTTCAAAGCATTTTTATGAGATCCGGAGGTAAAGAATAAGCAAAATAGAAGCCTGCATTCCTCTTTCTGTGTAAGAAATGCAGGCCTTTATCGGTTTATAATTCTACGTTGTTTGTAAAATACTCTTCTGTCTGTCGGGGCTTATCTTGCAATGTAGCGTTCGTTTACCACATTCCAGTCGATAATGCTCCAAACGGCATCTATATGGTCTGCTCTCTTGTTTTCATAATCCAAGTAGTAAGCATGTTCCCAAACATCAATTCCCATAAGAGGAATCAGGTTGTCCACCACAGGGTTGCTACCGTTCCTATCTTGAGTAATAACAAGTTTACCATCCTTATCGCAAGCAAGCCATGCCCAGCCTGAACCGAAAAGAGTAGTTGCTTTTGTCTTAAACTCTGCCTTGAATGCGTCAAAAGATCCCCATGTAGCATCTATCGCAGCACCCAATTCTCCCTTAGGGTTTTCACCTCCATTAGGAGAAAACTGTGTGAAATAGAGGTTATGATTCAAGATCTGTCCTGCATTGTTGAAGATACCACCATCGGAAGACTTCACGATCTCGATAAGCTCTTTACCTTCCAATCCGGAGCCCGGAAGCAGCTTGTTAAGATTGTCTACATAGGCTTGAAGGTGCTTGCCATGGTGTAGTTCGACTGTGCGCTTGCTTATTACAGGAGCCAATGCATCTGTTGCATAAGGCAGTTTCAAAAGTTCAAATACCATACTATCTTGTGTTTTTGTGTTAATAATTTCAGAGTCGGCAGCTGCCGTGATCTCTGTGTTGTTTTTGGTTTCTCCTGTTTCTTCTTCGACCGCTTTCTGTGAACAGCTAAAAAGAGATGTCCCAAGCAGAAAGAATGCACAAGAGAGCGTAAAAATCCGTCTCATTTGGCTTAATGTTTTATATAGAACTCGTGCCTTCGATTTTCCGTATGCAAATATAATAAAAAAAACGATGCGAGCCTTATTTATAAACGATTGAGCCATAAAACAATCTCTCAGCCACCTCCTCACAAAGAGAGAAATAATGGCTGAGAGATCGGATCAGATTACAAGCTCAACTTTATACCGGCAAAGATGCTTCTTGGTGATTTAGGACCATAAACATAAGCCGAAGCACGGTTTGGACCTTCATCGAAGTCTTTTTGGTAAGCATTCAAAAGATTGTTGATACCGAAGTTTACTTCCATATCCGTAGATCCGAATGCAAACTTATACGCTACTTTCGTGTTCAAAGCAAAGAACGGAGAGGTAAAGACAATCTTATTATCTCCATCATTAGTGATATAAACACCTTCCTTGTCTCCGTGTTCGTGAGGAACATACATAGAGCCGGTGAAGTCTCCGGTAAGGTTAAATGAAAGTCTGTCTGTCGGTGTCAAACTCCACACAAAGTATCCGTACTGATTCGGAGTTCTCATAAACTCTTTCTTCTTATCCACATCTTCTATTGCACGTTGCGGACGATCGAACAAGCTGCGCTGAACAGTATAACCCAACTGAAGTGATGTAAGCTTTTTGTAAGCCAATCTCATCTCAAAGTTGGCACCATAAACAGAAGCGTTTACCTTGTGTCCATCTTCATCTACATTCTGTACATAGGTATAATCCTCTTTTTCTACGGCAACAAACTTATTGAAAATTCTGGTGTAGAACCCTTCCAACATCAAATTGAGAGAGATATTGTCCGAAAGTGTTGTATAGTAATCCACAGAACCGGTAAAGCTATTAGAGCGCTCTTCTCTGAGGTCCGGAGACAATATACGAGGCTTTCCTTCTCCATTGGCAAAAGCTACGTGCAACTCTTCTTCAAAGTATGCAGGGGCACGGAAACCTTCTGCGTAAGAAAGACGAATATTGATATCTTCCGTAGGATTATAGCGTAGTGTGGCACGAGGAGTAAGAATATCAAGAGTGCTCAGTCCTAACTTCGCATGCTTCTCATCCGTTGATAATCCTACGTGATCGTAACGCAAGCCCAAAAGGAAACCGAGCTTGTCATTCTTCCACTCGTTTTGAGCAAAAAGACTGGAAGTGCGAGTGTGCTGTCCTATTGCCAATGGTCTGTTTCCACTGCTGTCATTAAGTCTGTTGTATGTATATTCTCCTCCAACAGTCAATGCTGAAGGCATGAAAAGAAGCTTTTGAAAATTGTGTACATATTGCAATCCCATTTGGGCTGTAAGGTCTTTAGTCAATCCATAAGCTCCTAATCCTTTTGCTGCATCTTCGGGAGAAATAGGATTGGATCCTACCAAGTTGTCCGGAGTAACAGGGCCTCCACCATAATAGCTACGGCGAAGTGTGTGGCTTACCGCTCCAAAAGCAGTGATAAAACCTGCTCCATCCGCAACATATTGATCCAAACGAAGAATACCTGTATGAATATTGTGCTTCAAGCTTTCAGCAATATTTGCTTCATGTTCCGGCTTTTCCAAGTTGTTACCACCGCGTCTGTCTTCTTGTGTATAGAAATAGTCAAGAGAAAGTTTTCCCTGATGCCAAGGATTCAAAAATGCAGAAGTACCGACGGTAACACTTTTCAACTTTGGAAGTTCGGAATATCCATCTTGGCCATCCTTTGTTCCCAAATCCTTATCGGCTTTTACCAAACTTCCGGGACGTACAACATCTATACCGTCTCTCTCTTTCATACGACCATATACGGAGATACCGCTTTGGAGATCCGAAGAGACAACGGATGAGAAAAAGTTTGCATTGTGCATAGGCTTAGTCCAATTGTCTTGATACAGCTCTGTGTTGTAAGAGACAGTAGTCATATTCCTGCTCGGTGCCTTTGTGATAATGTTTATTGTACCACCGATAGCACTGGATCCAAAAATGGCAGAACCGCCACCACGCACTACTTCCACTCTATCGATCATCTCTGTTGGGAACATTTCCAAGCCATAAACTCCTGCCAGTGAGCTAAAAATACTTCTGGAGTTGATAACTACTTGTGAATATGGTCCGTCCAATCCGTTGATTCTAACTTGATTAAAACCGCAGTTTTGACAGTTGTCTTCAACTCTTACACCGGGATTAAACTTCAATGCTTGATCCAAGTTGACAGAAGCGGTTGCCTCAAAAAGCTTAGCGTCTGTTACATTTACTAATACAGGAGCCTGCCTGCGCTTTGTTTCTGTCCTGTTGGCAGAGACCACGACTTCGTCTATATTAAATACAGAAGGTTCAAGAGCCAATATAATTTCGCTCTTCTTCGTTACATCATAGTCAAACTCTTGAGTCTTATAACCCATTAGGACTATACGAAGTTTACCTTGAGGGCGATGAAGCTCCTCCATTACGAATGTTCCATCCTTCTTCGCAGATGCACCATCGCTTGATCCCACTACTCTAACAACAACGTATGGTAATGGTTTCTGTGTAGATGCATCTATAACTTTCCCCGAAAGCTTATAATGCTTGTGGGGAGCCTGCTCTACCACCGAAGTAGTAGAAACATTTGCCTGAGCCACGGGCAAAGAAACAAGTAAGGCTCCAAGTAAAAATGAAATTTTCTTCATGAGTTCTTTCTCTATTATAAATGTTTTATTGTTTGATGTCAGTAAGTTTCGCAAATTTCAATGTTTTGTTCAATATGGGCAATACCTTTTTTTAGTGAATTTATAGCCTTAAAACATAGTAACATTATAACAAAGAAAAGACCCAATCCATAACTTGGACCAGGTCTTCTACTTAGTTGCGGAGGCAGGATTCGAACCTACGACCTTTGGGTTATGAGCCCAACGAGCTGCCACTGCTCCACTCCGCGATTTCGTTTTGCGTTGCAAAGGTAGAAAGAAATTCTGAAACCACCAAATCCTCTAACTCAGCAACCATGCTTCAATCATCTTTCTTCCTTGTGGAGTCATAATAGATTCGGGGTGAAATTGTACCCCCCACATCCTAAATTTAGCATGAGATAAAACTGCTATATTCCCCTCATCATCAAGAGCATCTACCGAAAAATCTTTGGGTAAACTCTTCTTGTCGGCAACCCATGAATGGTATCTACCAACCCAAACAGGTAAATCCAAATGAGCCAACAGAAGAGAATCTTTATTAAGAATCTCCAATATCCCGGCATGCCCATGCTTTGGAGAGGTAAGGCATTCAAGCTTACCTCCTAAAGCCAAAACCATGGCTTGCAGCCCAAGACAGACACCCAATATGGAATGAGTTGGAGCGAAAGTTCGTACCACTTCTAAAAGCCTATCATACTCATAAGGTAATCCCGGACCAGGTGAAAGCAAAATGTGGGTATGAGTGGAAAACAAATGCCATGAGGAAGAGAGATCTTCTTCATTTACTATTGTGTAGTCGCACATCCCGAACTCTCTCACAATCTGTACTAAGTTGTACACAAATGAGTCATGATGATTGATAATAAGAACTCTAATTCGCTTCATAGCTATTTTTGCCCCAAAAATACACTATATTTGCATACCAAGCAAGGTATAGAGAGCATGATAACAGAGATATCTTACAATTCTCTTATAGAAGAGATGAACAGATTGGGAGCCACGAATACTCCCTTTATTTTTGCCGTTAATTTTGAAAAATCTGCAGGTTTGATCCTACCTCATCCTAATAAACAAACGGATGTTCTATACTCTATTCAGAAGTACTCTAACTATCCTAACGCTTTTGAAAAATGTCCTTTGACTCTAAAAGCAATCCCGGAGTCGTTAGAAAGTTATACCAAACGCTTTAATAGAGTGATGGAGGGATTGATGAGAGGAGATACATTTCTTACTAATTTGACCGTAAGAACACCCATATCTTTACCTCATTCTCTGAAGGAGGTCTTTGTATATTCCAAGGCAAAATACAAGATGTATGTTCCTGACAAGTGGGTATGCTTCTCTCCGGAAACATTTATTTCAATAGATGAACATGGAAAAATCTCTGCTCATCCGATGAAGGGGACGATAGATGCGACTATTCCCAATGCCAAGGAGGTGATTTTATCTGACTATAAAGAGACTGCAGAGCATCATACAATTGTCGATCTTATCCGGAATGACTTAAATATGGTTGCACATAATGTAAAAGTAGAACACTTTAGATACATAGATAAGATAATATCTCCTCAAGGAGAGCTATTACAAGTAAGTTCAACCATAACCGGGACTTTATCTCCAAACTGGAAAGAGAGCATTGGAGATATTATAGACACTCTTCTTCCTGCCGGTTCCATATCGGGAGCTCCTAAAGAGGCTACTCTGCAAATCATACGTGAGGCAGAACAGCAAACAAGAGGATATTATACCGGAATTATGGGAATGTTTAACGGAGAAACGATGGATACAGGAGTAATAATCCGTTATATAGAGAAAGAGGGAGGGAGTCTCTTCTTCAGGAGTGGAGGAGGTATTACAATTAACTCTGTTGTAGAAAACGAATATCGCGAAATTATTCAAAAAATCTATATCCCCCATGTTTAACGGATCTGCCCCACTTTTTATTGAAACATTATCCATTCGTGGTGGAGTAGTGAATAACTTAGAGTTCCATCAAGAAAGAATGTACGCAACAGGGGTAGCTCATCACTTCTCTCCCCCATCATGGGAGGAAATAAAAGAAAGATTAGATACAGATGTGGTTTTGTCTGATCCTACCTCTCTATACAAGTGTACTATAACGTATAGAGAAACGATTAAGCAGATATCTCTATCAAAATATAGCACAAGAAAAATAGAAAGACTTATACCTGTTTATGTAAAAGATCTATCTTGGTACAACTTCAAATATGCCAATAGAGAATCCTTTGAAAATCTAAAAGAAGGATTACAGCCAAACGATGAAATCATCATTGTTACACCTGATGGATTTATATCTGACACGAGCTATACCAATATTGTAATAGAGAAGTCCGGTATTTATAAAACTCCGTCAACTCCTCTACTTAAAGGGACTCAAAGAGCATCCCTACTAAAAAAAGGAGTAATACAAGAGGCTAAAATTACTCTGGAAGATATATATATACCTTGTACTATCCACTTAATCAATGCCCTAATGCCATTAGGCACTCTCTCTTTACGGAATACTTCTATTACACAATAGAAGAGATTTATTACTCTGTCTCATAACCTCAAATGGTACTTAAAGTAAGTCTGTAACGGAATCAAAAAAATGCGAGAAAAGAGGTTTCAAGCTCCTTTCTCGCATCATTTTTTTTTACGAGAAGATCCTCTATGGATCTTTATTACCTTAGTTTATCTTCTTGATAATTTCCATTCCCTTCTTAATGGCCTCCTCATTCATCGGAATAAGTTTGTGGTGTCTTTCAGGAAGAGATTTCTTAAGTCCCAAGGTGATGTGTTGCAAATCCACAATAGGAGCAACTTTCAAAAGACCTCCAAGAATAATCATATTGAAAACCTTATCATTCGCCATCTCTACGGAAGCCTTAACTCCTTCTACAAGATAAATATTGATATCATCTCTTTTAGGAGGTACGGGGATAGAGTTATCATCATAAATCAAGATACCTCCTGGCTTTACCGAATTCAAAAACTTATCCAATGAAGGTTGATTCAACACTACTACAATATCATAGGAGTTAAGAATCGGAGAGCTTACCTTATCATCACTCACTATAACGGTAACATTGGCTGTACCACCACGTTGTTCCGGACCATAAGCAGGCATCCAAGAAACTTCTTTTCCTCCCATAAGTCCAGAGTAAGCCAATATTTTACCCATTGATAGTACACCCTGTCCGCCAAAGCCGGCTATTAGTATTTCACAAGTCATGGTTCGTATTCTTTTAGTATAGTTAAGTACTCTGTTTTTCCTCTACCAATTTTACTCATTCTTAAGGTCTCCGAGAGGATACATTGGGAACATATTCTCTTCCATCCATTCATTGGATTTTGCAGGAGAAAGTTTCCAACCAGAGTTACAAGTAGATACCACCTCTACGATAGAAGTTCCTTTGCCATCGAGAGAGTTTTGGAACGCTTTCTTTATGGCGGCTTTTGTCTTACGCACATTAGCCGGTTTATGAACAGCCTGACGTGTTACATAGCAAGTGCCATCAAGCTGAGCAAGAAGATTTCCTATCTTAAGCGGATAACCATTCATTTCAACAGTACGCCCTTGCGGAGAGGTAGCTGTTTTCATTCCGGGAAGTGTGGTAGGTGCCATCTGCCCTCCGGTCATACCATAAATACCATTATTGATAAATATTATGGCAATATTCTCGCCTCTGTTCGCAGCATGAATAGTTTCAGCTGTACCGATAGCAGCCAAGTCCCCATCCCCTTGATATGTAAACACAAGTTTTTCCGGCATAAGTCTCTTTATCGCCGTTGCCAAGGCTGGAGCTCTACCATGAGCGGCCTCTTGCCAGTCAATATCAATATAGCGATAGGCAAACACAGCACATCCAACCGGTGCTATACCGATTGTTTTATCTGCGTAGCCCATTTCCTCTAAAACTTCAGCTACAAGTTTGTGTACCACTCCATGACTACAACCGGGGCAATAGTGCATAGTGGTATCATTGAGAAGTGTCGGTTTTTTATAGACCAAGTTCTCAGGCTTGATTATATCTTGAATATTCATTGTGGTATATATTTCAAATGAAGTTACGAATAATATATTGGAAAATCCTGACAAAGACAGCTGAAAAGCCGGTAATGAAAAAGAAGAGTCTTTGTTCCGGCACGGTAAAGTACAAAACTAAGGTAGCCAAAACCAATACATAAAACACGATTGTAAGCATGCTATACAACTTCTTCATTCCAGTACTTACCAAAGCTTCTTTGTGATGAATTAGTTCTCCAATCTTCTTAATATTTATGCTTTTGGAAAGTGTTCTTTAAGAGCTTCAAAGATTTCAATAGGAGAGAACAACATTCCTCCTTGACGACCGGTATGGTACACAGGGACTTTACCATTAACGGCAAGTCTTACATCTTCTACCATCTGACCTGCATTCAACTCTGCAGACAAAAATCCTTTACAACGATCTGCCAATTCCGAAATAATCTTTGATGGGAAAGGCCACAAAGTTATAGGCCTTACCAGGCCAACCTTATACCCATTTTCACGGGCAATTTCAAGAGTCTTTGCTGCTATACGACTAGCTGAACCAAATGCTACTATAATATAGTCTGCATCTTCACATTGAGTAAGTTCGTAACGCACTTCATTTTTTTCTATTGCCTCATACTTGGCTTGAAGGCGATGGTTATTCTCCTCCATCACTTTAGGATCAAGCTCCAAAGAGGTAATGATATTAGGCTTATTACGTGTATTACCCACAGTAGCCCATGGATATTTTTCACGAATCTCTTCTTCTGTCATGCGTTCACGCTGAGGAGGAAGAATAACCTTCTCCATCATCTGCCCGATTACACCATCAGATAGAATGATAGCAGGGTTACGATATTTGAATGCAAGATCAAAGCCAAGAGCTACAAAATCTGCCATTTCTTGCACAGAGTTCGGAGCAAGTGTGATGAGTCTGTAGTCTCCATGTCCACCTCCTTTTACTGTTTGAAAGTAGTCGGCTTGGCTAGGTTGGATAGTACCAAGACCAGGACCTCCACGCATTACATTCAAAAGGAGACATGGAAGTTCAGCTCCCGCAATGTACGAAATACCTTCTTGCTTCAAACTCATACCAGGACTTGAAGAAGATGTCATTACTCGCTTACCGCAACCGGCTCCTCCATAGACCATGTTTATAGCAGCAACTTCACTCTCTGCTTGAAGTACCACCATACCGGTAGTTTCCCATGGAGCATCATCCATAAGAGTTTCCATTACCTCACTTTGAGGTGTAATAGGATATCCGAAATATCCATCGCAACCATATCTTACAGCTGCCTTGGCAATGGCTTCATTGCCTTTCATCAATTGAATATCTTGTTGAGACATATCTTTTTTCGTTTCTTTTTGTTCTATAGACACAACAAAAAAGTATTCCAAGTACGAATATTTTTTGCGACAAATTATCCTTCTACTTTCATTCTGTAAACGGTAATACATCCGTCTGGACATACTAAGCCACAATTAGAACATCCGATACAATTATCCGGATTTTCCATGTAAGCATAGTGATATCCCTTGCTATTTACTTCATGAGGTTGTAGAGAAAGTGTTGATGTTGGACAAGAAACTACACAAAGATTGCAACCCTTACACCTTTGCTCATTCACCACCACGGCGCCTTTGATTTTTGCCATATCAAGCGTGATTTAAGATTTAAATTTATTGTTGTTTATGTAATAGTAATTCGATCTCTTTTTGTTTATATCTTGAAATCCATCCAAAGATAGAAATTTTGATTGATATTTTTCCCCATTTCTTGTTTTTAACACTAAATTTTCAGATAGTTACCTACACCTATTGATCTTGAAAAAAGTCTAACCATCACATTGTCAAATATTTTAAGCAGATTACGAGTAGTAACATCAAATAGGTATCAAAAAGATCAAGAAAAGTAGCCCAAGTAGTGCAAAGACTAATTAAGACTACCTATATTTGGGTATATTAAATATCTTTCATACATTTGTAGCGTAAACAAAAAAACAACCGGTATTACTATTACAAAAACATTTAGTTATGGCTTATTTGATTAATGGAAATTGTATTGCTTGCGGTACTTGTATGGCAGAGTGTCCTACCGACTCAATCTCCGAAGGCGACATCTACGTAATCGATCCTGATACTTGTGTGGATTGCGGTGCATGCGCAGCTGTTTGCCCTACAGAAAGTATCGAACAACAATAATAGTCCGTAGAGATATTGGGCTTAGATGAGTGTTGATATATACCCGACTTTCTTGGAAAAGTCGGGTATATTGTTTTTATAGCTTTTAGAACTAAATCTCATAGGATTTATATAAAGAAACAAGGCAGATTCATTTAGTAAAACTGAAAAACACAAACACCTTGCTCTGTAGAAGCAAACTTTATTTCCTTTCTCATAAATAACGTACCTTTGTCTGCTTGGATCTTTTTTCATACAAGAATTTCTTTCCAAACAGACACAAATCTAACCATGGCAGGTATCTACATACATGTACCTTTTTGTAGTAAGAAATGTTCCTACTGTGACTTCTATTCTGTAGTCAGTAAGAGCTACATGACTCAATATATTCAATCTCTCCTACTTGAGATAAAGGGTAGAGCAAGGGAATATAATGGACTATTGGATTCCCAAGATAAAATAGAAACCATATACATAGGGGGAGGAACACCTTCTCTCCTTTCTAATACCGATATTGCCACTATAATAGAATCCCTGCGTAAATATTTCAAAGTCTTGCCTGAAACGGAGATTACGATAGAGGTAAATCCAGAATCGGTAAGTAAAAAAAATCTTTCAGAATACCGAAATATTGGTATCAATAGAATAAGTATGGGAGTACAGAGTTTTAATGATCAACTATTAAAATCCATTTCTCGAAGCCACACCTCTATTGGGGCTATCCATGCGATTGATACCATAAAAGGATCAGGAATAGAAAATCTATCCATTGACCTTATTTATGGTCTTCCCGGTCAAACATCAGAAATGTGGAAAAAAGATTTGGATAAGCTTTTCAGTCTTGATATACCACACTTGTCTGCGTACCATCTGATTTATGAGGAGGGAACTCCAATGTGGTATTTTAGAAAAAGAGGAAAATTTCAAGAGACTCCGGAAGAAACAAGTATTGAGATGGCCAAATACCTGTACACCTCCACAGAATCTCACGGACTAATTCCTTACGAGATCTCTGCTTTTGCAAAAAAGGGATTTGAAAGCAGACACAATAGTGCATATTGGTTTGGAAAACCGTACTTAGCCTTTGGACCATCTGCGCATGGCTATATTCATCCTCTTCGTTGGTCTATATCTCCCTCCATCGTAAAATACATTCAAAATCCGCTGTCTGAGAATATACGACACACAGAGATTATATCTCATGAAGAGTCTCTGGAAGAGTATATATTAACTCGAATGCGGACGCTTCGACATGGAATATCTCTTGACTATATCTATAAGGAGTATGGAAAAAATTCTCATGATAGAGTTAAACACGTAATAGACAAAAATATTTCTTGTGGTCTTATCCGAGAACTCCTCAATAATCATTATGCTCTCACATACGATGGAATACTACTTATGGATGCTATAATATTAGAAATGGTTTCAGAGTAAGTAGTCGTCCCTTAAAAAACCATCTAATCGGTGATATTCAATATATTATATTGAAAAACCCTTTGATAAATCTGCAAGCTTTCTTATCTTTACAGAGAGAAACTTGCAGATTTTATGATTACAAAGCCTCATCATAGCCCCTCGTTTTTCAGCAGTCTATCCGACATGCTGAACCAATCGCACCCGCTCTACAAACTNAAACTTGCAGATTTTATGATTACAAAGCCTCATCATAGCCCCTCGTTTTTCAGCAGTCTATCCGACATGCTGAACCAATCGCACCCGCTCTACAAACTAGCCGACAAAATAGATTGGGCAAAATTCGACACAGCCTTCGCTCCTCTGTATTGCCATAATAATGGTCGCCCTGCTAAACCCATTCGTCTGATGTGTGGCTTGTTGATTCTCAAGCATCTTCGCAATCTCTCAGATGAATCCGTTGTGAAGCAATGGAGTGAAAATGCTTATTATCAGTACTTTTGTGGCATGCAAGAGTTTACACCCTGTGCTCCCTGCGCCTCTTCTGAATTGGTGCATTTTCGTAATCGCATTGGGGAAAAGGGTATAGAACTTATTTTTCAGGAAAGCATTCGTGTCAATAACGAAGATGATGATGCGCATCATCATGACACTGCCTTTATTGATTCGACCGTTCAAGAGAAGAATATCACCTACCCTACAGATGCCAAGTTGCATAAAAAGATTGTCCGCAAGGTTCTGGATATCGTCCATAAATTAGAGCTACCACTTCGCCAAAGCTATACTTTTGTTCTCAAGCGCATTTATCGCGACCAACGTTTTCGCCATCATCCCAAGAATCGCCTTCTTGCACAACGACGTCATAGTCAGAAAAAGATTTACTCTATTCACAAACCTGATGTGCAATGCATCAGCAAGGGTAAAGAGCATAAGAAGTACGAATTTGGCAACAAGGTGTCCATCATTCGCTCGGCTACGGGAATCATTCTTGGCGCACAATCTTTTCGTAATGAGTATGATGGACACACGATAGAATCCTCGTTGGCACAAGTGGAACGCCTGACACAGAGAAAGATCAAAATACTGGCAGGAGACAGGGGTTATCGGGGTAAGAAAGAGGTTAATGGCACTCAGATTTTAATCCCAGATGCCCCCAAGCCTTCAGATAGCAGGTATCAGAAGCGAAAGAAACACAAGCTATTCTGCAAGCGAGCAGGGATAGAACCCACCATCGGACACTTGAAATCAGATCATCGTTTAGGCCGTAACTTTTACAAGGGATTGGTAGGGGATGCTGTGAACCTACTATTNGCGAGCAGGGATAGAACCCACCATCGGACACTTGAAATCAGATCATCGTTTAGGCCGTAACTTTTACAAGGGATTGGTAGGGGATGCTGTGAACCTACTATTAGCAGCAGCTGCTTACAACTTCAAAAGAGCCATGAGAGCTCTTTTGCACCTGCTCAAAATGATAAGCGAGAAGCCATGGATCGATGACTTCTCGCTTATTAGGGCTTTTTAAGGGAAGACTAAGTATTCTGGTAAGATCGTTCATTTACAAAAGAATCCTCAAAAGAAATATAGCCGTAGATCTTCTTATCTACGGCTATATTTTGTTGTACCCAGACCCGGGGTCGAACCGG
Source organism: Porphyromonas sp. COT-108 OH1349 (assembly GCF_000768755.1). NCBI lineage: Bacteria > Pseudomonadati > Bacteroidota > Bacteroidia > Bacteroidales > Porphyromonadaceae > Porphyromonas > Porphyromonas sp. COT-108 OH1349. The sequence goes on along the minus strand of NZ_JRAH01000013.1, from coordinate 375,620 downwards.
GATGGAAGTGAATCCACTGGTGTTTGAGACCAGCGCGTCTACCGATTCCGCCATCTGGGCATCTTTATCTTATTGCGTTGCAAAGTTAGTATTATTATTGAAAACAGCAATAGATATGCACTAAAAACAATAACAATTTTGGGATTTTATTCATTCTCAACCTCCCTAAGAAGATTACTAATAGCATCTTCAAGTATATCTATCACATGATCAAATCCCTCTGCTCCTCCATAGTATGGATCCGGCACATGGTCAAAAGTTCTATCCGAACTACAAAAATCTGTTAGCATCTTTACCTTCTCGCACTCCTCTTTAGTACAAGCCAGAGAAAGCAAGCAATCTCTGTTAGAATGGTCCATAGGCAAAATCCAGTCAAACTTTTCAAAATCCGAATACCTCACTTTTCTTGATATGGAATCGATGTTATACCCTCTTTTATTCCCATGGAATATCATTCTGGGATCTGCGTTCTCTCCCTCATGATATCCGGCAGTTCCGGCAGAATCTATCACGTAATCATAACGTGTACTTTTTGATTCTAAAAACTTCTTAGCCACAGCTTCCGCAGCTGCAGAACGACAGATATTACCAAGACAAACAAATAAAATACACTTTTTCGGTTTATCGTTTTTTTTCATATTATTTTATCATAAAACTACCATACAGGATCTACATCATAAAAGACTCTCAAATTCGACGAAGGTCTGTTAAGAGCATACACACTATTTTGTATCCGTACCATAATCTGTTTGATCTCTTGTATGGGAAGTTGTATTGGCACCTTTACCCATATTCTAAACCCTATGGAAGCATTTACTTTTTTTACCGGAAATGGAGCAGGACCCAAAGTAGTGCAATCGGATAAGTTGGATACCAACAAGGATATCATCTCACGAGTATATGCCAATGCTTCCTTCCGATCCTTACTTTCCACAGATATAGAAATCATTCGAGAAAAAGGCGGATACAACAGAGAATATCTCTCTTTCAAAGCCACAGCGGTAAAGCTTTCATGATCTGATCTTAGGACATTATCTATAACCGGATGATGTGGATTGAAAGTTTGAATTACAACTCTCTTCAAATGCTTTGGAGTATATCTCCATTCGTACATAAACTGAAAGACTCTTTCTTCTGCCCGAAAGTCTGGTCTTGCAAACAAAATATCAAGATTGGTTACAGCAATACAATCGGCTCCATGAAGTAGAGCAAATGAAGGACGACCCTTTGGAGAAAGAATGATGTCTGCGTCTTCCCATCCGAAATTAGATTTAGAGTCCTCCACTCTAACAGGAACATTAGGATATAATTCTCTTACTTCATCTGCTAAACGCTCTATGCCTGTTCCTTCCTCTTTTAAGCTTTTTCCCTCACATTCTGCACATTTCTCCAGCTTTGGCTTGTGATATCCGCAAATAGCACAAACAAGTTCTCCTCCCTCCTTGTATATTTTAAGAGGAATCTTACAATCCGGGCAACTTTCCACATGACCACATCGAATACAACTTACACCCTTGGCATATCCGTATCTGTGGTGCAGAATAAGTACTTTTCCCGACTCTGACAAAGTCTTCTGTATAGCACTTTGCAGTTCAAAAGACAGAAGCCTGCCACTCACACGATTCTTATCAAAAGCCTCACGTAGATCTACAAGATCTACGCTACAATCCCTATTCTTTGAGGGATTCACATAATCGAAAGGGATCAGTCTGTATGTTCCCCTCTTTGCTTGTATGTAGCTTTCTAAAGATGGTGTTCTCGAACAAAGTAAAACATCTACTTCTTTTCCCATAAGGCGAGCCATCATAAGAGCGGTATGAACTGCAGAGTATCGTGGATTAGGTTCTATCTGCTTGTAAGAACTATCCTCTTCTCCCAGCACAATAATTCCTTTAAGAGAGGCAATAGGAAGAAGTACAACAGAACGAATGCCCACAAAAATATAACCTCCACTTCCCGATAGAGACTTATTCCAAACGGACTCCTTCTGCATTCCACTACTATTGGCATCATAGAGTTCTACTTTTTCCGGGAATAGTATCCGAAGGTATGGAAGAGCTTCGGATAGTAGTTCGGTAGAGGGATATAAAAGCAATATATTTCCCCCTGCTTCTATCTTCCCCTCTATCCAGTGAATAGGCAAGCTTGTGTATGGAGTGGAATAGTCAAACTCCCCATGTATCAACTGAATTTGGATATTCTGTGCGGATTGTTCCAAACATCTTCTCCATGCCTGTTGTGATTGTTTCAGCTCCTCTTCAGGAATAACAAGAGTATAAGAAGATACAGACGAGGCATCTACGATTCTTAGGAAGCCTGACTCAATTAGACTTTTAACAATTGCCGGAGAAGTATTGTACTTCTCAGCTATATAGCTACGAGTGAAATAACGGATATTTTTTTCTTCTCTGACAGCTGCAGCTACTCGAATCATCTGCTTCCGTTTGGAATACCTCTGAAGAAATAGCTTCCACTCTTCTTCGGTATCAGAGAGCAATACTCCCTTTGGAGAGGCTAAAAAAGGTTCTGAAACAGCAACTAACGTTCTGGTTCTATAGGTACGATTATCCAACTCCGACACATTCTCTTCCAATGAAGAGGGAAGACAAGCTCTCCAAACCTCTCCCATTGTACACATATAGTAGAGAGAAATCCATTCCCACAACTTTACTATGGATTGAGGTATCTTAGGAAAAGAAAAGACATCCGAAACATTCTTGTAGGAGATTCCCTCATGAGGAGGAAGCTCTCTTTCTCGTACAACAAGCCCGGTGTACAATATTTTTCCTACATAAACACGTACTATGGAGCCAATACCGATTCCCAATGTTTCCTCTTCCACCTTGTATGTGTATGGGGTAGGAACAAGTAGCGGGACTATGACATCTACATAACACATTCGCCATAATTAACGAGGAGCTCTCGTATAAAGAAAAAATGCAACCGGAATGAATATAATATTGGGCAACCAAGCTCCCAAGGCAGGGGGTATAGCTCCCGAAGCAGAGTAGGTACTGAAAAATGTAAAGAGCAATATATATGTAAAGGTAAGGGCTAAACCTATTGCAATATTCAGTCCCATTCCTCCTTTAACCTTTCGAAGAGACAGTGTAGCTCCCATGATGGTCAATATAAATGCAGCCAAAATAGAAGCAAATCTCCGATGATACTCTATCTGAAATCTTTGAATACTTCCTAAGCCTCTATCTCTCTGTCTGTCTATATACCTTCCTAATGTTGCTGTGGTAAGTTGTTCGCTATCTTCATCGGACATCACCAGATCTGCGGGCGTTATTGGGATTATCGTGTCTTTGGCTGTACCTGTCGAGACCTTTTCGTAAAGCCCTTCAAAATCTCGTATCATATAGTCTGTAAGAGTCCAATGATAAAGAGAGTCATACGTAACCATCTGTGCAGTTAATCTCGACACCAATGTTTTTCCCTCGAATTTTTCCAAAGAGAAAAAGCCTCCGGAATTGTTGATAACATCAAAAGAAGAGAAAAATGCCAAGACTCCGGGAGCAACCTCTGCCTGCAGATTAGAGCCACGTACATTCTTTTTATCATCAATATATCTGTTCTGAAACTCTATTCTTACCACATTCAGCTTGGGCACGATATAGCTACTGAGCAAAAAAGTAGCAAATGCCAATACCGTTGCAGATATCATATAGGGTTTCATGATACGCTTCAAGCTCATCCCCGAAGACTGCATGGCTATGATCTCGGAGTTATTAGCCAGCTTGGAAGTAAAGAATATAACGCTAAGGAAGATAAACAGCGGAGCAAGCAGGTTGGCATAGTATGGAATAAAAGCCATGTAATAGTTGAATACGATCTCACGCAGAGTGAGTTCCGGATTGGAAAACTCGGAGATCTTCTCCTGAATATCTATCACCACGATTATAGCCATGATGAGGGATATAATAAACAGAAACGTTCCGAGAAACTGCTTTATTATATATCTATCTAAGCGTGTCAATCCTATTTTACTCCAAAACTTTGCCATCGTGTATCTTCTTTATAGACGTCTCATAAGCACCGGAATCATCCTATCTTTCCATGCCTTAAATGTCCCTGCCAGGATCTGTTTTCTGGCTTCTCTTACCAAATCCAGATAGAAAGCCAGATTATGCACGGAAGCAATCTGGAAGCCTAACAACTCTTTGCTGTGAATAAGATGCCTCACATACGCCTTGGAGTACCTCTGATCCACATGAGAAGAGCCATTCGGATCGAGTGGAGAGAAATCGTCAGCCCACTTTTGGTTTCTCATGTTCATGGTTCCCTCCCACGTAAAGAGCATTCCGTTTCTACCATTTCTGGTAGGCATGATGCAGTCAAACATATCTACCCCTCTCTCTATTGCTTCCAATATATTTTCGGGAGTACCCACCCCCATCAGGTAGCGAGGCTTATCTTGCGGGAGCTCTTCGTTTACTATCTCGATCATATCATACATAACCTCCGCTGGTTCCCCCACGGCAAGTCCCCCGATTGCATTTCCATCCGCCCCATAGTCTGCCACTCTTTTTGCGGCATCCCGTCTAAGATCTGGGTAAGTACAGCCTTGCACAATAGGGAAAAGGCTCTGATTATAGCCATAATGCGGTTCTGTCTCGTTGAATCTCTTAAAACAGCGTTCAAGCCAACGCTCTGTCAGCCCAAGAGACTTCTTTGCATAAGCATAATCAGAAGTTCCGGGAGGACACTCATCAAAGGCCATGATAATATCTGCACCTATTAGTCTCTCTATGTCCATCACCTTTTCCGGAGTGAAAAGATGCTTTGAGCCATCCAGGTGAGAGCGAAACTCCACTCCCTCTTCCATAATCTTTCTTATCTCCGTAAGGGAAAAGACCTGAAAGCCGCCACTATCTGTAAGAATGGGTCCATCCCATGTTCCAAACTTGTGTAGCCCTCCGGCTTTGTAGAGGATATCCGTACCGGGTCTCAAATAGAGATGGTATGTGTTTCCAAGTATTATTTCTGCCCCTATATCTTCACGCAGTTCGTGCATATAGACAGCCTTAACACTGCCCAACGTACCCACAGGCATGAATATAGGAGTGTGAATATCTCCATGATTCGTATGCAGAACACCTGCTCTGGCATTGCTGTTCGGATCTTTATATTGCAATTCATATTTCATTACCACAAAGGTATTACTTCTGTCTTTAATATCAAGAAGAGACAGGGCTAATCCTCATCCCACCAGTCGGAGAGATCCCCTACTCCCTTGAAGCGATCCAGCTCTCGTCTTTCTTTTTTAGTGGGTCGTCCCAACCCTCTTGAGCGATCCACAAAACCGGAAAGCTTATTCAGCTCCAATATTTCATACTCGCTTTCCGGTGTCAGATTCTCAAGATATTGGTCTACAAGCTTGGCTCCGACACGGCTATTCAGTAACGCTTTCACTCTGAAAGTGTAGGTTATCGGAGGCTTGCGTACCTTTATTATATCCCCCACCCTCACTATTGCAGAGGGCTTGGCGGGCTGATCTCTTAGCTCCACTCTATTCTTTTTGCACTCTTCTGCAGCAATAGAGCGTGTTTTATACACCCGAGTAGCCCAAAGCCACTTGTCTATTCTTCCGTCGCCGGAGTGTTCTTTGTCTGACATTCCTGCTTCACTGCTTTAGTGTTTACGTTATTCATTGCCCGCTCTATACCCATTAGTGCAAAAAGTTTTATCCCCTCACAGGCACGTTCTCCTATTTCGAGCAGAGCCTTTTCCTCTTCGGGAGTAAATTTATCGAGGACATAATCTACCTGCTCGCCTTTATGAAAATTATTGCCGATACCCACTCTTAGGCGAGCATACTTTTGAGATCCCAATATCTGGGCTATATGTTTCAGGCCATTATGACCTCCATCACTTCCCGATGGTTTCATTCTCAATGTTCCGAGCGGCAGAGAGAGATCGTCTGTAACGATAAGAAGATTTTCTACCGGGATATTCTCTTTCGTCATCCAGTATCTCACGGCATTTCCGCTCAGGTTCATGTAAGTAGAGGGCTTCAGTAGAACGAGGATTTTGTTCTTTACCCTAACCTGTGCCACTGCCCCATATCTATCATCCGAAAAGTCTGCGGCGAAGTCCGGAACCAACCCATTGACAACTCTAAAGCCGACATTGTGGCGAGTTCCCATATATTCCGCTCCGACATTTCCGAGTCCTACAACAAGGTATTTATTACTCATGCTTATCTATGTGTTTCCTTATGAGAAGTATTCAACATCTCACCTGCTATCTCTTCCAACTTATCGTACCACTCTTTTCCGAATCTTCTTATCAGCGGTTCTTTTAGAAACTGATAGACTCTCATATTTAGCTTTTTACCTTTCACCAATGCCGGCTTGCAGATTTCCCACTCGTGGTAGTTTACGGCGGTAAAAGAAGAGTATTCGGTCAGCCTTACGGGGTAGAGATGACAAGATACAGGTTTATAGAACGATCGTTGCTTGTTTTCGGTGTAAGCCTTTTCAAAAGCGCAGCGACACCATCCGTTTTCTTCCGAGAGAGAAAAGACACAATCTCTACCACCTATGATGGAGGTAACGAGATCTCCATCGCTATCTCTGTAAGCAGGTCCGTTCTGTTCGAGATAGTTCAGATGTTTTTCCGGAAGATATTCCCGAACCACATCATAGCACTCTGCAATCTTTGGGAGTTCGTTCTCCTCCAAAGGAGCACCACTTTCTCCCTCTATGCAGCAAGCTCCTTTGCAAGCCTCCAGATCGCAGCAGAAATATGTTTCTATGACATCCCTGCTTACTATGGCTCCGTCTATCTCTATCACTTTATCTTTAATGTATTACAAATCGACCTCTTTCTTTAGAAACAAATATCTGCCTACAAGCTTTGAGACTTACAGGCAGATATTTCTATATGCTGAGCTACGCACAGCGCAATAAAGATTACTTACCGGCTTTTGCGGCAGCACCTCTTGCAGCACGAGTAAGCTTAACTGCGGCTACAACGTTGTTCTTAGCATTCATTAGCTCAAGATTGTCAAAAGATAGCTGACCAATCTGCAATGTCTTACCCAAGCCCAAGTTTGTTACATCAATAGAAAGGAATTCAGGAATGTTTTTGTAAAGTCCCTTCACACGGATTTTTCTCATCTCAAGGCTCAACTTACCACCGGCCTTAACACCTTCTGCGTGGCCTGTAAGCTTAACAGGAACATCTATCACAATAGGCTTAGCTTCTTCTATTTGAAGGAAGTCGATGTGAAGGATACGGTCTGTCACAGGGTGAAACTGTATATCCTTCAAGATACATGTAGTAGCCTTACCATCAATACTCATGTTTACCACGAAGATATCAGGAGAGTAGATGAGTTTACGTACTGCATCGTCAGTTACCACGATAGACTGATTAAAGTTTGCACCGTATATTACAGCAGGAATGTTGTCTCCCTTACGGAGTTCCTTTGATGCCTTCTTTCCAAGGTCTTGACGTGCCGATGCACTTAGGTCAAATGTTTTCATTTCGTAAATTTAATTGTTGTGTTACTCAAAATTAGCGTTTCGCTAATTCCCCATCACACGTAGGGCTTTCGCAAAATCTGTGCAAAGATAATGCTTTTCCGTGAGAATGAAAAACATCATACGCCAGAACTTTCGGCTCGAACGAGATCTTAGAAACGTCTATATACCAGCATGGTACATCTTCTCAGGGATCATTTTTATTCTTAACACGATCATAAATACCTTTGAATACGTTTAGAAATGGCTCTGAAGCTTGATAATATTAGAAATCAAGACCTGAATCGAAGAAATCGAGACTTGAAAACCGGACATCAAACCGTGAGTTCCAAAAACCGAGACTTGATTTACCATACCGAACAGATTAAAAGAGAAATATAAACCTGTTTATTACAATATTCTAACAGGTTAAAAGAGAGTTCTAAAAGAGCTTTAGAAATCTCGCAATTCTTTCCCACTCTGCTCTATCTTCTCCCGAAAATGTCTCCCGGTAGCGTTGTACACTATCCACAGGTACTATAAGGTATCTGTTGGGACGACCGGTTCTTCTGGCTACAAACGTATAATGTTCTTTCCACTCCTCTATGGATATACGGTTTTGTCTGTCTATGCCGATCTGCATACTCAGCATTTTTCCAAGCCGAGTATGTGGCTGGTATTGGTTGCTTATGAAGTTCCCCAGAGAGTAAACCACCGGGACAGATTTTCCACCCGATAAGAGTAATGTATCCGACGGCTGCACCACATGCGGATGCATTCCTACGATGGCATCTACTCCGTTATCTGCAAGCCACTGTGCGTCTCTCTTCTGATCTCTACTTGGGATAAGGCTATACTCTATCCCCCAGTGCATGGAGGCTATGATAAAGTCTGCTCCTAAAGCTTTTACTTTTTCGAGATCGTTCTTAATGGCGATGGTATCTATCAAGTTCACTCTGACAGGCTCAAAGAATGGAATACCGTTAGTCCCGTAAGTGTATGCCAAGAAGGCAATCTTCACTCCCAATGTATCTATGACAAGAGGATTTCTCATACGATAATCCTCTTCCGAACGGAAAGAGCCCGTACTACGTATTCCCACACTATCCAATATATCAAGCGTTCTGATCACTCCTTTATTACCCCTATCACACGTATGATTATTAGCAGTAGTAAGGATATCCACACCGACATCCCTAAGATCCGAAGCCAAAATATCGGGACTGCTGAATGTAGGATAGCCGGTATAAGGCTCTCCTCCAAAGGTTGTTTCAAGATTTCCAATGATCAAGTCAGCACCCTTGAAATAGGAAGACACCGCATCAAATACAGGCTTAAAGTCATGCTTTTTCTGTTTCCCATCCCAAGCTGCGTCTACTTGAGGTTTATGGCTCATTATGTCTCCGAGAAAGAGGAAACGAAGCCGGCGATATTCGGGAATAGAATCTTGTTCTTTTTTTTCTGCAGAATGTTCCCTGCCCTTTGCTGTTCCACCACAAGAAAGAAGAAGAAAAAAAAGAAACACGATCCCTACAACCGGATTGATTTTTTTGAAAACGTTTTTTGTCATTGGAAGAATAAGCGGTTTTATCAAATGATATATTTTCTCTTTATATGGGGTTGTTATTTCGGATATAGCCTGTTCGGTGCTGTTGAGAATGCCCATTTGGTAGCAAAGATAAGTGAGTTAGAGTGAAGCACAAGCATATCAGATTGTTTATTTCTACACTTTTCTCACAATTCTCTCTTCGGTTAAATTGAACAAAAGAGAGATTAAACGAGGTCATTTTGGTAACTTTGCCCCTCATACAGAACAGAAATCGTATCGTGAAAGAGCATTTGAGCATACAAAATTTGTGCAGGAAGATTTGTGAGTCGTCCCCGACCAAGAGATTAAAAGAGCCCCTTTCCGACCGAAGCAATTCGGTAAAAAAAATCTCATTGGAAGGTATCTGCGGATCATTTCCTGCTGTTTTGGCAGCAGATCTGATGCAGCAAACAGACAGAAGCATCCTCCACATAGCACAAGATAAAGAGAGTGCCGGATATTTCTATAATGATATTGTCTCTATCTTGGGAGCAGAGGAGGCAGAGCGAAAAGCATTTTTCTTTCCCTCCAGATACAACCGAGGTATCAAGTACGGTAGTGTAGACAGTGCCAATGAGGTGCTAAGAACACAAGCGATAGAAGCTCTTTCGCACGAGACATCCCCTAAAATCATTGTCTCTTATCCGGATGCCGTGGCAGAAAAGATACCGGACACTGCCGGTGCAGACAGCCATCTCCGAATAGAAGTAAGCGTAGGCGATACCATCGACAGGGCTCATCTGCGGACAGTACTCTGGAATATGGGAATGAACGAAACGGACTACGTCTACTCTCCGGGGGAGTTTGCCGTTCGCGGAAGCCTGATAGACATCTTCTCTTTTGCCTACGAATACCCGGTGCGGATAGACTTCTTTGACGACGAAATAGAGAGCATCCGTACATTCGACTGCGTGGATCAATGCTCCATAGAGAAGATAGAGAAAGCCGTTATCACTCCCCCTATCAGCAATAAGACGATAACACACGGAGAGGCAATACTGAATCTCCTGCCGGAAGACACAATCATATTCATAGAAAACAGTGTACAGCTGCACAATGCACTACAAGAGTTGTATGAGAGTAAGCCTGTACATCCGGAAAGCAACAGCATAAAGACAGAAAAAGAGCTTCAAGAACTTCTCATCTCTCCGGGGCAGTTTGAACATCTTTTAGGGGAAAAGAAAACTATTCTTTCGGGTTTCATCCCCGCAGAAGAACGGCATTTATGGGAGAGTATCTCCTTTAAGCAAAATCCCGAACCACTGTACCACAAACAGTTTGATCGGCTTATAGAGGAGGTTGAGAAATATCAAAAGGAGAATGGTTACACGGTCTACATCATGAGCGGACAGGAGAGCCAGCTTCAAAGACTAACGCATATCTTTCAAGAGAAAGGTGCTTCCACACATTTTTCATCCGTTACACCCACTCTGCATGCCGGATTTATAGATCACGAGACACGTATTGTTCTTCTGACGGATCACTCCATTTTTGAGAGATTTCACAGATACAAGACCAAAGCCGACCGCATCAAGCAAAATGTGGCAACCCTATCCATAAAAGATATTCAGGGGTTCAGCTTCGGAGATTATGTCGTACATATCAATCACGGCATAGGACAGTTTGCCGGACTTCTCACCATGGAGCAGAACGGAAAAAGGCAAGAGTACGTCCGTGTAAACTACAAAGGCGGAGACAGCATCTATGTAAGCATACACTCTCTGCACCATCTTTCCAAATACAAATCCAAAGAGAGCGATACTCCTCCGACTTTGAGCAAACTCGGATCCGGTGCTTGGGAAAAGCTGAAAGAGACAACAAAGAAAAAGGTTAAAGACATTGCCCGTGATCTTATCAAGCTTTACGCTTCCCGTATGGAGCAAAAGGGATTTGCTTTTTCGCCGGATACCTACCTGCAAGAAGAGTTGGAAAGCTCGTTCATGTACGAAGACACACCGGATCAGGAGAAGACAACTGCCGAGGTGAAGCACGACATGGAACAACCCGTACCTATGGATCGTCTTGTCTGTGGAGATGTAGGCTTCGGAAAGACCGAGATAGCCATACGTGCTGCATTCAAAGCGGCTACGGACAATAAGCAGGTAGCTGTTTTGGTACCAACGACCGTACTGGCGTATCAACACTACAGGACATTTAAGAAAAGGCTGAAAAACTTTCCCGTGAATATTGCATACCTCTCCAGAGCAAAGTCGGCAAAAGAGCAGAGAGACATACTAACCGGACTGAAAGAAGGCAAGATAGACATCATCATAGGTACTCATAAGCTGGTAGGGAAAGAGGTTATCTTCAAGGATCTTGGGCTTCTGATCATAGACGAAGAGCAGAAGTTTGGTGTCTCCGTAAAGGAAAAGCTGAGACAGTTGAGAGCCAATGTGGATACACTGACCCTGACAGCCACACCCATTCCGCGTACTTTGCAGTTTTCTCTAATGGGAGCAAGAGACCTGTCTAATATTCTAACTCCCCCACCCAACAGGCATCCGATCTATACGGAACTATCTACATACAATGGAGAGAATATTGCCGAAGCCATCAACTTTGAGCTTGCAAGAGGAGGACAAATCTTTTTTGTTCACAACAGAATACACAATCTGAACGATATTGCATCGGACATCGTGCGTGCAGTACCCGATATCAGAATAGGTATCGCACACGGACAGATGGCTCCGAAAGAGGTAGAAAAAATCCTTATGGACTTTGTGGATCATCGCTATGATCTCCTTTTGGCAACTTCGATAGTGGAGAATGGTATAGATGTACCCAATGCCAACACCATCATTATCAATGATGCGCACAGATACGGACTGAGTGATCTGCATCAGCTTAGAGGGAGAGTCGGGAGAAGTGATAAGAAAGCTTTCTGCCATCTGATGGTTCCACCCAAAGAGTATCTCACTCCCGATGCAGTCCGGAGACTGGAAGCGATAACCTCCTATACAGACTTGGGCAGTGGCATTCATATCGCCATGCAAGACCTTGACATACGTGGAGCCGGAAATATGCTTGGGGCAGAACAGAGCGGTTTCATTGCAGATATAGGCTACGAAACGTATAAGAAGATCTTGGAAGAGGCTGTCGGCGAAATCAGAAACGAAGAATTTGGAGAGGTGAAAGCTTACTCCTCATCGAGCAACAAAGAGTATGTGAAAGAGACCATCATAGAAACAGACTTTGATGCTTACTTTCCGGACGACTACGTACCCGGCGACCAGGAAAAACTTGCCCTGTACCGAAAGTTGGAAGACCTTACCGACCATGACTCTCTCCGTATCTATACGGAAAAATTGCTGGACAGATTTGGCAAGTTACCACCGGAAGCGGAGAACCTGTTGGAGCTTATCTTGATCAAATGGAAGGGTAAGGCACTCGGTTTGGAGAAGATTGTACTAAAAGGCAACAGAATGAATATGCAGTTTGTCTCCGATGAAAAAAGCCCGTTCTACCGGTCTGAGACTTTCTCTGCAATCTTATCGAGTCCGATTCTTATCAAACAAAAGATGCAGTTCAAGCAGGTTGGCAACAAAAGATTACTGATAGTTCCGACAATCGAAAGCATCAAGGAAGCCTCTTCTGTGTTGGATCAATTACTTTCTCAATAGCTATACAAAACGATCTTATAACGTTAAAAAGATGCTCTGAGCCGATTCAGGAAAAAAGATCACGGCTTGATTGGTAAAATTCAAGCTTTGAACTGCGTAAATCAAGGCATGATTTTTCCAAGACAAGACATGATTTCACAAAATCAAGCCTTGATTTCGATCTCCGAACAGGTTTAGCCGTTTTTATTAACGTGAATACAAAAAGAGATTGGAATGTTCAAACGAATTTACATTCCAATCTCTTCTATCTTTCTGTGCCGTATATCTTGCCGTCTGTTAAGCCTCTCCTTTCAGGAATAGTGCTTTAACCTCTTCTGCTATTGCTTCTGCCTCTTTCATGGTAGGAGCTTCGGAGTAAATTCGGACAATAGGCTCGGTATTGCTCTTTCGGATTTGCACCCAAGTGGATTCAAAGTCCAACTTCAGCCCATCCGTGGTGATAGGAGTGGCTTGAGGATAATGGCTCCGAATCTTGGATATCATTGCCGAGAAGTCTGTGCGGTCATCAATCTGCACTTTAGTCTTGAACATACAATACTGTGGAAGTATTTCCCTCATCTGTGTAGGCTTTAGCATCCGTTTTGCAAGTGCTGTCAGGAAGAGAGCGATACCCACCATTGCATCTCTTCCGTAGTGCAATGCAGGGAAGATTACTCCCCCATTTCCTTCTCCGCCAATAAGAGCACCGACCTCTTTCATCTTTGCCACGACATTTACTTCACCCACATTTGCAGGATAGTATTGCCCCCCTCTCGCAAGAGTAATATCTCTAAGACCACGAGAAGAAGAGAGATTGGAGACCGTGGTATGCTGTCCCGGAGTGATGTCCAACAGATAGTCCGCAACGGCTATTAGTGTATTCTCCTCACCAAACATGGAGCCATCTTCGCATATAACCGCAAGTCTGTCCGCATCCGGATCTACTGCAAAGCCAACGTGTGCCTGCTCCTCCACAACGACAGAAGAGATGTCTGTAAGATTGTGAGGCAGTGGTTCCGGATCGTGAGCAAACTCTCCATTGGGTGTACCGTGAATCAAAAGAATATCTCTTACGCCCAATGCCTCCAAAAGACTCGGTACAATAACAGCCCCGACAGAGTTTACACAGTCTACCGCAACCTTCAGCCTTGCACGACTAATGGCATCGACATCAACCTGAGGCAGAGCCACGACATCGTCTATATGCTTTTGGGTATAGTCTTTTCGATAAATCCTGCCTATTTCATCTACCGGCGAGAAGTTCAGAGCATCGCTTTCTGCCAAAGCGATGAGTGCCTTTCCCTCTTTGTCGCTAAGGAACTCCCCTTTTTCGTTGAGTAGCTTTAGGGCATTCCAATGTTTGGGATTGTGGCTTGCGGTGATAATGATGCCTCCATCTGCTTGCTCGTAAATCACTGCCATTTCTGTGGTAGGAGTGGATGCGAGATCTATATCGACAACATTGAATCCCATGGCTACAAGAGTTCCTGTAACAATGTTCTTGACCATAGGTCCGGATATACGGGCATCTCTCCCAACCACTATCTTGTTGCTGTGAACAGTGGAAGACTCTCTTATGAGAGAGGCATAAGCTGCCGTAAACTTAGCAATATTCACAGGGTTCAATCCTTCTTCAACGGATCCTCCTATCGTTCCCCGAATACCTGAAATAGACTTTATTAAACTCATATACTCTAACGAATGTATCTTTTGTGGATATATAAATATGCAAAAACCTGCATGATGCAGGCTTTTACTTCTTAAACTTAAACTCTACAAGTTCATAAAACACGGGCTCTCCGTTTTGCTGAATCTCCGCAACACCGGGTCCGTACTTGAATGATACTATCATCTGTACTTTTCCTCCGTCTCCGACATAAGGGAGTACAAAGTTCATCGCAGGAGCCAGATAGCTGTTGTATGGTGAATGAGACACAGTAGAGGAGACAAGAATCTCTCTTCCCTCTTTCACATAAACAAAGTTGCAGGGATATGTTCCGGATTTGGTCGGACTGATATTATCGTAAATACTCTTTTCCTCTTGAGCAAAACGTTCCATCTTGAACCGGGTAAGCACAATGGTCTTTCCCGATATGAGCTTCTTTTCCATATCTCCACGGTTTACAATGCGGAGATAAATACCATCTTTGACTTCAAAAAACTCATTCTCCGGAGAGGCTTGCCCTTCTGCCGGTTCGGAAGTAATCTTGAAGTTGTTCTTTGAAACAAATTCTGCTATCTGTCTTTTTTCTCTCTTGATGATGTCTACATAGGAAAGCCTGTTCTTATCACAAGAGATAAAAAGAGAGGCAAGAAAAATCGTTGCAAGAGATAGTATGAAGTGTGTCTTCTTGTTTGCCATGATATATCGTAATGGTCTGCTTAAATAATCTGTCTGTTCACTATTCCTTTCAAAGGTAGTAAAAATATTACGGATGCATCTTCTCTAATGCTTTGAGAACCTCTTGATAAGCCTCTTCTAAAGTTCCGTAGAACTCGGCACCCGAAGCATTTCTATGTCCTCCTCCCGAAAAATAGGATGAAGCAAAGAGATTGCACGCAAAAGGATCTTTGGATCGGAAAGAGAGCTTAATAAAGTTGGACTGCTCGTACAAATAGATCGAGAACAGAATTTCTTTTGCTTCAAGAGGAACATTGACCAGCCCGTCCGTGTCTCCTATCTTGTAGTTAAATCTGTTCTTTTCCGCTTTGGATAGTGTGATTATGGCTGTCTTTTTCTCCGGCAAAACCGTAAGATTGTTGGAGACAGCGTAGGCATTAAGCCTTACTTTATCTATGGAATAGCCTCTGTTTACACGAGCCGACACATCGTCTTTATCCAATCCGAGCTCTATCATTTCGGATAAAACGGTATAGATATGCGGATCATTGGAGTTGTAAGAAAAGCCTCCCGTGTCGGTCATCATACCTACATAGAAACAGGTTATGGCATCCAGCGTAAAAAGTTCCTTATATCCGCAGAGAGATAAAATGGTGTAAGTCAAAAGAGAGGTAGAGGAAACCATCGGATAGGAAAAGACCAGATCCGAAAAATCGGTGGGATCCAAATGATGGTCGATAAGAATCTTATATGCCTTTGAACGGCAAAGGCTATCAGACATTTCGGCTGTGCGATACGGATCGTTAAAGTCAAGAGAAAATACGACATCTGCTTCTTCCAATATGCGAGAAGCTTTCTCCGGTGTCTCTTTTGCAATGGTGTGTATCTCCAAATCCGCAAGGAAAGTAAAACTTTCGGGGTATCTGGAAGGGAAAATAATATCCGCCTCTATCCCTTTGTTTTTCAAAATATGGTACAGCCCCAATGAAGAGCCTACGGCATCACCATCCGGTGAAACATGAGTAATGATAGCAACCTTATCCGTTCTCTTTATTCCTTCTATCTTTTCTCTTAGGTGATCTATTTTTGTTGTGTCCAGTTCTTTTATCATCGTTTCTTTTATGGGTGTTACGCCCTTGTTGTATTCTGTTTGTTTGCTTTCTGTACGATTTTCTTCTCGCTTTGGAGCGCTCTGTGGAGGGGGCATATACGGGGGCTTCACCCAAATCAGGCGTCAAAGGGATCTTTTTTACTTCGTATTCAAGAAAGCGTTCTATCTTGTAAAATTCGTTCTGCTCATCCTGTCCGACAAGAGTAATGGCAATGCCATAGTCGTTATCTCCTCTTGCTGTACGTCCAATACGGTGTACGTAATCTTCCGGATCTCTCGGAACATCAAGGTTAATGACCATCTCTATCTGGTCTACATCTATTCCCCTAGCCACAATATCCGTAGCGACCAAAAGATCTATCTTGCCGTTCTTAAAGTCTCTCATCACCTCTTCTCGCTTTGACTGATCAAGGTCGGAGTGCATTTCGCACAGTTTTATATGCTTTCGGGAAAGGGTTGTAGAGAGTTGGCGCACCTTTTCCTTGGAAGAAGCAAATATGATACTCCTTTTAGGAGTGTGTTCCTTAAAGAGCTGGAGAATGATTGGAAGCTTTTGAGGCTCGTAGCAGATATAGGCTCTCTGATCTATGGATGTCGGAGGTTTTGATATGGCAATATTTATCTGTTTCGGATTCTTCATAATATTTGCCGCAAGCTTACGTATATTAGCAGGCATTGTTGCCGAAAACATTATGATCTGACAGCTTTTGGGCAACTGCTCAAATATCTGCATAATATCATCGTAGAAGCCCATATCCAACATTCTGTCCGCTTCATCCAAAATGAAAAAACTCAGTTGAGAGAGATCCACAGCCTCGAAATTGAGATGCGATAATAACCTTCCGGGAGTAGCGACAACAATATCTACACCCATGGCGAGACCTCTTCGCTGTTGCTCCCACTCGCTTCCGCCGGTTCCTCCATATACTGCCGTTGCAGAAACATCGACAAAGTAAGCAAAGCCCTGTATCTGATTATCTATCTGCTGAGCCAGCTCTCGTGTAGGAGCCATAATCACTGCATTGACCTTGTTGTTAGGGAAATCTCCATCTGCAAGCATACTTAAAAGAGGAAGGACATAGGCTGCCGTTTTTCCCGTTCCCGTTTGAGCGCAGGCAATAAGGTCATCCCCGTCCAAGATAACAGGGATCGCCAGCTTTTGTATTGGTGATGGTTCTTTGAAGTTCATAGCCTCCAAACCATCCATCACATTCGGATTAAGATCAAACTGATCAAATGTATTTTCTATACTATTTTCTATATCGTTCTCCATTATCAAGTTCAGAGATTAAAGTGTAGGTAACATGCCGTAACGTTGAACAACTTCCGTCCACGTTCCTTTTGTATAAGCCAAAGAGATAACAGAGTCGAGATTTGCCTTCAACTTCTCCTGGCCTATGTTCAGAACCCAAGTATGTTTAAGCAAAAAGCTGACATCTGTATCAATAACCAAGTTGGGAAGTTTTGCCGCATAAGATCCGGCAATATTTTTCTCACAAATGACGTAAGCGAGAACTCCTTCTGAAACCGAGCGAATCAGCTTTTCCTGACTCTCTTCTGTCTGACGGATTTGAAGATCAGGAATACTCTCTTGAGAGAGGTGACTTATTAACACCTCCATTGCAGGGAAGCCACTTGGTACGCTGATCTCTTTCCCTCTCAAGCTATCCAATGTAAAAGGAGAAATGTTATCGCCATCCGGGATATGTCGCATAAGGACATAGGAGGAGGAGTAGACAGGACGAGTATAAATGAAATCCTCACTACTATCAAGCATTGTCAGGTAAGAAGTGGCAAGTATATCCAAACGGTTACTCTTGAGATCATCCAAAGACTCTGCATGAGATGTATATGGAACTATCTTGTAATCCTTATCCATCTTAGGCAAAAGCTTGATAAGCTCAACCTGTAAACCGGAAAGAGAGTCTCCCTTTATGGATATATCCTGTGGAGAGAGAACGACTCCGATACGAATATTTTCATCATCAGCACCGGCTTTCTTCTCCGATAACAGAGTAAACAACTTATATCCACCAAAACCAAAAAGCAGAACAAGAGCAACACCTAAAAGAATAGGTAAACGCAAATGAGCATTTCGCCCTCCTTTGTTTACTTGAATATATCTGTTGGACATGGCTTCTAAGATTTTGTGTTAGTTTCTAAAGTCCACAATCACTCCCAGTCTCAACATAGGAGGATAGGTCGGATAGTGTGGAAGAGAGAAGTATTTCGGATCGAGGAATAACGCTCCCACATTGTAATAGGTCAAGAAAAAGCGTGCTCTTTTAAGGTGTGCACTTACATAAGCATTCATGTGTACCGCATCTCCTCCCCCTATCGTTATATCGTTTTGAGGCACCAAAAGCTGAGTGGATGGTTCGTAGTACGGAGCCTTGTAGGCTGTATGCCAATAAGCATCTACTCCCAGTTGCAGAGTCAATACCTTTGCCAAAACGGTCTGAACGTACAGATTGCTATACGCCATTAGAGACGGATATTGGTATATCTTGTCATTGCTCAGATACTGATACTCTACCATATTGTCCCAATGGAAAGGTCCAAGCTTCAAGTTCTGTTCAAGCTCCACGCCTATTGCCCTAAAATTGTCATTCAACTGGGCAGGTACTCCTTCCGAACCGACATAGATCGGATTTTGGATTGTCTCAATATTTGCTTTAATCCTGGTAGAAGTAAAAGGAATAGAAAGTTCCCCTCCCAATCGAAGTCTTTGTACCGGATTGAAACTGTTTTCCCAGCGATTGAAAGTACTGCTGAATCTTCTTAATATAAGAGGTGTACGTTCGTTTCTTAGTTCACCAAAAAGTCGTACAACGTGCCTTTTATTTGCAATAGACATGGCATACTGTGCCTCTGCATCCACAGATAAATTTCCGGCATAAGCCCCGACAGTGCCTAAATCTCCGCTCAGATAGTAAGTAAACCTTTTCCCCTTGGTAGAAGATAGCCTTGCACCGACATAAGTGGTAGATTCATCCGTTTTGTAAGGAGTTATTTGAGGATTTTGTTCGCCTTCCGGAATCATCGGAGGAAGAACATAACTGTCGTACTGATACCTTATATATCCTGCCAATCCCATCTTTGCCCACTTGTGGAAACCCTCTTCCAGAGCGATACCGACCGTACCACCATAAGATTCTGCAATGTGTTCTTCATCCGGATAGAACTTAGCTTCTTCCGTCTTAGGGAGATATTGCTTTTTGTAGATCTCGGTAATATTCGACATCTGAGACACAAAACGGCGTCTGTGTCTGTTGTAAGTGAAATCATTGAAGATGGTTGTTACCGGAACAAATTCCCTTTTAAGAGAGTCTGTTTCCGTAGGAGCTTTTCTTGTGATACCCAAACTGTATCTGTGATGAAAGCGTGCTTCCGAGAAGATATTCCTATTCCAGGTACGTTGCAGCTTTACCGGAATATCTTTTGGAAGGAATGAACGGCGCCCCGAAGTAAACTCTTTCGGATTGGTAATGTACTTATCCTCCGTTATACCTCCGCTTTCAAAGTGTACTATATTAGTGTTTCCAACAGAAGCATAGGCTTTATACCTGTCGCCCTCGTAGTTGGCAAATATCCGATAAGTGATGTTTTTACTCTTGGACGATGCGTACTGTCCGTTGGCATAGTCGTAGTCGAACAACCCTCCAAGATTAAGTTCTTTACCGAGATTCATACTAAAGAGAGTATGAAAGTTACTCTCCTCCGAACTACTGCCGCCCGACTTTGCATAACTGGAAGATGTATAAGGAACTTTGGTATCGAACCACTTCTGCTCTATCCCCGAACGCAACAGATAAAAATAGGGATTGTAGAACGGAAAGAGAAGTGTGGTGGAATTGGGAGAAAAGTAAGATTTTGAGAAATACGGCGATGCATATGTCCCGCCGGCATATCCGGAAGCAATGGTACGCCCTTCCACGATGGCTCTTCTATACCACCCTATCTTTAGAGTATCGAGAGGAGCCACTCTTTTGTCCCCTAAATGTGAAGAGAGGTAGTAGGCAAAGAGATTGCCATGGCGGTCCCTATCGCTGTCCTCATTCAGGTCTACCTCATCATGTGCATGCTCTCTCTCGTCCATCTTCTCCTTATGCTGCGCATGAAGAGATAGAGAAGATAAAAAGAACAGAACCGTATAAAAGAGAATATATCTCGTATGACTTATCGTCCGGAAAAAGTATTTTGTCTGCATAAAGAGCTATCTGTTAGAAGATGCAAGCCTCTTTTTCTTCTGCGGATACTTCCGTGTCATAGCCCAGTAGCGAAGCTTAAGTACACCGAAGAACGCTTCTCCAAAGATGGAAGTATTCATCTTTGAGGTACCCAAGACCCTATTGACAAAAATGATAGGTACTTCTCGGATATCGAAGCCACACAGCTTGGCGGTATATTTCATTTCTATCTGGAAAGCGTATCCTTTGAAATGAATCTTATCGAGTTCCATTGTCTCCAACACTTCTCGCCTGTAACCGACAAATCCGGCAGTGGTATCATTGACCTTCAATCCGGTAATCATCCTCACATACACAGAAGCAAAATAGGACATCAATACTCGTCCAAGAGGCCAGTTTACAACATTCACTCCATTGCAGTAACGGGATCCGACAGCCACGTCGGCACCTTCATAAGCGCATGCACGATAGAGTTTAAGGAGATCAAGAGGGTTATGACTAAAATCGGCATCCATCTCAAAGATGTAATGATAACCCGATTTCAATGCCCAATCGAACCCTGCCAGATAAGCGGTTCCAAGCCCCTGTTTTCCCGGACGTTCAAGAAGAAAGAGTCTGCCTTCAAACTCTCCCTGTATCCGTTTAACGGCACCGGCTGTTCCGTCGGGAGAGTTATCATCCACGACAAGAACATGAAAATCTCCCTCAAGCCTCATTACAGCCCGAATGATATTCTCAATATTCTCTATCTCATTGTACGTTGGAATGACGACCAACTTACTCTCCGCAGTTTGCAAATCCATTAGAGTGATGTTTCTTTTGTATGCAAATATAGCATATTCCATTCAATCCCACTCTCTTCTTGGCACGAAGAATCTTCTCATTTAACGTTATAACAAAAGAATCTAAACCTATAAAGAAAAACGTCTAAAGCTTAGAAAATCTTCAAACCAAGCTTTGATTTCTCCAAATCAAAGGCCGGTTTGTACAAAACAAGCCTTGACATCTGAAAGCCAAGCCTTTATTCGGGGTTTTTAACCTGTCCAAGGAAAGATCTGAATGTAATAAATGAAACTTTTATATCCGTTCAAAAAGAGAAAAAACAAACAAGTTTGAACAGCGACCTTGCGTTAGATGGGAGGTAGAAAACAGATAAAGGAAATCGGTCTCAAATATCCACGGATAGAGTGTAAAAGGATATGCTCTCTACTCCACTCTCTTCAAAAAGAGCCTTGGCAGCATGTACGAGAGTAGCTCCCGTAGTAAGGACATCATCTACAAGAAGTACACGCCTTCCTCGCAGCCGCTCATCTTCCGACTTACAGTAAAACAAATTTTCCATAGCCTGCCATCGCTTCTCTTTGGAACGAGCTGTTTGTGTACCGCCACCGTCATCCCGACGCAGCAAGACCTCGTCTATAAGTTCTATTCCTAATACTTTGGCAAGCCCTTCTGCGATGAAACGAGTCTGATTGTACCCTCTCCTCTTTTTCTTGGAATTAGATGCAGGCACGGGCACGACACAAGAGACATCTCGAAAATAGCCATCTCTTCTCAATCTTTTTCCAAATGCCTCTGCCAAACTTCGGAACAGGAAAGGCTCGTCTCCGTATTTGCCTCTCAAAATAATCTCTTTCTCTGCCGTATCGTCTCTATACAGCATGGAATAAAACATCTCTCCCAAGGGCAGTATACCGGCTACCCGCTCCTCTACCTCGTAGAAAGCTTTGTGCCTTACCGTACCGTGTATTTTGTCCAAACACTCATTACACAGTGCTGCACTCTCGGTCGCGACATCCAACCTGTCGCCACAGTGAACACAGAAAACAGGGAATATCGTATCCAATACCCCTGTTATGCTACTCCCAATGCTCCTCTTCATCATCCGAAAGATCCAGTTTTTCCAACGCTTTACTCACGGTGGCGGATGGATATCCTTTGGCATACAGCCATCTGTAAAGCTTATTCCGAAGTTCGTAGGAAGATTTTGCCGATGAGATGCGCCCTCTCTGCTGTTGCAGAAGAGCGACTGCTGTTTCGAGCCATTCATTCGGAAAGATTTCCCTCAAAGCGTTATCTATGGTGATTTTATCAATGCCCTTACTTTTAAGTTCCGCAGCAATCCGAATAGGTCCCCACTTGTTAAACCTGTGTTTATCGGAAACAAAGGCAACAGCGTATCTCTCTTCATCTATGTACTTCTCGGTACAGAGTTTTTCTATAATCGAAGAAAGCTGCTCTTCTGCTATACCCGGACTCCATGCTTGTATCTTGTCTCTTAGTTGAGACGTACATTTTTCGCCCAATAAAGAGTACTTTGCCGCCCTGAGAAGAAGGGCATCATACTCTTCGGAAGAAAGCCTGATCTCCTCTTTTTCTCTCCTCATCTGCGCAGGCTTTTTAGTTTTATCAGGCAAAACCTGTCTCGTCCGAACATATCCTCTAATACCTCAACCTCTCCTCTTTCTCCACACAGTTTGTGGGCAAGAACAGCTACATCGCCGGTCAAATCCGTCTCTGTTTCAAATGCAAAAAATCCGTCCTCTTCCAGCTTCGGCATATAAGATTCGAGAATAGCCCTGTAAAAACAGAGAGGATCGCTGTCCGGCACAAAAAGTGCAAGGTGTGGTTCAAAGCCGAGAACATTGTGCTCCATCTCCTTTTCTTTGCTCTGTGGAATATAAGGCGGATTGCTTACGATTCCATATACCTTTCCCTCGGTATCATGTGCTCCGGAAAGAAGATCATGAGAGACTACCCGATACCTCTGCGTATCGGTATATCCGTTTGCCGCAAGATTTTCTTGTGTAAAAGAGACAGCCTCCAGAGAGAAGTCCACCGCATCCACAAAAGAAGGGAAAGTAAGAGCAGCCAAAGCCACAGCTATGCAGCCCGAACCGGAACAGAGATCGGCATATTGCTTATCCGGCAAAAGCCATCCTCTTGAGTGCAAAAGCGAAACAAGCTCTTCCGTTTCAGGTCTCGGGATAAGTACTCCGGGACCAACCTTTATATTATATCCAAAGAACTCGACAGAGCCAAAAATGTATTGCAAAGGCTCTCCTTGCCGGAGTCTCTCCACAATATCACGAGCTTTTTGTTCTATGCTCTCTTGGTCTATTGTGCTATCTTTGTCCAAAACAATGGAGGGGTACGGCTTTCCTACCAAATACTCCAATATTTGCCGGGCAATGCTCTTTGCACCCTCTTCACTCCGATACACGGGGAGAAGTTGGGATGTTATGTATCGCACAAAATGCTGTGGGAAAAGAGTATTCATCGTGATGCAAATGTAAGAAAAAAAGGATAGGAGAAGATGAATTTGACTTCTGACAAACAAAGTATGTATATGCTACGGGCTGTGGAGATTGCAGAACGAGCAGAGTGGAACAGTGTAAAGGATAACCCGAAAGTGGGGGCAGTGCTTGTACACGACGATACCATTATAGGAGAAGGGTATCATCAATATTCGGGGGAAGCTCATGCGGAAGTGATCTGCCTCCGTAGTGTATCGAAAAAAAACAGAGCCTTGATACCGGAATCCACGCTATATGTAACACTGGAACCTTGCTGCCATCATGGAAAAACACCGCCATGCTCCCGGCTTATCATAGACTCAGGAATACGACACGTGGTTGTAGGAGTGAAAGATCCCTTCCCAAAAGTTCAAGGAGGAGGCATCGAGCAGCTCAGATCTCACGGCATCCGTGTGGATATAGATGTGGAAAAAGAGGCTTGTATCCGCTTGGCTCTTCCTTTTTTTGTGAGACAACTCAAGAAAAGACCTTATATAGCACTCAAATGGGCAGAGAGCAGTGACGGATTTATAGATAATCGGACTCCGGATACTCCTGTCCAGCTATCCCCTTGTAAGATATCCACTCCTTTTACTTCTATGTTGGTACATAAAATGAGGGCTGAATTTGAAGCGATTCTCATAGGGAAAGAGACCTTTCTGAAAGACTCCCCACGGCTGGATCTGAGACTTTGGCATGGGAAAGAACCTCGCAAGCTGGTTTGGAGTAGCGATGCAAATCTATTCGACAACCGCCCCGAACACTTTTCATCTAAACGGGATATGTGGTCTCTGTTCTCTGCAGATACTGATTCTCTCCCGAAACAGATAGAAGCTCTTTACGCTCAAGAAGGCATTCGGAGCATCTTGGTAGAAGGAGGGCAAAGAGTGTTGGAGGCATTTCTCCAGGCAGATATTTGGGATGAAATCAGGATAGAGACCTCCAATGTAAAGCTGAGGAAAGGAGTCTCTGCACCACAAATTTCTCATCTCAACAAAGAGGAAAAAGAGCAGACAATCTTAGAAAAAATTGAAGAGATAGATGGACACAAAGTCACACATATGATCCGTCTCCCTTTGTAAAATTATTCTTTGTATCTTTGTCCGGCGTTCCGCTCCCCCCTATTTTGGATATCAACGAGACCGCTCTATGTCTAAAGTAAAGAGAGGGTACAGCAGTAAGTAAAAACATACGAATCGACACAAACTTATTTATCCAAAATTTACATGCTTTTATGAAGAATGTTCTTATTATTGGGTCTACAGGGCAGATAGGTTCTGAACTAACCATGCATCTGCGAAAACATTATCCTCAAGGAAATATCGTCGCAGGATACATTCCATCTGCTGCTCCGAAAGGAGAATTATTGGAAAGCGGACCGGCAGAAATCGTAGACATCACTAATGCACAACAGATTGCAGATGTTGTAGAAAAATACAAGATCGACACAATCTATAACCTTGCAGCTCTACTCTCTGCAGTAGCAGAATCGAAACCACAACTGGCTTGGCATATCGGCTTAGGCGGTCTGTTCAACACTCTTGAAGTTGCAAGAGAAAAAGGGTGTGCGGTATTTACACCAAGCTCCATAGGAGCATTCGGTCCCGAAACTCCTAAAGACAACACTCCTCAAGATACCATACAAAGACCTCGTACCATGTACGGCGTTACGAAAGTATCCGGAGAACTCTTGAGCGATTATTACTTCCACCGTTTTGGTGTAGACACTCGCTCTACTCGTTTTCCGGGTCTTATATCTAACGTGGCTCCTCCGGGAGGAGGTACTACAGACTATGCTGTGGATATCTATTACAGTGCAATAAATGAGCGTAAATATACTTGTCCCCTTAAACCGGGCACATTTATGGATATGATGTATATGCCCGATGCTCTTGAAGGTATGGTTCAACTCATGGAAGCAGACCCATCCAAACTGGTACATAGAAACTCTTTTAACATCGCCTCTATGAGCTTTGATCCTGAAGGATTGGCGTCTGCAATCAAAAAGCAGATGCCTGACTTCACGATGGATTACAATATAGACACTCTTCGTCAAGGTATCGCAGATTTTTGGCCAAACTCTCTCGATGACTCTTGTGCAAGAGAAGAGTGGGGATGGAATCCGAAATTCAATCTCGATGCCATGACTAAGGATATGCTTGAAGTGCTATCCAAGAGATTCAATAAGCCTATTTAACTTATACCTCAACACCATCTACATGAAGAAAAGATTGATTTTATTGGCAGGTCTTTGCCTGTTTGGATTGCAAACAAACCTAAGTGGTCAAACTCCGGACACACTATATGTCCACTATTCCAATCACGGCACAGCCATCGGGAAAGAGATGCAAACTCTCTGCAAACTGTACATAAAACCGGCAGAGAAGTTGCCTAAAAATATAGCTCTCTCCCTCTCTTTCTTAGACCTGTCCGATACTCCCCTATCCCAAATAGTGGCTTATAGCTCTTCTGTAGACAGGATAAGAGATATAGTAGATTACAAAACTCCGACTCCGATAAAGGCTATGAACAAGCCTTTTACCGGAGGCGGGGGAATATCTTTTAAGTTTAGATTTAAGGATAAATACATAGCCAATAATGTCATCTATCTTACAGCCAAAGTAAATCCGAATGCTCCGGAAGGCTCTTTGGTAAAATCCGAAATACGATCTGCCCTGCTTAACGGAAAGCAGATGGTGATAAAGAGCGTAAACGAAAGTGAGAGAAGAGTCTTCAAAACATACACTACACTTTGGGCGCCGGGAGACTATAATTCAAAAAATTACCGCATTCCGGCAATCATCACCACAAAAAAAGGTACCATCATAGCTATTGCAGATAAGCGAAAAGCAAACATAGTGGATCTTCCGGAAGATATAGACATTGTTGTTAAACGCAGTACAGACAACGGCAATACCTGGAGCAAACCGATCCTTGTTGCTGAAGGTCAAGGGCGTTTCAAGGGATATGGAGATGCTGCAATCGTTGAGACCAAAAGCGGAAAGCTACTGATGATATATGTAGGAGGTACCGGACTATGGCAAAGTCGCTCTAATGATCCGAACAGGACTTATATCTCTGAAAGTACAGATGATGGTCTTACATGGTCTGCTCCGAGAGATATTACCTCACAACTATTCGGAGAAGAAAATAGCAACGATATGCGCAAGCATTGGTGGGCTTCTTTCTGTGCATCGGGCAATGGATGCGTTACTCAAAATGGGAGAATACTATTTGCTGCAGCCGTAAGAGAAGGTGAAATGGGCTCTCTTAATAACTATGCTTACTACTCCGATGATGAAGGCTTAACATGGAAAGTATCCGGACCTGCCATGATGGGAGGAGATGAAAGTAAGATTATAGAGCTGAAAGACGGGCGACTTCTGATGAGTATAAGGAATAAATTCAGAGGTAACAGATACTATAACATCTCCCGCGATGGAGGTCAGACATGGGGCACTCCGGCTAAATGGTCTGAAATAATAGAGCCTGCTTGTAATGGTGCCATCATGAGATATAAGCATGAGTCGAGACCAAACGTAGAGTTTCTTCTACACTCCATACCTTTTGATAAAGGTGCGCGCAAAAATGGAACAATATTTATTTCCAACGATGAGGCAAAAACATGGAAGTGGAATAAGACTATTTTTAAAGGTTCAACGGCGTACACAGATCTTGCCATCTTACCCAATGGAGACATAGGATATTTTACGGAAGAGGATGAACCAATTAGTCTTGTTTTTGTTAGGATATCTCCCGAATGGCTTTTTGAGGATGCTATGAAGCAGTAGTTCTCTATCGTTTTTGTTCGATACAATATAATTTAGCATCATCTACATCTTCTTTGTGCTGTAGATGATGCTAATAGTTTCATGGGTTTTGCTAACTTTGTTTAGCATGGACTAAATAAGGTCTTTGATGATATATGATGAACTACCCTCTTTTGGACAATATAAACACTCCCGGAGATATTAAGCATCTGAAGGAAGAAGAACTCCCTCTACTTTGTGAAGAAATTCGTCTCTTCCTTATAGACACACTAAGCAGAAATCCCGGACACCTTGGAGCAGGACTTGGAGTGGTAGAGCTAACAGTAGCTCTACATTATGTTTATGACACACCTGAAGACAAACTTATTTGGGATGTTGGGCATCAGGCGTATCCTCATAAAGTTTTGACCGGAAGGAAAGACCGCTTCGAAACATTGCGTAAATGGAACGGATTAAGTGGCTTTCCATCTAGAGCAGAGAGTTCTTATGACGCTTTTATTGCAGGACATGCATCTAATTCTATATCCGCAGCGTTGGGGTTTTCCGTTGCGAACAGGCTTTGTGGTAGAAAAGAGAAAGTGGTAGCAATCATTGGTGATGGTTCTATGACCGGAGGGCTTGCCTTTGAAGGAATCAATAATGCATCAAACTCTCCCAATGATCTTCTTATTATTCTGAATGATAATAATATGTCCATAGATCCCAGTACGGGAGGACTAAACAAAGCTTTGGTAGATCTCATCACTAACAAGACCTACAATAAGCTAAGATATACGGCGTACAAAGGGCTATCAAGTATGAACTTGATGGACAAACAGAAAAAGAAAAAGGTCGTAAGATTTCACAACAGTATAAAATCTCTGTTTTCTGAGCACAGAAATCTTTTTAATGGGTTTGATGTGAGATACTTCGGTCCGGTAGATGGACATGATGTGATTTATCTGGTAAAGGTTCTTAGAGACATAAAGGAGTTTTCCGGTCCAAAGCTTTTACATCTTATCACAACGAAAGGAAAAGGTTACAAGCCTGCGGAAGAAAGTCAGGTTGTATGGCATGCCCCGGGTAAGTTTAATAGTAAAAACGGAGAGCGCCTATCCTCATCAAGTGATCATCCTCAACCACCTAGGTATCAAGATGTTTTTGGAGAAACTCTTGTAGAATTAGCTGAAATGGACGAGCGAGTTGTAGGAGTAACTCCTGCAATGGCAACTGGATGCTCTATGACTTTGTTGCAAAAAAGATTTCCGGAAAGGACCTTCGATGTAGGTATAGCAGAAGGACATGCCGTAACTTTTTCTGCGGGTCTTTCTCTATCCGGACTTATTCCGTTCTGCAATATCTACTCTACTTTTTCTCAACGCGCTTATGATAATATTATTCATGATGTAGCCATGCAAAAAGCCCCTGTAATATTCTGCTTCGATCGTGCAGGATTGGTAGGTGAAGATGGTTGTACTCATCATGGACTTTACGATATTGCTTCGCTTCGTACCATTCCGGGACTTGTTCTCTGTTCTCCCAGAAATGAAATGCAACTCCGGAATATGATGTACACAGCATACAAGCATCCGGAGTTCTGCCCCATTGTAATCCGATACCCAAGGGGAAGCGGACATACGATTGAGTGGAAAACACCATTGGAAGAAATGGAGATAGGAAAAGGAGAGAAGTTGAAAGAAGGTAAGGGCATTGCAGTATTGACCTATGGACCTATCGTATGCAATGCAATAGAAGCAATTGACGAAATGCAAAAAAACGGAGAACCAACTCCGGCATTGTACGACATGAAATTTGTAAAACCTCTGGATGATACAATTCTTCGAGAGATACTTTCTGAAGGATACAAAGCTGTGATTACAATTGAAGATGGGTCTCGAAAAGGAGGGATAGGAAGTGCGATATTGGAATGGTTTTCAGAATATTCGGAACAAAATCAAAGCATCCCTAAAGTATATATGTTAGGTATTGATGATGAGTTTATCCCTCATGGCAGCGTTCCTGAACAATATGCTTATAGCCAAATAGACACACAAAGTATTCTAAAAAAGATAAAAGCGGTCTACGCCTCTCTTCTATAAAGTTATTTCATTACGTATGAAGATATTTATTACCGGAGCCGGAGAAGTAGGATCACACCTTGCAACTCTACTATCCAGAGAAGATCATGACATCACAATCATGGACTCTGATGCTTCTCGTTTGGAGTTTGCATACGACAATAGTTTGGAAGTACTACCGATACAAGGGAGTCCGACGTCCTTGGCAGATCTCAGAAATGCCGGCATTGCAGGAAGTGATCTCTTCATAAGTGTCACCCCCGAAGAGAGTACAAATATCACAGCAGCCATACTTGCCCATAACCTTGGGGCAAGGAAGACCATGGCTCGGATCAATAACCAGGAGTATCTCGAAGATCCCAATGCCGCTTTCTTCAAAAACCTCGGTGTCGATTACATGGTCTATCCGGAATTGCTTGCAGCCCAAGAGATAGTAGATGGAGTACGTTTACCTTGGACAAGACAATATTGGAGTCTTTCGGAGGGAAGAGTTCAGTTGCTTGCAGTAAAAATGATGCCCGGAGCTCCACTATCGGGTATGTATCTTTCGGAACTCGCGAGTACAGAAAAGTACTTCCACGTTGTCGCCATAAAAAGAAAGCAGGAGACTATTATTCCCAGAGGTAACTCCAAAATAGAAGATGGAGATATTATATTCGTAACCTGCGAAAAGGATAATCTCGATAAAGTAAGGATCTTCTGTGGAAAAGAAAGATCAGAAGTAAGAAAGATCATAATGATGGGAGGCAGTAGAATAGCCATCAAAGCTGTGGAGCTGCTACCATCCAACATCAAAGCAAAAATCATAGACACGGACTATGAAAAGTGTAAGCAGATGGCAAAACGCGTTCCATCCAATACCATGATTATCCATGGAGACGGAAGAGATCCTCAACTTTTGCAAGCGGAGGGTATAGAGGATGCCCAATGTTTTGCAGCACTTACCGGTAATTCCGAAACCAATCTTCTGGCAACATTGGCTGCTAAACGGATGGGAGTGTATCGTTCTATTGCCCGGATAGAGAACATCGACTACCTCTCTATTGCAGAACAGATGGAGATAGGGATCCTTATAAATAAGAAGCTAATTGCAGTAGGAAGTATATACAGACATCTCCTCAATGTGGATGTAAATAACGTAAAGTGTCTGGCTATTGCCAATGCCGATGTTGTGGAACTGGTAGCAAAACCGGGGTCCAAGATAACCTCCAAACAGATCAAAGATTTGAAGCTCCCCAACGAAATAAGTCTTGGAGCTCTCATTAGAGATGGGAAAATGCAGCTTGTGGAAGGATCTACCGTAATACAACCCAATGATGTAGTCCTTGCATTCTGTCTTGGGCACTCCTTAATAAAGTTGAGACACTTCTTCTCCTAACAAAGAATCTATGCATCTGTTCGATAACATCAGACGGAAAGTGAACTACCGCTTCGTTGCCCGAATGTTGGGATTTCTCTGTTTATTAGAAATTCCCTTTCTAATCCTCTCTCTATCGGTAGGACTCTTTTACGACAAGTCTATCGTATGGAGTTTTCTCTCAGCCATTGTTGCGATGGCTGCAGTGGGAGGGACTCTTCTTGTTGCAGGCAGGGAGGCAAAACACTACAAGTCCGGGAGAAAAGAAGCGATGCTGACCGTTTCCCTTGCATGGGTTACCCTGTCTCTTTTGGGTATGCTTCCATATATTATCAGTGGGTACATTCCCAATCCGGCGGATGCTTTCTTTGAGACGATGTCCGGATTCACCACGACAGGAGCGACCATATTGGACAATATAGAAGCTCTACCAAAAGGGCTGTTACTTTGGCGCAGCATCACTCAATGGCAGGGAGGTATAGGTATTGTTGTCTTTGCTTTGGCTCTTTTACCTGTCTTCGGAGGATCAGGCTCTTTGGTCTACAACTGCGAGGCAAGCGGAGTTCTCCACGAGAAGTTCATGCCGAGAGCCGGCATCATGGCAAAGAAAGTTACCAACATTTACCTCATCCTGACCTTTGCGTGCGTTCTTCTCTTTTGGATTGGACCGATGGACCTGTTTGACGCTGTCTGCCATGCTCTCACTTGTGTGTGCTCCGGAGGATTTTCCACTCGGACGGACTCTCTGTCGTACTACAACTCCGCCTATACGGATGTCGTGGCGATGTTATTCATGTTTCTTGCCGCGACAAACTTCTCTCTCATCTATTTTGCCTTTACAGGGAAGCCCAAGAAGCTCATACAGGACACGGAGTTCAGATGGTTTCTCTCCATTGTGGTTATTGTAGGGTTTGCCTCTTCGGTCTGGATCTATATGAAAGGAATCATTGACGCTCCTCTGGAAGCTCTCAGGCACGGATTCTTTCAAGTCATCAGCCTCATTTCCACTACGGGCTACTACACGGTAGATTATGACGGCTGGCTCTCGTTCTTTGCTCTGCTCGCGCTCTGTATCATGTTTGTTGCGGGCTGTACCGGCTCCACGAGTGGGGGGCTCAAGGTCGGTCGCTTTCTCATTCTTGTCAAGAACCTACTCAACGAGATACGCAAGCGGACTCATCCCAATGCGGTATTGCCGGTAAGAGCGGACAATATCGTGATTCCGACAAGATTTGTGGGTCAGGTAGGCACTTTTTTCTTCGCCTATTCGATGCTCATCTTGCTCTGTATTTTATTTCTCACCGTTGAAGGGATAAAGCTCGACAGTGCTGTCTCCGTGGCTGTTGCGTGTATCTCCAACAGCGGTCCGGCGTTAGAGTCTTTCGGGCCTACGGAGAGCTACGCTGCTTTAGGCTCTGTTTCCAAGATCGTGATGTCTTTGATGATGATGATCGGTCGCTTGGAGATTTTCACTGTTTTGGCAGTCTTTCACGGTGGTTTTTGGAAGGACTGAAGTTTTATTCTCATCTCATCAGACAACACACATATATGGGATTCAACATAGCTATCGTAGGAACCGGATACGTCGGGCTGGTGACAGCCGCCTGCTTTGCCGAAATGGGAGTCCACGTACACTGCGTGGATATTGACGAAGAGAAGATCTCCAACCTCAAGCAGGGTATCATCCCCATCTACGAGCCGGGGCTGGATGTAATGGTTCAGCGCAACATCGAAGACAAGAGGCTCTTCTTCCACACCTCGTTGGCGTCCTGCATCGAAGAGGTCGATGTCATATTCACGGCTGTGGGCACACCTTCGGGTGCCGACGGCAATGCGGATCTCTCTGCCGTGTATGCGGTGGCGAAGGAGATCGGGCAGCATCTATGCAGATATGCTCTCATCGTGGGGAAGAGCACGGTGCCGGTCGGTACGGCAAAGAGGGTGAAAGAGATCATACAGGCGGAGCTGGATCTGCGCGGGGAGGATATTCCTTTCGACGTTGCCTCGAACCCGGAATTTCTCAAAGAGGGCAGCGCGATAAAAGACTTCACAAGCCCGGACAGAGTGATCGTCGGAGTGGATTCGGAGCGAGCCAAAGAGATCATGACCCAGCTGTACAGACCCTTTCTGCTGAACAACTTCCGCGTCATTTTCATGGACATCGCCTCCGCGGAGCTTACCAAGTATGCCTCCAACGCGATGCTGGCGACCCGAATCAGCTTCATGAACGAGATGGCAAACTTGTGCGAACTCTTGGGTGCGGACATCGAAGCCGTCCGCCGAGGCATGGGTGCAGACAAGCGCATCGGCACGGCATTTCTATACCCCGGCTGCGGATACGGCGGCAGCTGTTTTCCAAAAGACGTCCGAGCCATCAGGCAGACCGCGCTGGAGCACGGGATGGATCTTACCATACTTAAAGCCGTGGACGATGTGAACAACAGGCAGAAAGAAGTGGTCGTGGAGAAGCTGCTCCGCCACTATGGCGACACCCTTCGGGACAAGACCGTTGCGGTCTGGGGGCTATCTTTCAAGCCCGAAACGGACGATATGCGGGAAGCCACTTCCGTCGTCGTCATTGCCCGACTTCTCGCTCTCGGCGTGCGTATCCGTGTGTACGATCCGGTCGCCATTCCCGAAGCCCGAAAGCACTTCGGCAGCCGCGTAGAGTATGCCGACAGTCTCTACTCCGCCTCCGAAAAAGCGGATGCGATACTACTCCTAACCGAGTGGAAACAGTTCAGAATGCCTCTGTGGCAGCGCATCATTTCGTCCATGAAACCGAATCCCGTTCTAATAGATGGCAGAAACATCTACAACAAAACGGAGCTCGAACAAGCCGGACTCATCTACTACGGCATAGGCAAATCTTAGCAGCGGTGCGTCCTGTGGCGATGCGCCATGCCGAGAGGCAGTGAACGCCATCGCCATCCGCCCCGCGCTCCTTCCCCTCGAAAGCCCGCACCGCTCCCCTCCCCAAGAGAGACGCCCCGTTACGGGGGAGGTGTCATGTATCGATAAGAAAGAGATTTTTTGCAGACAGCCTCAGAGACAACGTCTCGGAAGTGAGGTTTGGGGAGCGTTTTCGGGAACGAAACCGGGTCCGAATCTCGAAGGCAAAACAGCAAAAAAAGTACCCTGCAAGGGTCTCAAAACCCGCCACAATTTCCATCTCCGTATCTTGCTCATATAGAGGGAGATAAACCTTCTTCCGTAAAGGTCTGAATTTTTGTACCTACGGAAATTTTTTTCTTACCTACAGAAATATTTTTTCTTACCTACAGAAATATTTTTTCTTACCTACGGAAATATTTTTTCTTACCTACAGAAATTTTTTTACGTGCGCACGGGAAATTTTTTCCTATACTACACTCTGTAGTTTCGGATCGTACAAAATGCAACAAGCCCGGTATCAAACCTCCGAAAAGGGGCGATACCGGGCTTGTTTATGAGATGGGGCGTTATCAGCTGAGTCCTTCGATCTGTCCTTTGACGATGTCTATCTGATTGGCCGACGGAGCCTTGGGAAGTCCCGGCATACGCATCACATCACCCATGAGCACGACGATCATCTCTGCTCCCGCGTTGAGCACTACGTCCGTTACCTTGAGGTCGAATCCGGACGGTGCGCCGTAGAGCTTGGCGTTGTCGGTGAACGAGTACTGTGTCTTGGCAATACAGACAGGGAAGTGAGCATAACCAAGCTCCTCTATGCGCTTGATCATCTTGGTGGCTCTGCCGGAGAACTCTACCATGTTGGCCCTGTAAATCTCGTGGCTGATCTTTTCGACTTTTGTGCGAATGGAGTCTTCCAAATCGTACACATACTTCAAAGGCTTGGACGGAGTCTCCTCCACCATTCTCACGACCTCTTTGGCAAGTGCCACGGCTCCCTCTCCACCTTTGGCAAATGCCTCGTTGATGGCAAAAGAGACACCTTTCTTCTCGCAATAGTCCGCAACGGCTTGGATCTCGTCATCGGTATCCGTCGGGAACCTGTTGATGCAGACACAAACGCTTTGACCAAACTTCACAAGGTTCTCGACGTGACGATCCAGATTGGAGAAGCCCTCCTGAAGAGCCGGCACGTTCTCGGTCTTGAGATCCGTCTGCGGAACCCCGGCGTGGAGCTTGATGGCCTGAACAGTGGCAACAAGCACGGTCAACGCCGGCTCAAGCTCTCCCACACGACACTTGATGTCGAAAAACTTTTCACCACCGAGATCCGCTCCGAACCCCGCCTCCGTAACAACATAATCACCATACTGAAGAGCCGTTTTTGTAGCCACAAGAGAGTTGCAGCCATGAGCAATGTTCGCAAAAGGCCCGCCGTGAATGAGGGCCGGGGTCTGCTCGATGGTCTGAACAATGTTCGGGTTAAAAGCATCCTTCAACAGCACCGTTATCGCTCCTGCAATGCCCAGATCCTTTACGGTGAAGGGTGTGCCGTCGTTCAAGTAACCGAGCACGATGTTCTCTATCCTTCTGCGAAGATCTCTGAGGTCTTTCGCCAAGCAAAGAATAGCCATCACCTCAGAAGCGGGAGTGATGTCGAACCCTGTCTCGGCAGGTATGCCGTTGTTGATGCCGCCAAGACCGGTTACCACCGTTCTCAAGCTGCGGTCGTTCACGTCCAAAACCCTCTTCCAAACCACCTGCTTGAGAGCTTTTTCTGTGTTCCTGTTCTGGTAGATATAATTGTCCAAAAGCGCAGAAATCATATTGTTGGCCGAAGTGATCGCATGGAAGTCTCCGGTAAAGTGAAGGTTTATCTTTTCCATCGGGAGCACTTGCGCGTACCCACCACCGGCAGCACCACCTTTCATACCGAAACATGGTCCCAACGAAGGCTCGCGAAGTGCAACGAATGCGTTCTTGCCTATCTTATTAAGCCCTTGAGCCAAGCCGATGGATACCGTTGTCTTACCGATACCGGTCTTTGTCGGAGTGATCGCAGAAACAAGGATGAGCTTTCCTTTAGGCTTATCATCGACACTCTTATCCAGTGCGTCCAGATTGATCTTACCCATGTTCCTGCCATAAGATTCTACGGCATACTCCGAGAATCCTGCCCTTTTCGCCACCTCGATTATGGGTGAAAGGGTTGCCTCGCGAGCTATTTGAATGTCTGTTTTCATTTAGTGCTAATATTAAAATTTGAATAAGTAGTATAGTTTCAGCGAATAAGTCTGTTCGGAAGACTTCCCGAAGTAATCCTTCCTTTTATTTCCATATATCTCTCCAAGAGCATAAACGTAGGTCGCTCTAAGACCAAGCACCCACTTTTTGGACTGATACTCCAACCCGGGACCTCCCCCTATTCCCCATGCAAACTTGTTCTCCACCGGCATGCTGTGCTGCCGGGTTACAACAGAGTAAGACCCTCCCTCCTTGTAGGTAGACTCACTGCTTTCAGAAAGTAGCCATCCGAAGTTGGGGCCGGCATCCAATGTCAGCTTTACAGGGCTGTTAAAGGCATCTATAATAAGATGTGTCATAAAGGGGATATTGATCCAGCGGAGAGTACGGGAGTATTTAAGATTAGGATAATCATCGTTCTGCTCTGTCCATCCTCTGTCCGAGTAAGAAGCCTCAAGCCATATACCTGCTTCGATAGATGTCCATGGAAGCTGCCCCATATCTGCTCGCAGCACAATCCCGGCGTCGTAACCGAAACGTATCTTCTGCTTAACTTCGGGCTGAAAGATCATGTACTGTCCATTGGCACCGGCAATCAACCCGGCCATGAACTGCGTCTTGCCACGACTATATCCGAGCATCTGCTTGATCTCAGTGATACTCTGTCCTCTGACCGGAAGCATCCAAAGAGAACAGAGTGAGAGGAATAGAAAAAATCTCTTCAGCATATCTTTTACTCTACGGAGAGCTGTCCCTCCCTGTATGTTACGAATAAGACTCCATTGTTAATATGTGCCACACTCTCTTCAGAAGTAGAAAAGCCCAAGTTGCTCTGCACTCCGCGAAGCTGCGGATAAGTAATATATCCGGAATGATCTATCTCTCCGTCACTTTTTCCATAGGCCATAAAGTAACGGGTAATATCATATCCCAAAAGTCCGTATCGCGGATAGACATTAGCCATATTACGTCCAAACCATGTAAAGTATTCTCGAGAAAGGTGTCTGTATTCGGGGGAGTTCTGATCCACATAAAACATCGAATAGTAAGAGACAGGCACTCTACGGAACAGCGGTTTCAGCGATGTCTCATACATTTGCCAGTCCGGATAGCCGAACACTTCGATAGAAATCTCTTCATTCTGAATCTTGGCAACAGTTTCCAACAGCTCTTGGAGCACCACCTTGGTAGCGGCAGTAGGTACCACAACTATCTTTCCTCCTTTAGAGAGGGCTATCTCCGTAAGCTTTTCAGGAGATAAAGTCTCTTCCGTGTTCAGATAAAAGTGTCGAACCTGCTTGCGAGTCATCTCTCCGGTCAAAACATTCAGAAAAGCATCTTTTCTCTCATCGCTTCTGCTCTTGCTGCTGTTGAAGATCAAAACGGGAAGATTGCCGTACCTCTCTACAAACTTTTCCGCAACCAGCCTATGCGTGCTCTCGTGAGGAGGGTTTATTTGAAATAATGAACGATTTTCTTTCGCGCCACTCTCTACCTTTGATGCAAAAGGCAGCACATACTTTGCTCCCTTCTCTTTTGAGAATGCAGACAGTTGGGCGATAGAAGCATCCGAAACCCCGCCAATAACGACATCCACTCGTTTAGTCTCACGAAGGGTGGTAAAAGAACTTTCCATTTCGCTATCGGAACAGTCCACCACATGAAGTTCTACATTTCTCCCTCTATCCTTTTCGTGCTTAAGAGCCAAAAGCAATCCTTCATAAAACTCCACATAACGGCGAGAAGTATCCTCTTTGAAAGGGAGAG
Organism: Porphyromonas sp. COT-108 OH1349; assembly: GCF_000768755.1. Taxonomy (NCBI): domain Bacteria; kingdom Pseudomonadati; phylum Bacteroidota; class Bacteroidia; order Bacteroidales; family Porphyromonadaceae; genus Porphyromonas; species Porphyromonas sp. COT-108 OH1349. The sequence goes on along the minus strand of NZ_JRAH01000013.1, from coordinate 337,933 downwards.
CCAAAACCATACTCGTTACTCCGAAAAGAGTGGGAACAGCAGGAGATATTGTTCTTACCTCTCCGGAAGTCGGATAAGATGGCAGATGAGGCATACTATCATCGGGAATCAAGATCACCTGACCGGCAATAAGTCCCTTCTTCAAAGTTGGATTGTATCTGTATAGTTCATCTTCCGTCCATCCCGTGATAGAGAGAAGATTATATATTGTCTGCCCCGATTGGACGGTATAGTTCTTCAACTTCCTTGTCTGTACAGGGATTGCCGGAGAGCTATCCGTATCCGAAAAGTTCCGAGAGACGGGAGGAATTTTGAGTACCATGCCTACATGAATGCTTGCATCATCTTTCAGGTTCGGATTGGCTCGCATCAGATCCTCCATCGTAACGCCATAGCTCTTGGCAATGAGTAGGAGGGTCTCACCTTTCTCCACGCTGTGATAGGTGTCTTTTCTTACCGGAGCAACCTTCTTGCCACTCTGAGCCTCCGGTATCAAGAGGGTCTGTCCGGTTACGATCTTCTCTCTTGCTCCCGGATTGAGAGCATAGAGCTGCTCGGTAGAGATGTTGTACTGTTTTGCTATCCTGTAAGCATTTTCCCCGGCCTGCACTATATGTTTACGCGTCTGCTGAGCATAGAGACCGCATACACATACTACTGCCAATGTAAGAACAAATAAAAGTCGTTTCATATTTTCACTTTATCCGTTTAGTCTTAGACGATAAAGAGCCGAATACTCCTGTAAACTGCTTTCCATAGTCTTAGGGTACAAAGATATAAACTTCGTACACACTATGGTATCAACGAAGAAGAAATAATTGTTATATTTGTTCACATAAACCATCTAAGCTTCTATCATTATTATGTATTACATCGTCGTCAATGAAAAGAAAGTAGGTCCGGTATCTCTGGAAGGGCTCAAAGATTTTTACTTGAGAAATGACACATTGGTCTGGAAAGAAGGACTCGAAAAGTGGACCACGGCAGAGACTTTGCCGGAGTTGGCTCCCTATATCTCCTCATACGGAAAGCCTTCTGCGATGAGAGCAACAGCCACTCCCTCCGAACCAAAACCTTTTTCTGCCATGGGGGTGGAAAAAACTCCGGAAATGCCTTCCTTCAAAGAGAGTAGCACTCCTAAGACAGATACCGAAACCAATCCGCTGTTCGACATAATGCCTCGAACATGGTTGTTGGAGAGCTTCATCATAACATTTTTCTGCTGTAATATCTTAGGAATAATAGCTCTCACCAAGGCATTGAGAGTCGAAAGCAATTTCCTTGCAGGCAGACAAGCAGAGGCCTTGAGATACTCAAAAGAGGCAAAGAAATGGATACTTGTGGCTCTGTTTACAGGTATAGGACTTTACGCAATCTTTATCCTGCTCTACTTCCTTATATTTGCAGCCATCATCGCAGAAGGAGCCTTTGGAGGAATCAATATTTGATAGAGAGAGCGACAGATGAATAGGAAAAAGATATTCTTGTACCTCTCTCTCATTATCATCAGTATTGTCCTCGTGGGAGTTTATCTCTTCATAGATCCCGAAAGCTCAAGGTTCTTTCCCAAATGCCCTTTTCTTTGGGCATCGGGGTATTCTTGTCCCGGATGCGGTAGTCAAAGAGTGGTGCATGATCTGCTTAACGGAGATATAGTAGGAGCTTTCCGGCACAATGCACTCTTGACACTCTCCATTCCGTTGCTGTTGCTACTGCTTATTGCAGAGATACAACACAAAAGATGGCCCAGGCTCTATGGTATGTTGAATAGCAGTAAGTTCATCTTTGCTCTCATTCTCATAGTGATCCTTTGGTGGATAGGACGAAATATTTTTAATATCTGACAACGACATCTATATGAAGCTTCTTAGGAAGCGACACATTTACAAAAAAGGGGGGAGAGAACTATCAGATTCTCTCCCCCTTTTTCCGTCCATTGGGGAGTGCACTTTTATATAAAAACAGAAGCACCAACCCTCTGCTTTTTTCATTGCCGACAAAAATCTTCTTTTCATCTAGGAGGTCCGATAGAGCGATAAACAACTATCTGTCAAAACAATATAAAAATCTCGAATTTGCGAACTTTTTTGAATCCGGTAAACGTATTAAATGAAATCAGTAAACGTGTTCATTGAAAAATTAAACACGTTAAGCCGACAAAATATGCTCGTTTAGCGTTTTGGCTTAACGGGTTTCGGAAATTGTGTTAATAAAAAAGCCCCGATTTAACAATTCGGTCGTGCTCTGAAAACGCCCCCTTCAACCAAAATAGAGAGACCGAAAAAAGTGAGCATTTTTCGGGATGGAATATATAAAAATCGAGTCAGGAAAATCCCTCTAAATTCTCTTCCAAAGATCTTATAAGACTATTTTATTTTTCTCTCTCTTTTTCAAAAAACGCACTGACGGGATCTAAATCTCTCTATCCTTTTTTGGTCTTAAATCCGAATGCGGGAAAAACTCAATATTTACCTCTAAACACTGTTTCTCGTGTACCATCGTAACAATATTTAGAGTACCTTTGCGAGTAGTGAGGATCTCTTCAGATGACGACACAATGCGTCTTAGTCCACAGACCCCAAAGAAGTAAAGACAGAGAGTAAGCGGCTGTATCTTTAGCTTACATCAACATTACATGAAAAATATAACGACAATGGCAACCGGAAACCTTAAAAAGAAGTGGGTCTTAATCCTACTCTTTTCCGCGATATGTCTTGCTAAGACATCGGCACAGGAGACAAAATCCGCCTCCGATACAGAAAATGCCACAAGCCCTAAAGTGGCTCTGACGTTGGAGAAGGCTCTTGAGATAGCGTTCGATAAAGGACCTATGGTAAAGATCTCCGAAATGGACATACTCAAGAGCAAGTATGACAGCAAATCCGTTTGGGCAACACTCCTTCCCAGAATAGATGCCTCCGGAGACTATGGCTATACCATCAAGAAGCAGGTGATGTATTTGGGAGGGAAGGGCAGTATGCCTTCTTTTCCCGGCATGCCGGATCTTTCCAAAGGGATAGAAGTGGGAAGGACACACAACATCAACGGCGGTGTTACGATAGGTATGCCTCTGATAGCGCCTCAACTCTGGAACAGCCTGAAGCTGAACAAGCAAATGGTGGAAAGCGCACTGCTGGAGTCCGAGCTATCGAAAGTATCTCTTACCAACAATGTAACGAAGGCTTTTTACGCTCTCATGCTTGCAGAAGAGAGTTTTAAGGTGATGGAACTGAGTTGGAACTACGCAAAGTCCACCTACGAAGACGCTTCAAAAAAGTATGAAGCCGGCATCATCCCGCTCTACGATAAGATACGAGCGGAGGTTCAGATGGGAAACATCGAGCCAAATCTCGTTAAATCCAGAAACGCTGTATCCTCTGCAAGGTATATGCTCAACATCCTCATGGGTGTGGATATAGAGACTCCCACAACCATCTCTCCGCTTGAAGAGGGATTTTTGGAACGTGAAATGGCAATGGAAGCAGAGGAGATGAAGAAAGGTGTACTCTCCATGATCTCCAACAATATAGATCTTAAGAAAACAGACCAACAGATAAAGATGCTAAAAACACAGGAAAGCCTGGTAAAGTCTGCATATCTACCCTCTCTTTCTCTTGGGGGATATTACAGGGTAAGTGCTATGGACGATACCTTTGTTCTCAAAGATTACCAATGGACTCCATCTTCTGCCGTTTCGCTTTCTCTTAAAATACCGATCTTCAGCGGTGGAGAGCGGTTGATGAAACTCAAAAAAGCAAAACTGACAACGGATCAGGCGATGCTTAGAAGAGAGCTTCAGAAAAACAATCTGCTTTCTGAAGCGATCACCCTAAACCAAAAGCTCGAAGGTGTATTCTCCAATATGCAGAGTGCTCGCAATACTGTAACGATGGCAGAAAAGGGGTATCAGATAGCCAAAAAGAGATACGAGACCGGAGCATCCACTTTGGTAGAGCTGAACGATGCCGAACTTGCTCTGCTGCAAGCTCGTCTAAACTATCAGCAGATCATCTACGAGTTCTTCTCCCTAAGTGCAGACAAGAAGAAGATGAACGGATACTACTTCCGAACAAGAGATATAGAACAGTAATAAATTAAGCAATGATATACGTAATCGCTATGAAAAAGACAGCCATGTACGGGCTTCTGCTCTTCAACATACTATTCCTTGCCTCTTGTGGAGGTAAGAAAGCAGAAGACTCCAACCGGAATGAGAACGAAACAAGAAAGGTAAGCGTTGGAGAGGTACTACCTGATACAGTTCGCGTTACAGAGGCATTCACCGCCAATCTTGAAGCGTATGTTACCAATAAGATAGCTCCTCAAATTCCGAACAGAATATCCAAAATCCTTGTGGAAGTAGGACAAAATGTATCCCAAGGACAGCTTTTGGTCACTCTTGATGAGGCTAACATGACCCAACAGAGGCTTCAACTCGAAAACATGGAGGCAGACTTCAAACGTATAGATGAGCTTTACGCTGTCGGAGGTATCTCCAAAGCGCAATGGGAGGCCAAGAAAACAGCTCTATCTGTCACTCGTACGGCGTTCAAAAATCTCTCTCAAAATACAATGCTTACGAGTCCCGTTACCGGTGTTGTTACACAAAGAAACTATGACAATGGAGACATGTTTGCACAGATACCTATTTTGGTCATCGAACAGATCTCTCCGCTCAAGATGCGAATCAATGTGAGTGAAAAACATTTCTCGGACATACGAAAAGGCATCAAAGTCTCTCTAGAAACCGATGTCTATCCGGGAGAAGAGTTTGGAGGAGTGGTTGCCCTTACATATCCTACGATAGATCCGAAGAGTAGAACATTCGAGACAGAAATCGAAATCAAAAACGCGAACCGGAAACTTCGTCCGGGGATGTACGCCAAAGCGACATTGGACTTCGGTACCAAGCCTGTGCTTTTAGTTTCAGACAAGGCAGTAAATACACTTGCCGGTACCAACAAAAAGTACGTGTTTGTCGTAGAAAACGGCACAGCTATCCAGAGGAATGTCCGGCTGGGAAATCTGTATGGCAACCAATATGAGGTGTTGGAAGGCTTACAGAATGGAGACAAAGTAGTAACAGCAGGTGCTACTAATCTTAAAGATGGTGATAAAGTAGAGTATTAACTCCTCCCCTAAAAATATAGTCTTATGAGTTTATACAGTAGTGCGGTAAAGAGACCTGTTACTACGGCTCTCGTCTTCGTAGCAATAGCTATACTGGGTCTCTTTTCTCTTACAAATCTCTCCATAGACCTCTATCCCAAGATAGAGATCAAGAATGTGATGGTAGTAGCATCCTATCCGGGTGCAGGAGGAGAAGATATAGAAAATAACGTAGCCCGACCTCTCGAAAACTCCCTAAACAGTATCTCGCAACTCAAACACATCAAGTCTTCTTCAAAAGACAATTTTGTGGTAATCACCATGGAGTTTGAAGAAGATGCCGATCTGGATGCCGCTTCCAATGATATACGGGATAAGCTCGATGCGGTAAAGGGTATTCTACCAAAAGAGGTATCCAGTCCGCTGATATTTAAGTTCAGTTCGGACGATATTCCCGTCATGCTCATTTCCGTACAAGCGGAACAGAGTGCAATAGGTCTTAATAAGATCATAGAAGATAAGGTAACAAACAGACTTGCAAGAATAAATGGTATAGGATCTGTCAACTTTGCCGGTGCAAGTCCACGAGAAATACAGGTTTACTGTGATCCATACAAGTTGGAGGCTTACAATATCCCGATCTCGACAATAGCCCAAGCGATTGCTGCAGCGAACAAGAATGTTCCTATCGGAAGCATAGATATCGGTAGCAAAACCAACTCCATACGCGTACAGGGAGAGCTCTCCTCTTCTGATGATCTCAGGAATATCGTTATCGGTAGCTTCCAAGGGAAAAATGTTTATCTCTATGATGTTGCCAAAGTAGACGATAGCATCAAAGAGAAGTATCAGCAATCCTATGCCAACGGAATAAGCGGAGGTATCGTGATGCTCTATAAACAGAGTGGGGCGAACTCGGTATCCGTATCCAACAAAATCAAAGAGGAGCTCCCCGATATACAAGCCTCTCTTCCGAGTGATGTGAATCTCCAGGTTGTAATGGATACTTCGACCAATATTACGAATACGATCAACAGTTTGATGGAGACTATCATCATCACGTTCCTTGTGGTTATATTGGTTGTACTATTCTTCCTTGGACGTTGGAGAGCCACGTTCATTATTATTCTTACTATTCCTATTTCTCTTGTTGCAAGCTTTATATATCTGTATGCGACGGGCAATACGCTGAATATTGTTTCGATGAGTGCCCTCTCCATAGCTATTGGTATGGTTGTGGACGATGCCATAGTGGTTTTGGAAAATATTACCACCCATATCGAAAAAGGAAGTTTTCCAAAACAGGCATCCATATTTGCGACAAATGAAGTAGCAATATCCGTTGTCGCTTCAACACTGACCATGTTGGCTGTATTCCTGCCCCTTACTCTTGTACAGGGTATGACGGGGATTATGTTTCGCCAGTTAGGATTTATTGTCAGTATCGTTCTTATCGTCTCCACAGTAGCGGCACTCACCCTGACACCCATGATGAGTTCAAACCTTCTACGACGTACTCCAAGAGACAGTAAGGCATATACCAAAATATTCAGTGCCATCAACAGATTCTTAGATAAGATTTCTGCCATATATGCAAAAACGATTGGATACACCGTTCGTCATCGTACACTGACCATTGTAGTATCTTCTCTCGTATTCCTTGGATCTGTCATGATGATTCCTTTACTAAAAACAGAGTTTTTCCCGGAAGCAGACCAAGGACTTGTTACAGCTACTATTCAGTTTGCTCCTGCTACAAATCCAGAGACAGTGAAAGAGTTTACATCAAAATATACAAGCTCTCTAAGGGAAAGATTTAAGGATGATATAAAAATCATCAACTACAATGTCGGTGCACCTGAAGACGATAATGCAAGATCCGCTATGTTCTCTGCCGGAGGAAGCGGAGCCAATTTATGGTTTACAATGACCCCGTATGAGAGCAGAAAGTTATCCAGTTTGGAACTTACGGAGATCATACGTAAAGAACTCTCTCTGTTCCCTGAGATTGTAGAGTCGCAGGTAACCAATGGTATGGGTAACAGCTTCGGAGGAAACGGTGTAGACCTTGAAGTATATGGTTATGACTTCTTGAACACATCTTATTTGGCTAAAACTTTTGCAGAAAAGATGAGAGCAACCGGTGTTGCAAGCCAGGTTACCATATCGAGAAAAGCAGATGTGCCGGAATACAGACTGATTTTCGATGATGAAAAGCTGGCGATGTACGGACTCACCAAAACTACTGCCGCCACTCAGGTTAGAAGTGCAGTGAATGGTATTGTTGCTTCGTACTTCAGGCAAGATGGCGATGAGTACGATATACGAGTGAGATACTCTCCCGAATTTAGAAAGGAACTTAGGTCCATCATGGAGATTATGATCATGACTCCAATGGGTACAGGTATCCGGGTACAAGATTTGGGACGAGTGGAAGAAGTGTCCATGCCGCCATCCATTGAGAGAAAAGACCGGGAGAGATACGTCAGCGTAAGCTGTATGCCTGCCAAAGGATATGCACTGAGCGATCTTGTGGAGACATCGAACCGTATCATGAAAGAGATTGGGGACGTTGAAGGCACCTCATGGAAACTCGCGGGAGCTTTTGAAAATCAGCAAAAGTCTTTCCAGGATCTCTTCTTACTCATGGCGCTCATCATTATTCTGGTTTACATCGTAATGGCTGCACAGTTTGAAAGTCTCATGGATCCGTTTGTCATTATGTTCTCTGTACCATTCGGGTTTACGGGGGTAATATTAGGTCTATATCTCACCAACACTCCTCTCGGAATCATGGCACTCATCGGGGCAATAATGCTCATCGGTATCGTTGTAAAGAATGGTATCGTTCTCATAGACTATACCCGTCTCTGCCGGGAAAGGGGTATGGGTCTCATCCGAAGCGTTATTACAGCCGGAGAGTCCCGTCTTCGTCCGGTACTTATGACTACGGCAACCACAGTGTTAGGTATGATTCCTTTGGCGATAGGTATAGGCGAAGGATCCGAAATGTGGCAGTCCATGGGTATGACAGTGGCAACCGGATTGGCTTTCTCTACTTTGGTTACACTTGTTCTTATTCCTACGATTTACACCATAGTGGGTGGCTATAAGATTAAACGCCAACGCAGAAAAGAGCTTAAGGGTAGAAAAGAATCTCGAATCATAAAAACAGGACAAGCATGAAAGCCGTATTCATATCTTTCAATCAAGCCTACTTTGAATTCATAAAGGATATTTTGGACAAGCTTCATCTGAAAGGATTTACCTATTGGGAGGAAGTCAGAGGAGAGGGATCCCGTACTGGAGAGCCTCATATGGGAACTCATGCGTGGCCGACTCTGAATGGAGCACTGCTTGTCATGGTTAGCGAAACCAAAGTATCTCCTCTGCTTGATGCTCTGCACGCATTAGACAAGAGAGCGGAACAGCAGGGACTGAGAGCTTTTGTGTGGAATATAGAACAGACCATCTAAGCAGATCGAATGGATAAATACATTTACAACATCACTTTCCACGTCAGCAAGGCTGTGAGCAAAGAGGTCTTGGAATACATCAAGACTTCTCTCATCCCCATCTGGAACGGTTACTCTCATTGGGACACTCCTCGTCTCATGAGGGTACACACCCCACAAGAAGATGTAGAAGCCTTTGCCCTTCAGTACGAAGTAAAGAGCATAGACAGGCTGAGCGAGTTCAACGAACATACGGATAAAGCTCTGCTTCTCCTTTTGGATGCCTATCCTCAAAAAGTGATGCCTTTTTCTGTTTTGATGCAAGAGGAGGTCTGGGATGCCTGAAACGAACAAAGAAAAGATCATCATAGGGATAGATCCCGGAACGGTTGTAATGGGCTACGGCATTCTTTCCGTAAAAAGGAGGAAAGCATCCGTTGTCGCACTTGGAGTACTGATGCTGAGCAAATACGAAAACCAGTATGTGCGTCTCCAAAAGATCTATGAAGGCGTCCTATCGCTCATAGATCGTTACCGCCCCGATGAGCTTTCCATTGAAGCGCCATTCTACGGACAGAATGTTCAGAGTATGTTAAAGCTGGGGAGAGCACAGGGTGTTGCCATTGCTGCATGTATGTCCAAGTCCATTCCGGTGCATGAATACGCTCCTTTACAGATAAAAAGAGCGATCACCGGGAATGGCTCTGCATCCAAAGAGCAGGTGGCAAAGCTCCTCCAAAGCATGCTAAACATTTCGGACGAACAGATGCTGCCTCAGCTCGATGCAACGGACGGATTAGCAGCTGCATACTGCCATTTTCTGAAGCTCTCCAATCCTCTCATGATGACTAAAGGCAGTTCCGACTGGAAAAGCTATATCAAAAACAATCCCGACAAAGTAAGAGGAACATAAGAAACAGACACAAATGACATCACAATACGACGTTATAATTATAGGCGCCGGCATCACAGGACTATCCGCAGGGAATAGTTTGGTAAATGCCGGCGTTTCCTTTGCCATACTGGAGAAGGAAGAACGAGTAGGGGGACAGATAGAAACCCTCTCCCAAAACGGATTCACCTTCGAGACAGGCCCTAATACAGGAGCAATAGCCACGCCCGAAGTGGCAGAGCTATTTGAAGATCTTATCGGAGAAGTAGATTTAGAGGTCGCCCATACCGGTGTTGCCAACAACCGTTGGATATGGAAAAAAGACAGGTTCCACCCCCTCCCCTCAGGACCTGTATCCGGTTTGCTCACTCCCCTCTTCTCGTTCAAAGATAAGCTTAGAATCTTAGGAGAACCTTTCCGAGCCGCAGGAAACAATCCCGATGAAACGCTTGCCTCCTTGGCAGAAAGAAGACTGGGAAAATCGTTTGTACAGTATGCCGTAGAGCCATTTGTGGGTGGCGTATATGCGGGAGATGCCAAGACCCTCATCGTGAGGCACGCATTTCCCAAGTTATATAGGCTCGATGCCGAGCACGGAGGGTTCATCCGAGGCTCTATCAAGAAGATGCGCACGCCCAAAAGTGAAAGAGAGAAGAAAGCCACAAGAGAAGTATTTTCTGCCTTAGGCGGATTTCAGAACCTCATATCCGCACTGGAGAGCAAGCTCAACAGAAACGGAGAGATACAGACGGGAGTGGACATTCTGAATATAGCATTCGACAACACGCAAAAGATATGGAGCGTGGAGATTCGGGAGAGAGCATCGGGCATGGAGAAAACGCTCCGGTCAAAATCCATCCTCTCCACTGTACCGGCATATACCCTCCCCTCTCTTATGCCTTGGCTTTCGGATCCTCTCAAGAATGCCTTGCAAAATCTGGTCTATGCTCCTGTGATAGAGGTCTCTGTCGGGTTTGACCACTTCCCCGGACATATCAACACAAAAGCATTTGGCGGACTCATCCCTCCCGTTGAAAACAGAAAGATTTTGGGCATACTCTTTCCCTCATCCACCTTTACAGGACGCACACCGCATCCGGATAGTGCTCTTTTTACTATCTTTATGGGTGGAGTGCGCTTTGGAGAGCAGCTTCTGTCCCAGAGCAACGAGGAGATCACAGAGACTGCTCTCGGTGAGCTTTACTGTATGCTTGGCATACCATCTTCGCTAAAGCCCTCTCTCCTCTACGTGTCGAAGCATCCCAAAGCCATTCCACAGTACACGCTCCACATGAATAACCTTCTCCCTTTGGTGAAGGAAGCAGAAGAAAACTTTCCGGGACTACTGTTGGCAGGAGGACTCCGAGATGGTATAGGTTTAGCAAACAGAATTACGCAAGGAAGAAGTATTGGAAACCGCTTAGGCGCGCAATACTCTAAAACAAAACAGACTCATGAGTAAAGATAGATCTAAAGTGGTGGCTATTGCCGATGTAGATACCGAACAGCAAGCCGTCCTGATGCAACAGCAGCTCGAAATGGCAGGCATCCGCTGTATGCTGAGCAACCTTCTGAGCACCACCATACTTGGCAAAAATCAAGGCAATGCCGTTATATCCGTTATGGTTCTGGAAGAAGATGTAGAACAAGCAAGAGAAGTGCTCATCGAGAGTGGTTATGGACACGAGCTCTATCCCGTCGGAGGGGTTACTCTTGAGCATCTCTCTCCCGAACAGAAGAGAAGCAGAGTAAAGAATGCCCTGTTTTACATCCTCATTGCTCTCATCGGGGTGGTGTTGTATTGGATCTATGTCCTTACAGAAAAGCCTTAAGCCGAACAGCCGCTTGCACCAAAATGAGACCCAAACGGAAGAAACTCAAACCTCTACACATAGCTATTGCCATCGCACTATGGGTTGCGATGGTGGGCTATATCCTTATGTATACAAAGAGGATAGATGGTCCTATCGTATTGACGATATTGATGAGCGGAGCATTTATAGGGGTGGCTATCTACAACAACTCGAAGAAGAAATCCCCCTAAAGAGACCGTTTTCCAACCGATAATATAAAGCTAAAAAAGGTCAATCACCTCTGTTCATATTCTGATATGGGCAGAGGTGATTTTCAATACAAAATCAGAGGATTTTTTCTATAAATGGAGCGGCTTCAGTCGGGATGTTTTATATAAAAACGGAGCTGTGAATTTTCCCCTTTCAGGTGGCTCTTGCGCTTCTCTATTTTTGATAACCGGATCAGTTCACCACCTTAATCACATAGTTTTCAATCTATTAGTGAAAATCTCAAATTCGGAAAAAATTTTTTCTTCGTCCATTTGATGGGCTGTTTTCGAGTTAATTGGTGTAAAATTTAACGCCCATCTCTGTGAATAAATCCTAATGCGATTTTCTGCTCAAAAACGGCAAAAAAGAGAAGAAAACAGATAAAACACTAATTATCAACACTATAAGTAAAAATTCTAAACACGTTAATCGAATCCGGTAAACGTATTAAATGAAATCGGTAAACGTGTTCATTGAAAAATTAAACACGTTAAGCTGAAACAATATGCTCGTTTAGCGTTTTCGCTTAATAGCTATCGGAATTTCTGTTAATAAAACAGCCCGAATTTAACAATTCGGTCGTGCTCCGGAAACGACCCCTCCGATCAAAATAGAGAGCGAGAAAAAAGTGAGCATTTTTCGGGATGGAATATATAAAAATACCCTTTTCAAAAGGTTTTACAATAAGACCTATTTTTAAGCTTTCATAATGATTTAATGTTCTATTCCCGAGCAGAAATCATACCGAAAATGTGAATGATTATCACTATATTTGTGCGTTAAAGCCCTCAGATATTCAGAATGGGCTATCACGTAACAGAGAATATAAGAACAGACAATATTGCAATGGAAACAAATACGGTAGACGTACGTGCTCTGACAGAGCTTATAGAGAGAGAATCTTCATTTATCCAAGCCCTCAATAACGGGATGGGCAGAGTGATTGTAGGGCAACGCCACTTGAGAGAAAGCCTCCTGATAGGTCTGCTTGCAGATGGACACATTCTGCTGGAAGGTGTTCCCGGTCTGGCTAAAACGTTAGCCATAAAGACCCTCGCTTCTCTAATGAATGCAGATTACAGCCGTATTCAGTTCACCCCCGACCTTCTTCCTGCCGATGTTATCGGTACTCAGATATACAGCCAACGCAATGAGCAGTTCAGCGTAAAAAAGGGTCCGATATTCGCCAACCTTGTCCTTGCGGATGAGATCAACCGTGCTCCGGCAAAAGTTCAGAGTGCACTTCTGGAAGCGATGCAGGAAAAGCAGGTTACGATAGGCGAAGAGACATTCAAGCTACCCTCTCCATTCCTCGTGATGGCAACGCAAAACCCGATAGACCAAGAGGGTACTTACACTCTCCCGGAAGCGCAGAGCGACCGTTTTATGCTCAAGGTTACCGTAGGCTATCCGGACAAAGAGGAAGAAAAAGAGATTATCAAAAGCCAGATGTTGGCGGAACAAGAGAGCATCTCGCCGGTAGTATCCATTTCGGATATTGCCCATGCAAGAGATATTGTACACCAAGTCTATATGGACGAAAAGATTCGTCAGTACATCGTAGATATTGTACACGCCACCCGCTTCCCTGCTCAAGCAGGCATCAACACCCTTTCCAACATGATAGCCAACGGAGCGTCTCCTCGTGCCAGCATCAATATGGCGTTGGCTTCCCGTGCTTATGCCTTCATCAAGAGGAGAGGATTTGTCATTCCGGAAGATGTACGTGCAGTGTGTCATGATGTTCTTCGCCACCGTATAGCGCTCTCTTACGAAGCGGAAGCGAACAACCTCAAGACAGAAGAGGTGATCAACGAAATATTGGACAAGGTTCAAGTCCCTTAACCTCGCCGCTCTATCGGTTAGATTCCCATAGAAAACCAGAGATATGTCCGAACATATTCAATTGGAAGATCTCTTACGCCGTATCCGTCGCATAGAGATAAAGACAAAAAGACTATCCAGCAACATCTTTGCGGGAGAGTATCATACCGCCTTCAAAGGACGCGGTATGGTCTTTAGCGAAGTACGAGAATACAGAGAAGGAGACGAGATAAGGGATATAGACTGGAACGTTACAGCCAGATACTCCAGACCGTTTGTCAAAGTGTTTGAAGAGGAGAGAGAGCTGACTCTGATGCTGATGGTGGATGTCTCCAACAGCGGACTCTTCGGAACCCATGGCAGAACAAAACGGGAGCTGATAGCCGAAGTGGCAGCAACATTGGCGTTCTCCTCCATACAAAACAATGATAAAGTGGGCGTGCTGTTCTTTTCGGACAGGATAGAGAAGTTTATCCCTCCCGGAAAAGGACGGAAACATGTCCTCCATATACTTAGTGAGATACTGACACTAAAGCCGGAAGGCAAAGGGACAAACATAGAGCACGCACTCTCTTACATCCGAAACATGATGAAGAAGCAGTGCTCCGTCTTTTTGCTGTCTGACCTCATAGATGAAAATCCTTACGAAACAGCCCTCTCTCTTATAGCAAGAAAACATGACTTGCGAGTGATCAGGGTATATGACCGACACGAGGCGGATCTGCCCGACGTGGGTCTGGTTCGGGTGGAAGATGCGGAGACCGGAAAGATGAGAACGATAGACACATCCAACCGAAAGACCCGCGAAAGCTTTGCACGCAGATGGAAAGAGCAGACCATCGGTATAGAGACGATGCTCAACAAGTATGACATCGGACATGTAACCATGCTCACGGATGCGGATTATGTTCCGGGACTGCTACAACTGTTTGCCAAAAGATAACATAAGGTGATACGATGAACGTTTGCAAGACAAATCATACTTTTAGATCCTGTACGAGACCTCTGCTTGCACTTCTTGTACTGCTTCTCTTCTCCGTAAAAGCAGTAGCCCAAGAGCCTCTCCGTGGTACGGATAGCCGTGTGAGGGTGGTTACGAGTATAGATCCTGCCTCCATTTTAGTTGGAGAGCAGAGTGTGCTGACCATCAAAGTATATACACCCAAGGGTGCCAAAGTCAATATCAATCTGCCCGAAAATGCGCTTTTGAATGGTGTTGAGGTACTCTCTGCCCCTGTTCTGAAAGACTCCTCAATGATCAGCGATGATATTGCAGAACGAATTTACACTGTTCCCGTTACGGCTTTTGACTCTGCCACTTACGAGGTAAAGCCTGTGGATGTGTTGGTGGACAACCAAGTCTATTCGCAAGAAGAGGCTCCCCTGCTTCAGGCTACAAACATTCCGGTAGATGTCAGCAAGCCGGATCAGTTCTTTGGCATAAAAGAGAATTGGAAAGTTCCTTTCGTGTGGAAAGACTATCTCTGGATTCTCTATCTGCTTGCAAGCTCTCTTCTATTCATTGCCGCAGTGGTTCTTCTGGTAATATACATTGCTCGAAAAAGAAAGACGGCAGTAGCTCTTCCTCCTGATATCCCCGTTACAGACCCTTATACAGAAGCGAAATCCACACTGGAAGAGCTGAGAAAAGCGGAGCTGTGGAGACAAGGTAGCGTAAAAGAGCACTACACGATACTCTCCGACACCATCAGACGCTACCTTGAAAGGACATTGGGACTATCCACAATGGATAAGACTTCTGCGGAGATCGTAGAGCAGATGTCCCTTCGCAAAGAGGTAAAGCACGAACATGTGGGAGAGCTTAGAGCATTGCTTTCCGAAGCAGATCTCGTGAAGTTTGCAAAGTATAAACCGAGCGAGTCCGAAAATATAGGATCTGTCAATGCCTCCAATAAGTTTATAGACGATCTACATGAGGAGCATAAGGCTTATATTGAAGAGCTAGCTCGTGCAGAGAAAGAAGATATGTCCAAAACAGAAAACAGATCTGAGTCATGACCTTTGCACATCCTCTATACTTCATACTCCTGTTGGCTGTTCCGGCTCTCGTGGCTCTCTATATCTACAGAGAGCGTGTAAGACCCGCGACATTTACCCTCTCTTCTTTGCGTAATCTGAAGAAGATAAAGCCTGGACTAAGGGTATCTCTCCGCCATCTGCCGATGATCTGCCTGATGTTGGCTTATACCTCCGGTGTGATAGCACTGGCAAGACCCCGATTGTTCAACTCCAGCACGACCAGTAGTACCGAAGGGATCCATATCATGATGGCTATGGACATCTCTACAAGTATGTTGGCGGAAGACTTGCAACCCAACAGGTTTGAAGCGGCAAAAGAAGTAGCCGCATACTTTATCAATAACAGACCCAATGATAATATCGGTCTGGTGGCTTTTGCTGCCGAAAGTTATGTGCAGTGTCCCATGACTACGGATCATGCCACCCTGCTGAATCTGCTCAATGCTCTTGAAATGGGTATCATTGATGACGGTACTGCGATAGGAGATGGACTGGCAACGGCAGTGGGAAGGCTGAAAGACTTGGATGTGGAATCCAAAGTGGTGATCATGCTAACGGATGGCGCCAACAACAGGGGGGCTTTATCGCCAAGGACTGCAACGGAAATGGCAGAAGCTCTTGGGGTAAGAGTCTATACGATAGGCGTGGGCAGCAAAGGCACTGCTCCCTATCCGGTTCAGACAATGTTCGGTCTCCAATACCAAAATATTGAGGTAGATATAGATGAACCGGCACTTCGACACATTGCAGAAAACACCGGAGGAAAATACTTTAGAGCCACCGACAACGAGGAGCTTAAGGGTATATATGATGAGATAGATAAGCTGGAAAAAGTCAAAATCAAGGTCGACACCATAAAAGTACAGCGAGAGCTGTTTATGCCTTTCGTATTGGGTGCTTTGTTCTTCCTCGTATTTGCTCTACTGGGACGTATAACCATCTTTAGAGTAGTACCATAAACCATTTTAGAGATATGAGATTTTTACATCCCGAAATATTGTGGCTGCTTGTTCCGATAATAGTATTGGGACTCTTCTCTCTCTATCGCATCGTTACTCTGAGAAAGAATATCAAACGGTTTGGAGAGTATGAGTTGGTTCGTCGACTAATGCCGGATCTTTCTCTCAGAAGGCGAATGAACAAAGACTTTATGCTTCTTTCGGTGGCAACGCTCCTTGTTCTTGCAGCTGCTCGTCCTCAAATGGGAACCAAAGAAGAGACTATAGAAAAACGAGGCATAGAGGTAATGATCTGTTTGGACCTCTCCAACTCCATGCTCTCACAAGATGTTGCTCCGTCAAGACTCTCTATTGCAAAAAATATTGTTTCCAGATTAACGGATAAGTTGACTGAAGACAAGCTCGGACTAATCTTCTTTACCTCTTCGGCTTATGTTCAGCTTCCTATTACAAATGATATAGTCTCCGGGAAGATGTTCTTGGAACACGCATCTCCGGAAATCATGCCGGATCAGGGAACAGACATAGCCAATGCTCTAAGACTTGCTTCTCGAAGTTTCTCTACATCCGAAGATGAGAAGATCGGACGCACGGTAATAGTAATCTCCGATGTGGAAGACCATTCGCAAAAAGCGGTAGACATGGCAAAAGAATTGGCTCAGAAAGGGATTGCAGTCAATATCATTGGAGTAGGATCCGATAACGGTGGTCCTATTTCAATTCCGGGAGAAGGATATGTACAGGACGCAGAAGGGCAGATGGTAATAAGCAAGGTTAATGACGAACTGGGAAAAGAACTGGCATCAGCAGGGAATGGTCTTTATGTTCGTGCGACAAATGTATCCGGAGCGGTGTCTGTCTTGACAAAGGCTCTGGAAAAGATGCAAAAGGCAGACTTTAAGCAGACAATATACTCTACTTACGATGAAAAGTTTGCATGGTTTCTTCTTCCGGCTCTTCTTCTCCTAATCGTGGAGTCTATCTATCTAAACCGTAAGAACAGATGGATAAAAAGAGTGAATCTCTTCGATTCCTCAAAAAATAAGCCTGAGAAATGAAAAAGATAATACTATACATATGTGCATCGACAATATTGGCATTAGGCTTCTCTAATATGGCTTTTGCTCAAAAAAAAGTGAGACAAGAGGTTAGAAAAGGGAATAAAGCCTACCAAAAAAAGAGCTATAACGATGCAGAAATAGCTTATCGAAAAGCTCTCTCTATAGCTCCTACCGACTCCACTGCCATGTACAATCTGGCTGCTACCCTACTCCAAACAGAAAGAGGAGAGGAAGCTTTCGATCTGTATAAAAGGTTAACGGAAGTGGTAAAAAGAGGCAACAGTTCTGCCGATGTACACCACAATATAGGTGTAATGCTCATGGCGCAGAAAAAGTATGCAGAAGCAATAGAGCTTTACAAGGAAAGTCTAAGGGCAAGACCGACAGACAATGACACACGATACAATCTCATCCTAGCACAAAAGCTCTTGCAACAAGAGAATAAGGGCGGAGGAGAAAATCAGGATAAGAATCAGGAACAACAGGATAAGAAAGAGCAAAATCAGAATAAGGAGAAACCCAATGAGGATCAGCAGGAGAACGACAAGAAAGATCGCGCTCAAGAAAAACCCTCAGAGGCTCAGGAGAAGATGTCTAAAGATAATGCCGAAAAAATCCTGAAAGCTTTCCTTGAAGATGAGAAGAAAACTCAAGAGAAGGTAAACAAAGCTCAAAGTCAGCACGCAAACAGAAAGCGAGCAGATAAAAACTGGTAAGCATTTGACTCATGAACAGATATTATACCCGAATGCTACAATGGGGTCTTACCATTGTTCTTTTATTGACAATAACCATAGCTGTATCACAGAATGGAACTTCCGGTAAAAGCCTAAAGCTTTCCGTTGATGTCGAGTCCGCACCACGTGTTGGAGAGCCATTCAAAGTCTCTTTTACGATTGATGCAAAAGCAAGAGGAATAAAGTTGGGAAGCTTAGATCCTTCCTTGAAAATCATATTAGGTCCATCCATTGCATCGGGAGAAAGACAGATTATATCCAATGGGAAAAGAGAGTCTTCCTCTTTCTCTTCGTTCTCATACATGATTATGGCAGAAAAAGAAGGGACATTTAAGATCCCGGCAGCCTCTGTCAAGGTCGGTTCTGCTACTTACAGCTCAGCGGTTCAAACATTCAAAGTCTTTCCGGCAGATACTAAAAAAGGTTCGGAAACAACAGCTGCAAACGGATCGACAAAGCATATAGACTTGAATAAGGGAGTATTTTTCAAGCTTATCTTATCCAAGACAACCATGTATGAACAAGAGGGTTTTCTTGCCTCTTTTAAGATATACTCTCTGTACGATTTCAGCTTTAACGATGTTAAATTTCCGGAGTTTGATGGTTTTCTATCCCAATCCATCGAAAACTCCGGACAGATTCAGCTTACTCCCGAACAGTATAACGGACGTCTTTATCTGACCGGAATCATAAAACAGTTCTTCCTAACTCCTCAAAGATCAGGAGAACTTATTATTCCGGTTGGGAAATTTGACTTGACCGTATCTGTTCCCGTCCAAAGAGCTCAAGATGATATAGATGCAATATTCGGGAATTATCTGGGATCTTATCAGAATATCGAGAAAACTTTCAGTTCTCAAGCAACACGTATAAAAGTGAAACCTCTTCCGACACCCGCTCCGGACGGATTCAATGGAGCCATAGGACAGTTCAGCATGGACACTTCCGCTCCTCTGTCTGTAATTAAATCGGGAGAAAGTTATAAGGTTGTCGTAAAAGTTTCTGGGAAAGGCAACCTGAAGTTGATGGATATACCCAAACCTGTATTCCCTACAGACTTTGAAGTGTATGATCCTCAGGAAAATCAGGATATCACTATCTCCGAATCGGGAGCTTCGGGACAGAGAGAAGTCTCATACTTTGCCGTTCCTCGCTCTCAAGGCGATTATACCATACCGGCAATACGTTTGGTTTACTTCGATCCGGCTCAAGGTCAGTACAAGACAATCTCCTCCAAGCCTTTCAAGCTTCATGTTGATAAAGGGGATGGTACTCAGGTAGCATCTGTATCCAATTTTACACAGAACGAAGATGCTTCAGTACTCAGCACAGATATCCATTATATCAAAAAGCTACCTTCCAAAGCCCACGTATTACCCTCGCGAAACAGGGCGGGTTACATCCTCTCCTATATAGCCATATCCCTATTGACGATAGCGATATTCTTTATCCTCCGATCAAAGAACAACGAAAAGACAGATAATGTGGCTTATCGCAGTAAAAGAGCAGGCAGTGTCGCAAGAAAATGGCTAAAGCAAGCAGAAGAAAGTCTAAAGAGAGGAGATTCCGACGAATATTATGAGACACTGCTTAGAGGTATGGTAGATTACCTTGGAAGCAAGCTAAATATCCCCATGTCCACATGGAGCAAAGAGACTGCGGAGGAGAAACTTTTAAGTTTTGGAGCATCAAAGGAGCTCCAACAAGAGACTGTCAGCCTGCTTTCTCAGCTTGAGTTCAGTCGCTATGCACAAGATCAGTCTATCTCCCAACGGGAAGAGCTGTACAGACAGTGCGTTTCACTTATCGGACAAATCGAAGAAATAAAAAAGAGATGAAGCATACCTATATACTCCATGTTCGTTCAATGCTGCTCATGATCCTGCTCTGTCTTCCGACGTTAGGAGCAAAGGCGCAGCAAGAAATGCTTATTGATGAAGCGAATACCGCATATTCACAGACCGACTTTGAGAAAGCGATAGAGATTTATACCCAAATCATCGAATCCGAAGCAACGCCTACCGCAGAGTTGTATTACAATCTTGGTTGTGCTTATTTCAAGAGCGGAGATATTGGGAGAGCTATTCTGAACTTTGAGCGAACGCTAAGACTAAAACCCGGAGATAAGGATGCTCTACACAATCTCAAGATTGCTCAAAGCCGCACATTGGACAAAATCGTGGACACGGAAACTCCTTTTGTGTACAAGATCCTTGACAGTATAGCTCTCTCGGCACAGATCTCCACGTGGATGATACTGGCTCTTCTCTTCTTTTTGGGAGTCTGCATCTTGGGGATCCTCTTCTTTTTCAAGAATGGTTTGCCTCTGCAAAAGAGACTGTTCTTTTACGGAGCAATTCTCTCCCTGGCTCTCACTCTTGTTTTTAACCTTCTTGCATGGCGAGCATCGGTGGTAATCTACGATGAAACCAAAGCCATCATCACGACAGAAGTGGTTACTCTCAAAAGTTCACCGGACAATGCTTCGGAAAATCTATCCATCATTCACAACGGGATAAAAGTTACCTGGCTTCAAGAGCTTAACGGCTACACGGAAGTTTCGCTTCCGGATGGAACAAGAGGCTGGCTGAAAAGCTCGGATATAGAACAGATATTACCTTCCAACCTTATACAAAGCAACTAAACACCCGGCTACGATGATAGAACAATTGGTTCCATTAGAACAGGATCTCTTTCTTTGGTTAAACAGTCTGCATACTCCATATTTGGATGGAGTGATGTACATGATATCCGATAAATTTCCATGGATCTTTATTGGTGCCATCTATCTTTTCCTTGTGTGTTACAAGCAAAACTACAAAGAGGTACTGCTGCTCATTCTGGCACTCTCCCTGCTTATTCTCATAGGAGATCAACTCTCTTCACATATTATTAAGCCTTGGGTGGGACGTCTTCGCCCCTCTCATCATCCGCTGACGGCAGACCTGGTACACACTGTACTCGACTATCGAGGCGGTAGATATGGTTTTATCTCCGGGCATAGCACCAACTTTCTATCCTTTGCCTGCTTTACCGCACTGCTTTGGCGCAACCGTTTTTACAGCATCATAGCCATTCTTACCGGGCTTACCGTTGCCTATTCAAGGATCTATCTCGGCGTACACTTTATTACGGATGTCATTCCGGGCATAGCAGCCGGTGTTGCCATCGCATTTCTCGTTTATGCCATATACATCTTCCTGAGAAAACGAGTAATGAAGCTCTCCTCCCAAGAGGCAAAGATCCCCTACATTCAGCCGTCCGGCATGACCAAAGTATTCGGATATATGTTGCTGTTATTCTACATCGGGCTTTGGACAGTCTCTCCCATATTATTTCCCCTTTACTATTAGTATCATGCCATGAAACCTTATCTCAATCTGCTACAAGAGGTACTTGATACCGGAACTCGAAAAGAAGACAGAACCGGAACCGGCACTATCAGTTCCTTTGGACATCAGATGAAGTTTGATCTGAAAGAGGGATTTCCCCTTGTTACCACAAAGAAGCTGCACCTCAAGTCTATCATACACGAGCTGCTTTGGTTTATCAAAGGAGACACCAATGTAAAATATCTGCAAGACAATGATGTTCGCATCTGGAATGAGTGGGCTGATAAAAATGGAGATCTCGGACCAATTTATGGCAAACAGTGGCGCAAATGGAGAGATTATAATGGTGGAGAGATAGACCAACTTGCAGAAGCCGTACGAGATATTAAAGAGAATCCTCAAAGCAGACGCATCATCGTATCATCCTGGAATGTTTCCGATCTTCCCGATATGAAGTTGCCCCCCTGCCATGCCTTCTTCCAGTTTTACGTTTCCGGTAACGAACTGAGCTTGCAGCTCTATCAGCGGAGTGCAGATCTGTTCTTGGGCGTTCCTTTCAACATCGCCTCCTATGCGCTTCTTCTCTGTATGGTCGCACAGGTTACAGGGCTGACACCTCGCTACTTCGTACACACATTGGGAGATGCACACATCTATCTGAACCATTTGGAGCAGGTAAAGCTTCAGCTCTCCAGAGATCCTTATCCTCTTCCTACCCTTCGTCTCAATCCGGAAATAAAAGAGTTGGATCGGTTTACTTTTGAAGACATATCAATAGAACACTATATCTCACATCCCACAATAAAAGGAGACGTTGCAGTATGAAGAATGACCCCCCCCCTCTCGTATCGATGATTGTAGCCATGGGGCTGAACAGAGAGATAGGACAACAAGGAGATATGCCTTGGGGACGCTCTCTCCGTGCCGACCTTGCCTTCTTCAAGCAGACAACGTTAGGGCATCCTATCATCATGGGACGAAAAACTTTTGAAAGTTTGCCCAATGGAGCATTACCCGGAAGAAGGAATATCATACTCACTCGCTCCAAAGATTATACAGCTCCATCTTGTGAGATAGTACACTCGATAGAAGAAGCAATATCTGTTTGCAAGGACGAAAAGGAGCTGTTCTTCATCGGAGGTGCAGACATATTCAAGCAAGCTTTTCCTCTGACCGATACGCTGTACATCACAGAAGTGGATGCCACTTTCGACCAAGCAGATACTTTTATGCCCCCTCTATCGGACGAATGGACGGAAGTATCTGCTGTTCATCATCCGAAAGACGATAAAAATCACTACAATATCACGTTCCGTAAATTCTTACGCAAGCAATAACTACACAACAGACTCATTACCCAAAATGGCACAACACACTACAAGACATTGGTGGAAGTCTATCATCTCTTTCCTGATGGTTCTTTTCACCATGCCACTCGGTCATGCTCTCATGGCCATAATGGAGCACCTGCTTGTTCCACCGTATCTGCACTATGCCTCTTTCTCTTTAGGTTTTGTCGGGCTTCTTATGGTAATCTTTGGAGTATTCGCAACCGGAGATACAAGACAAACTTTGTGGGGCTTCTTTGGAGGACTGCTCTTCTGGACCGGATGGGTAGAGTTCATATTCGTTTACTATGCCCAACGCTTTGGCGTACAAGCCGAGATCGTGGATGGAGAGGTGGTTACCAGACCCGAATACCTCATTCTTCCTGCCACTTTTGGGCTATGGGCTATGTTCATGGTGCTTTACCTGTTCAGCGTAAAGACGGGATGCAACTTCATCAATTGGTGGCAAAGGGTCCTTTTCAGAGGGAAGAAAAACGACATTGTTGTACGTCCGATGACCAGACATACCTCTATCGTAACCTTCATGGAGCTCAATATGATGCTCTGGTCATGCTATCTGCTGCTCATGTTCTGCTACGATGATCACTTTTTAGGAGAGTATCATCCCGTCACTTGGATCGTGTTTGCCGTATGTCTTATAGGCTCTCTATTCATGTTCAAAAAGCAGCTGAAGTTTGGATCCTGGGGTGCCAATATTCGCTTCTCGATAGCCACGGTCATCGTTTTTTGGACTGCCGTAGAAATTCTCGGACGGGTAGAGTTTTTCAAAGAATTTTGGACAGATCCACTCTCCCACCGCATGGAGATGATTCTTATCCTGCTACTCTTTGTTGGATTGGCGGTATATCTATGGATCAAGAGCGTAGCAAAAAAGAAAGAAACACTCCGGTCTCAAGAAGAGAGTAGCAGTTAGAACACTGCGCTCTCAATACCGAATCAAATAAGAAATGGTCTCGTCCCGATAACTATTGTAATGTTATCGGGACGAGGCTTTTCTATAAAATGATGTTTAGAGGGTTAAAGCACATTCGGCTTCCATATTCTTGGACTTCACAGGTTTGGGATAAAACAAAAAACAGACAGGCGCATGGCTACCGATTTTTTGTGAGAATACTTTTTCCGAACCCTTATAAAAACTCCTCCGAACCCTTTCATATCTTTTCCTGAACAGATTAAGAAAAGGAGCGCAAGGCTTGATGATCACAAATCAAGAGTTGATTTGTACAAGTCGAACCATGAAAACCGGTGGTCGAGTCGTGCTTTGTACTCTTGAATAGCTTTACGCTCTTTTCTTAATACGTTCAAATATTTTTCTGAACGGCTTTATTTTGAAAACTTTCCTCTTTTAAGACGAAAAGAGATCAAACAGACGCAACAAAAACAGCCAATTACCGGATCATTCAGATTCCGATAATTGGCTGTTGAGATTATACAAACGAAGCCGTTATGGCTTCCTATAAGCTGATATTAAGGAGTTACCTCTGCTTACTGCTCACCATACCAAGAGGCATACATCTGATAGTTTGCAGCGATCTTCTTATTCATTTCGGTGGCTTGCTCTATTGCCACCTCTTTGATAAACTTAGCCGGCGAACCTGCATATAATGCTCCGGGAGGGATCTGAGTGCCACTAAGTACCACGCTGCCTGCGGCAACAATTGCTCCAGATCCGACCACGGCATGATCCATAACGATGGCTCCCATTCCGATAAGGGCACCCTCTTCGATGGTTGCTCCGTGAATGATTGCATTATGACCTATGGAGACGTTGTCTTTTATTATGCTCACAGATTTCTGGTAGAGCGTATGCACCACCGCGCCATCCTGGATATTGACATTGTTGCCTATTCTGATACTGTTTACATCACCGCGTAAAACAGTCCCGAACCATATACTGCATCCCTCTCCCATCTCTACATCTCCCACAACCACCGCATTGGTGGCAAGAAAACAACTCTCCGGAATCTTAGGGGTAAAGCCTCTGACGGTCTGTACTATTGCCATACTCTTCTATGTTTTACTCAAGCAGAGAGCGGAGCAGTCTTGGCTTTTAGCCATGCCGACTCTTCTGCGGTCAGTGAAGGACTAACCTCTGCATAAACCTGTGATTGGTAATCGTTGTACCACTTGATCTCTTCGGGAGTCATAAGAGAGACATCTACCAGATTGTTGTCCAAGTAGCACATTGTTAGCGTATCGAACGCGTAGAATGAGCCAAACTCGGTCTCTTTGTATGGAACACAGAGGATAAGGTTCTCTATACGTATTCCGTACTCTCCTGCAATGTAGAGTCCCGGCTCGTTGCTGGTGAAGCAGCCAAGCTCAAGAAGGGCAGGATTTTCGTCCATACGGATATTTTGAGGACCTTCATGAACGTTGAGGAAGTGTCCCACGCCGTGTCCTGTTCCGTGTCCATAGTTTTGACACACATCCCATAGAGCTTTACGCGCCAAGATGTCCAGCTGCGAACCTCTTGTTCCTTGAGGGAAGATAGCTCTTGCAATAGCGATGTGCCCTTTCAGTACACGGGTATAGTCTGCTTTCTGACGAGCCGTAGGGTTGCCGTCCAAAGAGACTGTTCGGGTAATATCCGTAGTTCCGTCACGATACTGACCGCCGGAGTCCAGCAGCAAGATACCTTTCTTCTCTACTCTCTTACAGCTATCTTTCTGTGCGCTGTAATGCACAATGGCTCCATTGCCGTTATATCCGCAAATGGTGGAGAAGCTATCGCTCACATAAAGATCTCCCTGCGCTCTGAACTCTGCCAGCTTAACTCCAATTTCATATTCCGAAGGCGTTTCCCCTGCATTCAACACTTTTTCCAGCCAGATAAAGAAACGAGTGAGAGCTACCCCGTCTCGCTGCATCGCCTTACGGTATCCTTCCACTTCCACTGCGTTTTTGATCGCTTTCAGACGAGTGATGGCAGAGGTCTTTATCACTCTTGGTGTGTGCGCCGGGATGGATTTGAACAAAGCGTAATTCGTTCTTGCATTATCGAGCAGTACCACCTCTTCTGCCGTAAGACCGGCAACATCCTTGTAGATGTCATTGTATGTACGCACCATTACACCGGCTTCGGATAGAGAGGCTTGCAGTTCGGCAGGTATCTTACCCTCCATTGTATAGATGTATGCAGCCTTTGGTGTAACAAGACCATAAGCTATACCCACCGGGTTGTAAAGCACATCCGTACCTCTTACATTGAAAAGCCAGGCAATCTCATCAAGCATGGTGATAATGCAAGAGTTGGCTCCGTCTGCAAGAAGAGTCTTTCTAAGCAGAGAAAGTTTATCTGCAACAGACATTCCCGCATACTTTAGAGGCTGCTCGTAGAAAGGAAACATCGGGAGAGTGGCAGGCTCTTCGTGCAAAGGTGCTATAAGATCTTTGTCCCACACAACCTCTATACCGTAAGGAGCAAGGGCATTTTGCGTACCCAATGCTTCTGCTGCCGACATGGATTTTCCGAAAAATCCCACTCTGCGGATAGTGGCTTTATGATCTCTGATATATTCAGGAATGGTTGGCGTAGCAGGCATTCCCATCTTGTAAAGCTCAATGGTGGTTCCTTTCAACTGCTCCGAGCCTTGCAAAAAGTAACGAGAGTCTGTCCACAATCCTGCATGATCTGCGGTAACCATCACTGTTCCGGCAGAACCGTTAAAGGAAGAGATCCACTCTCTATCCTTCCAACATTGTGGGGGATATTCGCTCAAGTGATGATCCGAACTCGGAATGATATAAGCATCTATTCCTTCCTTTTTCATGCTTTCTCTTAAACGAGAAAGTCTGTTTATAATGATTTGCTTGTCCATGTTTATTGAATTTGTTTGGTACTTGTCTATCTGTGTGAGTCTCTAAGGAGATCATTGATGGTCTTTACCGGATTGAATGTTTCGGCAGGCACTTCCACAAATGCGGTGTTCCACCCTGCCATTGCGCCATTCCAAAGTCCGGGAAGTTCGAGAGCCTTTAATCTCTCTCCGCCTTTGCTCTTTTCCGCAATAAATCCGGTGTTTTCATCTATAAACGCAGTAAGGTCAAAGAATTTTCCCTGATAGTCTTTGATACTGCAAACTATATCTACGGGATTGAAGTGTGTACCCGATAAAAGAAGCTCTCGTCCCTCTTCTGTGGAAGTGTCTATCTGTGTTCCTTCCAAGATCTGAAGAGATGTGGTTCCATCCTCATGCTCGATAATATAAGGCCCGCCACCGGGTTCCCCCTCATTTTTTACCATTCCGCATATACGAATGGGACGGTTGAGTTTCTCGCGGATGATTCTTACCGCATCTTCCGGATGCAGTCCCTCAATATTTATATCCACCGAGAAGTAGCGATAAAGCAGATCTCTTGCCTGCTCGATGGTATCACGAGAGATGCGTCCTTTGGTCAAACTCTCCATCAGACGATAAACCTTGTTGCGAAGAAAGACCAGGAAGCCGCCCAGTACTTTCTTATAAATCACCGTCTCGCACTTATGATGATCGGGCACTACATTATCTATATTCTTGATGAAAATAATATCCGCATCTATTTCGTTCAGGTTCTGAATGAGAGCACCATGTCCGCCGGGACGAAATACGAGTCTGCCCGTTTTCGGATCCCTTAAAGGCTGATTGTTCATATCCACTGCAATGGTGTCCGTTTCCTTTTTCTGGATGCTGTAAGAGATATTGTAGTTTACGGAATAGTGCTCCTCCATGAGAGTTTTCTTCTGATTCATCAGCTCGTTGAACGGTGCTATGTGTTCGGGAGAAAGGGTAAAGTGCAGATGCACATCGCCTTGAAGATCCTTTGCATACATTGCTCCCTCTGCAAGATGCTCTTCTGCCGCTGTTCTGTTTCCATCCTTATACTTATGAAAAAGGAGAAGAGCCTTCGGAAGATTTCCGTAATTGAGTCCCTTTTCTTCTATCAGATAAGATATGACTTTACGATACTCTCCCTGTGCCAACATTCTTGTACAGGTCTTAAACTCGCTTTTCAGACAAACACTATTGAGTGCATCGAAAAATGCAAAGAGATGAATCTGATCCAGAACCGACTTCACAGAATCCGGTAACTCTTCCATGCTGCACTCTTGAGAGTTTGAAAGCACCTCGTACAGCTCTTTGAACATCCGGGATGCGGCTCCGGAAGCAGGAATGAACTTTATAATCTTCTTCCCGGAAGAAGATTGTGCCTTGCTCCACTCCTCTAAATACTTAACCTGTTCCTCTTTTGACAGTCGTGTAATGCCGTCTCCTACCGTGGCAGATCGTAATACCTTGAGATAAGGAAAGCCATTTGTAAGACGTTTGATCTGCTTCTCTATTTCTTTAAGAGAGAGTCCTTGCTCTTCGATCTGAAGCAAGTCTTCTTGCGTTAAGTAATCAGGGATTTGCATAGGTCGTTTCTACTGTTTTTACACTCCTACAAATATAGACAGAACCAAGAAGAAAACCTAATTATAAACCAGTTCTTAACAGAGCTTATCGGGCATTATCCTCTGCTTATTCTTACTTTACCAGAGAGCATAATGCAAAGAGACCGCTTGAGTATAACACTCAGGCGGCCTCTTCTATGATTAAGTATGTTGCGTTGTTGCAACTCTTCGGGTTCTCCGGTCTTATTTTTCCTCGAAACGAGCAGTAAAGAAGCGGAGTTGCTTCGGTTCATAAACGAAACGCAGACCCTTGATGTCCTCTTTGTGTTTGAAGAGTTTGATCACTGCATCCGCTACAAGATCCATATGCTTATAAGTGTAAACACGACGAGGAATAGTAAGACGAACAGTTTCGAGCTTAGGTCTGTGATTTTCTCCGGTCTTAACATCTCTACCGGCAGACACGATACCACGTTCCATTGCACGTACACCACCTTCCACGTAAAGGTTGGCAGCAAGACTTTGTGCAGGGAAATCGTCTTGTGTCAAATGCGGACAGAAGCGTC
The DNA here is from genome assembly GCF_000768755.1 of Porphyromonas sp. COT-108 OH1349. Lineage (NCBI taxonomy): Bacteria > Pseudomonadati > Bacteroidota > Bacteroidia > Bacteroidales > Porphyromonadaceae > Porphyromonas > Porphyromonas sp. COT-108 OH1349. Next base: position 309,172 of record NZ_JRAH01000013.1, on the reverse strand, counting down.
TTGCATCCAAGAATACAGCATGACCTCCAATAGGTTGTATCACAGGAATACCTGCTTCAATAAGACGCTGACCAAGATAACGCACTTGCAATACACGGTGTTGGATATACTCGAACTGCATACTTTCGCGAAGACCGATAGCCATAGCTTCCATGTCGCGTCCTGCCATCCCCCCGTAAGAAGGCATACCCTCGTAAACAACAACCAATTCTTTTGCACTTTGGAAAAGCTCTTCGTCGTTCATACAAAGGAACCCACCGATGTTCACAAGACAGTCTTTCTTACCACTCATGGTACAACCATCTGCGTAGCTAAACATTTCGTGAACAATCTCTTTGATGCTTTTATCTGCAAAGCCCTCTTCTTGTTCTTTGATGAAATAAGCATTTTCAACGCAGCGAGTAGCATCGTAGAACACCTTGATGCCATGCTTTTGTGTAAGTTCTCTCACTGCTCTCATGTTCTTCATGGAAACAGGCTGTCCACCTGCCAAGTTCACCGTTACAGCTAAACAAACATAAGCAATGTTTTCAGCGCCTTTTTCCTGAATAAGCTTCTCTAACTTCTCCAAGCAGATATCTCCCTTAAATGGGATTTCAAGACCGGCATCGTGAGCTTCATCTCTGATGATATCAACGAAGATACCGCCATTTCTTTCTTGGTGATAGCGAGTGGTGGTGAAGTACATATTACCAGGCACATATTGTCCCGGCTTAATAGCGATCTGGCTCAACAAGTTTTCCGCACCTCTGCCTTGGTGAGTAGGCACAACATGCTTGAAACCAAAAAGCTCTTGTACGGTAGCCTCCAAGTGATGGAAGTTTTTACTACCGGCATAAGCCTCATCACCGATCATCATACCTGCCCATTGCTTATCGCTCATTGCGTTTGTTCCACTGTCGGTAAGCAGGTCGATGTAAACATCTTCACTGTTGATAAGGAAAGTATTGTACCCTGCTTCACGGATTACACGTTCACGCTCTTCACGTGTATTCATTTTCACGGTTTCTACCGCTTTTATTCTAAATGGCTCCGCAGGAAAGTTTTTTAAATCCATAATAAATGATTTGAAATAGTTAATAATGAATCTGGACAAATATACACAAAGATTTCATATCTTAGCAGTCTCTTACAGAGAAAATCACTTAATACTTACAGAAGAAATATGAACCACGAAAAAATCGAAAAAGCAGGCTTTGCAACAAAAGCTATTCACGGAGGATCAGAAAAAAATGCCTACGGAGCACTTGCAACACCGATCTTTCAAACCTCAACATTTGTATTCGACTCGGCAGAACAAGGAGGAGCTCGCTTTGCCTTGGAAGAACCGGGATATATTTACTCTCGATTAGGAAACCCATCCTGCACCAAAGTGGAGAAGAAACTTGCTCTGCTCGAAGGCGCAGAGGCAGCAATGTCCACCGCATCAGGTATAGGAGCAGTAACTTCTGCTATTTGGATACTGGTACAGACCGGAGATCACATTGTGGCACACAGGACTCTTTATGGCTGTACACATGCTTACTTCACTCACGGTCTGTCCAGATACGGAATAGAAGTAACTTATGTGGACATGAGAGACCCGCAAGAGGTTGCCAAAGCAATGCGCCCGAATACCAAAGTGGTATATCTTGAAAGCCCTGCAAACCCTAATATGGATATGATAGACATTGCCGCCGTGGCAGAGATAGCCCACCGCCAAGAAGGCGTACAGGTGATGGTGGATAACACTTACTGTACCCCTTACATCTGTCGTCCATTGGAACATGGTGCGGACATCATTATCCACTCTGCCACCAAGTATCTTAACGGACACGGAGATGTCATAGCCGGATTTGTTGTCGGAAAAGAGGAGTACATCAATCAGGTACGACTATTGGGAGTAAAAGACCTTACCGGTGCATCGCTCAGCCCATTTGACGCATTCCTTATAGACAGAGGTATGAAGACTCTTCCGATACGAGTGGAAAAGCATAGTGCAAACGCACAAAAGGTTGCCGAGTTTCTCGAAAAGCATCCTCAGGTCTCATCCATCTCATATCCGGGGCTCGAAAGTTTCCCTCAAAGAGATCTGGTAAAGAAATATATGTCTCTTCCCGGAGGTATGATCTCTTTTGAGCTCAAAGGTGGAATGGATGCCGGAAAAAAACTTATCAATGCGATGCAGATGTGTAAAGTGGCAGTGAGTCTTGGAGATGCGGAAACGCTTATCCAACACCCTGCCAGCATGACCCACTCTCCATACACACCGGAAGAGAGAGCCATGGCAAATATTTCGGACGGACTGGTAAGACTCTCCGTTGGTCTTGAAGATGCAGAAGATATCATAGCCGATCTCAAGCAAGGATTGGATGCGCTTTAACAGGTGATAACAGCCACATCGCGAAGACACTATGATAAGGGGAAAAACGCTCCCCGATGAAAATCATAACTCAATGGGAACTCCTTCCTCCATGCAAGCTCACAGCAACACTCCTTGCTGTGAGCTTGTTGTTTGTGGATCCTCTTCTTCTTTGATGGATTTTATCTCAAAAAAACGACGGATTGGCAAGCAATGACGAAGATATAAAAAGAAGCCTCTTTCCATAATCGTATCTTCCGAAAACGAGAAAGAAAATATGCCGTTCAGAGCGAAATTTTTATATAAATCCGAATCAGGGAAATCAGGCTCTCCTTTCCCCTCTCGTCTCCTCTCTTCTCCTATCAAAAAGAAGAAGAATGAAGATAAAACACACCATATCAACAGATTATAAAACCAGCCCAATCTGAGAAAAAATTTTTCTTCAGTCCGTTTGATGGGGCTTTTTCGCGTTAATAAGCGTAAATTTTAACACCCACCTCTGTAAACAAATCCTAATGCAATTTTATGCTTAAAAACAGCCAAAAAGGGGATAAAACAGCTAAAACACTAATAACCAGGCAAGTAATCAAAAATTCTAAACACGTTAATCGAATCCGGTAAACGTGTTTAATGAAATCACTAAACGTGTTCATTGAAAAATTAAACACGTTTAGCCGACAAAATATGCTCGTTTACTGTTTGGGCTTAACGAGTATCGGAATTTGTGTTAATAAAACAGCCTGAATTTAACAGTTCGGTCGTGCTCTGAAAACGCCCCCTCCGATCAAAATAGAGAGCGCAAAAATGGACACATTTCTGCGGTATGGAATATATAAAAACAGCTCCACAAAAGGGAGCTGAAAACTGAAACGAGAAAATATAAATAGCAACACTTTTTCTTTATACCTTTGTCGGATAAAAGGCGTCGGGAGCCTTTTTCCCAAAAGACTCCCGACAAAAATTTGTATTTATCACTTTTAGTATGGTTCCTTTGTGTCAGGAAATATGCTCGCGATTGTGGGAGTGCTCCATCATCGGAATCTCCACTTGTCCTCACGAAGGGACATATTTAGTTAGTTCAGCCTATGTTTGGCAAAGCGATTATTGTATTACTATTACGCTGACAAAGTTATCTCCTATGATAAAATATGCAAATACCTAATAATATTGATTTTGAATAAAATCCGTACCTAAAAACTATCATTGCTTATCTCGACCATATATTGTAATTTTGATACGAAATAGTTAAACGAAATATTTTTCGCAGTATAAAAGATATAAATACAGACATATAGAATGAAGACAATATATAATGGTCGTAGTAAAATGGCAGATCTGATCAGCGAAAACTACAATATGCTTCTGCTGATGAACAGGTTTGGCATCCCTTTGGGTGTGGGAGAAAAAAGCATCGCAGAGGTCTGCAGGGAAAACAGCGTGGATCTGGAGACATTCCTCTACGTGGTACACTACCTCTCTTCTCGTACAACGGGAGACAATATGGATTTGCATAGAAGAATATCCATACCGCAGCTTATTGTTTATCTACGCAATTCGCACGACTACTTCCTGCATTACCGCCTTCCGGAGCTAAGGAGCAAGCTGCTGAATGCCCTCGAAGAAGCTCCCCAAGATGTCGTGTATGTCATTATCAAATTCTTCGATGAATACGAGGACGAAGTACGTAAACACATGAGTTATGAAGACAAATATGTATTCCCTTATGCAACGAAGCTGATAAATGGAGAGAAAGATAGCAAGTACAATATAGATATATTCCGCAAGAAACACGACCAGATAGAGCTTAAGATCAAAGAGCTGAAAAATATTCTTATCAAATACTACCCAACACAAAGCGGGTATAAACTTCACAGCGTACTATACGATATTTTTGCATGTCAGATAGAACTTTATGACCACAACCATGTAGAAGATCATGTCTTTATACCTGCAGTGGCGAAGCTAGAAGAAGAGATGTCGGATAGTTTAGTATAAATCTATATTTTTGAACATAAAATCGAAACTCCTGACATGCAAAAGAAAATAGTCATAGCCATCCCATATCCTCTTCTTCGCATAGGCTTGGAGAATACTATAAAACGAGTAGAGATACTAGCCAAATCGCACTACTTCGTTCTTCACAGCCCCGAAACTTTGGGGGAAGTCCTTTTGGCAGAAAAGCCCGATTTGGTTTTGGTCTCTTCCTCTATCATCGGAGGGATTATGGTACAAACCCTTAAAGAGCAAACCTCTTGCCCCCACACTCATTTCGTAGTGGTAGGAGGGCTTCCGGGAGAATCTATTGAAGCCAAATATTATGATGCATCCATCCTTTTCACCGACACGGAAGAGGAGATAGAGAAGAAGATCTCTCGCCTGTTTGAACAGGAAGAAAAGGAGAAGAAGAGCAATGAAGAGCAACAAGTACTCACCCCAAGAGAGAAAGATATTGTGATATGCGTCGTGAAAGGACTTACCAATAAGGAGATAGCCGATGAGCTTTTCCTTTCAACCCATACGGTCATCACTCACAGGCGTAACATTGCGAAAAAACTACAGATACACTCCCCTGCCGGTCTCACAATCTATGCGATAGTGAACAAGCTTGTGGAGCTTAAAGATATCAAGCAAAACATCGACCCGAACTCATAATATCCTCTCTCCGGAATGTATTTTTTGATCTTCGGAGGGTGGATTATGGTTCTGGAATATCTGTTTACAGGAATATTGGCTTGCGTATCCATGAATCGGTATTGCTTGGGATCGCAGTGCTTGAGAATAGTCTCTCATATCTTGTTTCCGTACTCTTACAAGGTAGTTTCAAAGGACAACTTCTCTTTTTTTAGCCGTCTAGGCAATGTTTTTGGAGTTGCTTAGCGTGGGTCGGATCATATAGGCAATTCACATTACATTTGGTATTTTTCTCTTTTGTACAATCATAGGCATACCGCTTAGCAGAAAACATTTTGCTCTTATCGAGTTATCGCTTGTTCCTTTTGGGAAAACCTTTGTAACGGCATCGTTCACTTCGCGTATCTGAACCGCTTTTGCAACAAGCTGAAAAGGATAAAGAGTGTCAAGTAATAGAGTAAGAGGGCAGGTATTCCAATCATGAGCTCTCCGTCAAGTCCGGGAATAGAAGCAAAGTAAGAAGTTACAGCCGTTAGGGTTTCCAGTACCCGGTTCACACCCAATCCTATAATGGGAGATAGAATAGGAAGAAAGAGCAAAGAAAGCACGAGGAACAAGCCCAATACGATAGCGATGGTAGCGAGTAGCGTTACCGGAATATTGCTCCAGAGAAAGACCAGGCTCCAACGATTGGTAAAGTATGCGAGCCATGCCCAAATACCCAGATGAGCTGTGATAGAAATCCACAGAATATTGAACAAATAGACCAATATGGGATGTTCGGGCTTCAAAATCTTTTTGCAAAAAGGATAAAAGTGAAGTATGCCCCAGACAGCAAAGACACTGAGAAGAAATCCCATATTGAAAATATAGTAAGGGGCTACCATGAGAATCGCAACAACAGTTCCCGTCCATATTTGTACGGCATCGGCTCTCCTGTTCAAACTCTTATAAAGAAGCAGAAAAGCAATCATCACGAAAGCCCTCACAGTGGATGGGGAAGCTCCCGTGAGAAGCGTGTAGGAGAGCAGAAGCGGTAGAGCTATAAGATAACGGTATGACCGATGACGGTATTGGGGCAATAAATGTTTGAGCAACCAGAGCAGACAAGAGGCAATAACGCCAAGATGAAATCCGCTTATAGCCAAGACGTGTGCCACTCCCGATGCTTCAAATGAATGGCGTACATCGTCATAGTCTTGATTTTTATACCCTAAGCATAATGCGTAGAAGAGAGAGCGTGACGATGGAGATAGTATCTCGCCAAGAGCCTTTTCCGTTCGGGAGATGATTTTCTCTCTGTAGTTTTCGAACTTATCTCTGATGCTCTCTCCGGCTTTTTCTTTTCCGGCAGCAACGATTTCAGACTTATCTAACCATGCGTACCGGAAATAGCCTTCCCCTTTGAGGTAGGTGTAGAAAGAGTTATTCTCCGGAGCATTCTTGCCAAAAAGATCGTGAGGAGAAGATAAAAGGGTTACGACATTCCCTTTGGTATATAGAGGTAAATCTGCCGAAGAGCTGCCTCTAACCGTTGCATAGACTTTTCGAGGAAGAAAAATATTTTCCGAAAATGGCATCAGGGAGAGAGTGATTGCCCCTTTTCGGTTCAGTGTTCTTTCTGTAATGATATACTTACGACTCTGATCCCATCCCGACGGACTATTGATGCGATAACCATAGAGTAGGCCAAAAGCCATCATAAGCACTGTCCACAGCAGTGTAACAATCCAAGGGGAAGCATACTTGAAAGCAAAAAGAAGATCCGGAGAGCGTTCTTCCTTATCCCAAGGGAAAGCACTCTCCGGATCTTTTTCTCTTCTACCTGATATTGAGCTAATATAAATCCCTGCCGTCAATGCCACAAATGCAATGGCGGCTACAACCGGCAAAGAGACTCTTGAAGCGTAAAAGTAGACCCAAACGAGCGCAACAACCAGAGCCGATAGCAGGAAATACGCCGGTCTGGAAGCATATCTTGTCGGAGTCATCTGCTGTTCCGATACTTAACAAGAGAGCAGTGTCTCTATTCTCTCCTCAGGATTCTCTGCCGCAAAGACATAATTCCCGGCAACTAAAACATCCACTCCACAAGAGATGAGTTGTGCTCCGGTCTTTTCATTGACTCCACCATCCACTTGGATAAGAGTATTCAGTTCTTGCGCATCTATCATCTCACGAAGCTCTTTGACCTTATCGTAAGTCCTTTCTATAAATTTCTGTCCTCCAAATCCCGGATTTACGGACATCAAAAGTACCATATCCGCTTCTCGGAGAATATCTTTCAGCAAAGCCACAGGTGTATGCGGATTCAGAGCAATACCCGCTTTCATCCCCTGTTCTTTGATTGCAGTAAGGGTTCGATGCAGATGCGAACAAGTCTCATAATGCACGGTGAGCATATCTGCACCGGCACTCTTAAACACCGAGATGTATGGAGTGGGATCTACTATCATTAAGTGTACATCGAGAAACTTTGATGTCATGCTCCTTACAGCTTTTACCACCGGGACTCCAAAGGAAATATTAGGGACAAAGACACCATCCATAATGTCTAAGTGCAACCATTCCGCTTTGCTTCTATTGAGCATGGCAACATCATCAGCCAGATGAAGAAAGTCCGCAGAAAGCAAAGAAGGAGATATTATACGTTTGCGATTCATAATATGTTTAGCATTTAGGTTTTTATCATCAATTATAAACAGATGGGAGATCTAATGCTTATCTCCATCTATTCGGATCACACGGATCACATCATTATGTTCTTTGAGTGTAACCATAAGGTCTTCCAGTTGTGCCACATCCGAAACACGGATGGTCATCTGCCCTTCAGCCATTTCTCTATTGGCACGGAAGTTAATATCCCAAAGTTCGATACCTTTATCCTTGAGAGTTGTAAGGATGTTGAGCACAAAGAAATCTATATTGACACCATATATACCCAAAGTCACCCTGAAAGGCGAATGCACATGCGCTCCCCACTCTACATTGACAATACGATTGCCGTGAGAAGCTTTTTGATTTATTGCTACCTGACAATACCTCTTGTGTATCACCACTTGGTTGTGCTCGTTCAGAATGCCATGTACCTCTTCTCCCATTATGGGTCGACAGCATGAAGGACGGATATAATTTCTGTACCCTTCCTGGGAAGTAAGGATATAGGTCTCTTTAATCCTGCTGAGATCCATCGCTGGAGTAGTACGAAGAACCACCAATGGGTCGTGCGGGTCCACAACTTCATCATTCTGATGTGCAACGATACCATCCAATAGTTCGGTTGTAAGCTTTACCACTCCATGTGCTATATCTATGAGCATATCTTCAAAAGAGAGATAACCGGGAAGAGGAGATGCCTTGCACTTCTCCACAAGAGCTTTATCTTGATTATTCTTCTCACAAAACTCTTGCAGAATCTCCCGCCCCTTCTTAATGTCGTTCTCTCTCTGCTTATTCAAGTATCGGATAATATGACGCTTCACAGAGGGATTAGTCACAAATTTCAACCAAGTCTCCTTGGGACGTGTCTTGGATGTGGTTATGACTTCAACCTGATCTCCATTGGAGAGACGATAGTCCAATCCCACCATTTCGTGATTGACCTTTGCTCCTATACAATGATCACCAAGCTCCGTATGTATAAGGTATGCAAAGTCGAGTACGGTAGAACCACGTGCGATACCTATCTGATCTCCTTTGGGAGTAAAGACCAACATCTTTTCGTTTGACATATGAAACATCATGTTCTCATAGTCGTCAGATGCACTCGGACCGGGATTGCTGAGAAGTTCTTTGACGTTATTCAGTATTCGTTCTTCTACTTCGTCCACCTTGAAAGCTTCTGCCTTATAACGCCAATGGGCTGCGAGTCCTTTCTCAGCCATCTGGTGCATCTGTCTGGAGCGGATCTGTACTTCTATCCACTCGCCCGAAGGTCCCATTATGGTGATATGAAGTGCTCTGTAACCATTCTCTTTAGGACGTGTTACCCAGTCTCGGATACGATCATCTTTGAGTCTGAAATGAGAAGCTAACACCTGATATATTCTGAATATATCGGTATACTCTGTCTCCGGAGAGGTAGGAGTAAAAATGATACGTATGGCAAAAATATCGTAGATCTCGGAGAAAGGAACCTGCTTACTCTTCATCTTTCTCCAAATCGAGTAAACAGACTTGATGCGATAGTGCATCTCATAGTTTAGACCTATATTATTAAGATCTTTCTTGAGAATGTTCTCACAAAGTAAGAAGAGGTCTTCCCTGCTCTGCTTGGTATTTTCGATATTTCGCTTTATTTCTGCATACTCTTCCGGGTGATCGTATTTCAGGGAGAGATCTTCAAACTCGGTTTTGATGTCGTACATTCCCAGACGTTCTGCCAAAGGAGAGTAAAACAGCCGTGTCTCCGCTGCAATTTTCGCCTGCTTCACTGCCGGCATACTGCTGAGCGTACGCATATTGTGAAGACGGTCAGCTATCTTGACCAAAATCACACGAATATCTTTATTGGCTGTAAGCAACAATCTGCGTATGTTCTCAAGCTGTGCCGAAGTATCCTGCGTAACCACATCGACGGATTTTGCCAATATCTCACCGGAAAGTTTGGTAAGACCATCCACGATTACCGCAATGGTAGGACCAAACATATCTTCAATATCTTCGATGGTGTACTCTGTATCTTCCACCACATCATGCAAGAGAGCAGCAGAGATACTGGTAGAACCGAGACCTATTTCATTGCAACAGATATCTGCAACGGCAATAGGGTGCAAGATATAAGGCTCTCCGCTTTTTCGTTTAGCCCCTGCGTGTGCATCCTTAGCCAGTTGGAATGCCTTAACTATAACATCTGTGCGTTTACGGTGATTGCTATTCCGGTAATCTTGTATCAGCTTATCGAATGCTTTCTGGATAAGAATCTGACCTTCTTCTTCACTTATGATTTTTGTATCCTTTTTGGTCATGGCTCTGTACTCTATAGTTGTTAATAGAACAATAACAAATATAGCAATTCTTTAAGAATATACATCTTGTGTCAGCTTCCTGAAACGACGATGCAGCAACAATCCCAAAGCCGAGAGACTGACAGGGAAAGCCATCCAAACACCCAAGACTCCCAGTTCCAACTTTATGCCCAAAACGTACACTAAAGAGAGGGCAAGAAAAATATGGCAAAAGAGTGCGCAGACAGCCATATACTTAACGTCTCTTATCCCTCTGAGAGCATTGGCATAGAGGATCTGCGTAAGGTCTCCAAACTGATAGACAATAACGGGAAAGATGAGCAGTGAAACCGTAGAGACGATATCTACACTGTCTGTAAAGAGATAGCCGATATAGTTCCTCGTCAAGAGTAAGACAACCACCGTAACAAGAGCAAGAAAGATGAGCATATTGCGTCCGCCTTGAACCACTCGCCTCATCTCCGAGACAAGTCCTTCACCATAGTATTTACTCATGAGTATGGTTACGGCAGCCGAAAGACCATAAAAGATCATAAATCCGAGCGTAGAGATCACACTCATGATCTGATGTGCCGCCAAAGCATTAGCCCCCATCCATCCCACCATCACTACGGCAAGAGAGAAAGAAGCAGTCTCCATTCCCATCTGAGCTGCTGTGGAGAGCCCTAATCCGAATAGAGATTTTACATGCACGCGCTTCACCTGTCCTCTCTCCTTAGGTAAAGATTCATAGAGCTTCACGAATGAACGCCCCTTGTAACAGACTGTTCCGAGAGCGACAAGACAAAACAACCTCGCAATAAATGTCGCCAGACCTGCACCTGTAAGCCCAAGCTCCGGAAAGCCCAGCTTACCGTATATCAGCAGATAGTTCAGTACAATATTCAGTCCGTTGGACAAAAGCATTATGACCATAGGGGCAGACGGATTACCTGCTCCCTCCGCATACTGCTTGTAACCATTGAAAAGCATCAGCACCGGAATGGATGCCAGCTGTATAATATAGTATGGTACAATAAGCGGAATAAGCTCCTCCGGTTGGTTGAGAAGATCTATCCTCAGCAGCAGAAAGCCCATGACCAGAACCAGAAAGAGGGCAATGATAAGATTGGCAAGCAGTGCACTTTTCAGCAGAGAGAGGTGTTCTCCGTCTTTTCCGGTTACGGAGGTGGCGATCAGAGGAGAAAGCCCGTAAGAGAAACCCAGCCCGAAGATAAAGGCAAGGTTCATAAAGTTGTTCACGAAAGAGGCAGAAGCAAGCTCCGGAGTACCATAATGCCCGACCATCATATTATCTATGAAGCCGACAAGAATAAGACCGACCTGACCCAAAATGATAGGAAGGCCGAGCTTCAGGAGTGGTTTGTAATACGGATTTTGAAGCCGACAACGGGAAAAAGACATCTGAATCTCTTGCAAATAACAGATACGACAACAGAACAAAAAAGAAGTAATCTCTTACTTCTTCTTTTTCTTCAATATCACCACCTTCTTGATGTAGACGGGCGACACCGGCTGATCTGCTCCGTCCGTCGAGACAGACTGTATCTTTTCTACCGTATTCATTCCCTTCACCACCTCTCCGAAGACCGTGTAATTTCCATCCAGATGCGGAGTGCCTCCCATCATTTTGTAGGCTTCTTTGATCTCATCTGTAAAGGTTAGGCCTTTGCTTGCTTCGTACCTTTTGAGATCCGAATCCAGATAACACTTACCCGTCACGATGTAAAACTGAAAGGAGGATGACTTCTTCTCCGGATTGACATCATCTCCGGTGCGAGCCGCCGCCAACGCTCCATATTTATGGAAATACTTCGGATACACTATCTCAGCCGGGAGAAGCTCCGAGTGTTTCTCTTCCAATCGTGTGGCGGAGAGGGAGTCTCCTTTGAGCACATTGCCGCCGGCTTGCACCATGAACTGCTTGATCACACGATGGAAAATGACCTTATCGTATGCCTTTTCCCGCACGAGACGGATGAAGTTGTCCCTATGCAAAGGCGTCTCATCGTACAGACGCACCTCCACACTTCCCTTATTGGTTACGATCTTCACATAAGTGGCTGTATCTTGCGGTGCATCAGTGGCAAAAGCGAGACCGGATAGCGATAAAAACGCAACAATGGCGCAAAGTATTTTTCGAGACATAATCTTAATCTTTTTAATCGAGACATCGCGACCTTCCGTGTGGGGGTGCTTTATCTCCAAAACCAAACTTCGTCGCAAAGATACCAAAACAGACTCAATAAGAGCCTCTTCCCTGCCGTTGCGGGAAGAAAAATCTTCTCGAATATCGGGAGAAAAGCAATAAAAATCACCATTTCTTGCGATTGTGAGCCGTCGTCGGATTCGATACATTTGCAGATATTTCACACAACCGACATTCACAATCATGGACCTCTCCTTCTTCACAACACTAAAGCCCGGCTGGCTCAACACATGGATTCTCTCACTGGGAGCGCTGCTCGTACAGTTCGTATGGATGGCACTTTTCCGCGAAGGAGGCAGGCGGGCGGTGGACACCTCCTGGTACACAGCCAAAGACAAAATCAACGCCTCCGTCAGCACCTCATTGCAGATCCTCCTGATCCTGCTCTCGATCTTCGTCCCCTTCAAGTGGGGCACGGCATGGTTCACGGTCGGCATCATCGTCTTCTCCGTCTCCTTGCTCGCCTCGATATACGCCTATCACAGCTACGCCGCAGGCGAACCGGGAAAAACCATCAGGGGCGGACTCTACCGCCGGTCTCGCAACCCGATGTACTTCTTCTTCTTTCTTTCGATGTTCGGGCTCTGCATCGCCTCGGCATCTTTATGGATGCTGCTCGTGATGGTACCGTTTGCCATCTCAACCCACCTGACCGTCTTGGGAGAAGAGCGTTACTGTGCAGAGACTTACGGCGAAGAATACCTCCGATACAAAGCAAATACGCCGCGATACTTCCTATTCTTCTGACAGCAGACGCAGGCACGTCCCCGGTCATTTCCGTATAACAAAGATCCCGATGCAGGCACTCTTCGCATCGGGATCTTTTTGCTTTTCGGAAGACACCTCCGCCGAGATGGAGAAAAAAATGATTCGGAGAAGGAGAAAAAGCAGTAGAAAAAACCTTTTTTATTACCGTGCAAAAAGTAAGAAATAATCGGGGAAAAACGCATATCCTAATTACCAATTCTATATTTCACGGCGAGAAACCAATATTTCACGGCGAGAAACTAATATTTCACGGCGAGAAACCAATATTTCGCGGCGAGAAATATAGAATTGATAAATAAGAACAGAACTTTTACTCATCTGCTTTTCAGTTTCAGATCATTGGAAACAAAACTTTTACTCGGCTGCTTTTCAGTCTCCGATCATCGGGAACAGAACTTTTACTCAGCTGCTTTTCAGCCTCCGATCATCGGGAACAGAACTTTTACTCGGCTGCTTTTCAGTTTCAGGTCATTGGAAACAGAACTTTTACTCGGCTGCTTTTCAGCCTCCGATCATCGGGAACAAAACTTTTATTCAGCTGCTTTTCAGCCTCCGATCATCGGGAACAAAACTTTTACTCGGCTGCTTTTCAGCCTCCGATCATCGGGAACAGAACCTTTTTTGAGCTGTTTTCAGGACAAATCCGCATCCGGGCAGATGCCGAGATAAGCATCAAAGAAAACCCCGCCGACCTCTTTTGCAAGATCGGCGGGGTTTCTTTTATGAATAGTTTAATGAATGCGGAAAGATCAGGCTGCAAAGAAAACCATCAATCCTCCTATGATGATGTATCCGAGAGCATAAGGCAGTGCGGAGCGGAGAATATCTCCATCCTTGCCCGGCATGTCGCAGGAAGCTGTCGCAATGGCAATGCTCTGCGGAGAGATGATCTTGCCACCGGTTGCTCCCGTAGTGTTTGCCGCCACGAGCCAGTTGGGATCGGCATAGTTGAGCTGACCTGCAACGTTGGCTTGCAGCTTGCCGAAGAGGATATTGGAGGAGGTGTCGGAGCCTGTTACAAAGGTTCCGATCGCCCCGATCAATGGTGCAAAGAACGGATAATAAGCTCCCGTTGCGCCTGCCAATGCGGTTGCAATCACAAGAATCATTCCGGCATAGTTCATCACGGATGCCATAGCAACAAGACTGATAATGGTTACTGTCGTTTTCCTCAGATTGACAATGGTCTTCGCCAATACCACCATGAGCTTTTTGAATGAAAGTCCTTGTATAAGTCCTCCAACAATGGTGCCGAGGAACAACATCAGTCCGGCATTGGAGAGCCAGCCGAAAGCGAAATACTTGCCTTGTTCATAGATGGGAAGATGAATCTTGGAGACCAGTGTGGACTTTAGAAGTTCGTTGATCGGCTTTACCAACGGTCCGCTCAGTACAATGAAGAGAAGGATGAACAGGTAAACACTCCATGCCTTGAAAGCACCGTAAAGCGTCGTCCCGGAAGAGGTGCTCTCTTCTTTCTTTGGTGCAAAAATCTTGGCATAGGCTATAATCGCCAGGATTGCAGCGATACTTCCCAAGATCGCAGGCGTCTCTGCTCCGAGATTCTTTGCAACCACATACTGCACAGCAAGAGAGATACCTCCCACCCAAAGAGATAGTAAGATGTTCTTGACAATCTTCTTTGCGGAAGGATCCGTAATGGTGAGTATCACAAATGGTATGAGTATCATCAGAGGAGAACACTGCAAGACGAATTTTGCAGAGATGTCGCACACTTCCGCCTGAGTAGCCACACCGTTGGCTGCAACCTCATTGGCAAGAGTAGTAACCGGAACGCCTACGGCACCGAAACCTGTCGGAACGCTGTTGGCTATCAGCGAAACCAATGCAGAGAAGCCGGGCTTGAAGCCTAACCCTATAAGTATCGCCGCAGGTATGGCTACCGCTGTTCCAAAACCTGCCATCCCTTCCAACAATCCGCCAAATCCCCAAACAAGCAAGAGCACCATTATTCCCTTGTCGTCCGTAAGAGAGGTAAACTGTTTCTTTATCACCTCTATCTCTTTGCTTTCAAGCAGAACATTGTAGCTGTATATAGCCATCAGGATGATGATAAGGATAGGGAAAACTGCTTTCAAAATGCCTTCCACAACAGCCCAACCTACTCCCGGCATAGAGAAACCATCCTTTGCAAACCCAAGAGCCGGAGCAGCAAACAATGCTATAAGAATGGTGATACAAAGAGTAATGAATGCACTTCTGTGTCCGGGCTGCTTAAGCCCCAACATGAGCACAAACAGAAGCAAAATAGGTAATACGGATAATAAGACTGCCATAATTCTACTATTATTTAATTACACATATATACACCTTCTCTCTTGTCAGATCAACAGCACCACAGACTCTTTTGCCCCGTGAGCTCCTTTTACCAAAGCCTGTTCGATATCTGCCGTCTTGGAGGGACCGGATATGAATCCTCTGAATTCTCCCTCAAACTTATGAGAGATGCGCGGCATCGCTTCGTGCATGGTATCTACCAATTCTCTCTTAGGCAGAATAAAAAGAAGAGACTCTGCTATGAAGTAGATGGCTCTCTGCTTGTACTGTTGCTCATAATAGATTGCTCCATTTTCGCAGACACCAAAGATCCCTCGACAAACAACAAGGTCCGTTCCGTTGAGTTCCGCAGGAGTATTGACATTATCCGGATTGACCGTAGCACAAGTTACTTCCGGCATGTTACAGGCAATGCTCTTTGCTTCCGGATATATGCGCTTTATCGCTTCGTCTATGGTTTCTCCATCTTGAAGCTCATACGCTTCGCCTCCCACTCCACGACATATCTCTTTGAACTGATCTACTTTATTTTCAAATCTCATGTGAGAGATACGGATCTCCGGCTTCGGGAAGACCTCCAGGATGTTCTCTCTCAAACTTTGTAGTATCGTATCTTTACTGTTCATAGGATCTGCTTTGTCTTATTTGTTTCGTATTTGAGTCTCTTTCCACCAGCTCTCAAAAGACTGCTTGGCAAATGTAGGCATCTCTCGCCCTTTACCCCAGCCGTTAAGACCGTTATAGATCAAGAAACGAGGCATATTATTGGCTATCGGAGCCATCTTCAGAGTACGGTGAAACAGCTTAGGTCTTTCCATCAGGAACTTCATTCCACTACACATAAGCTTCTTCTCTCTGCTTGCTTTTCCTATGCCGTCAAGCTTTTGACGCCAAACATATATCTGCTCACCGAGATCTATCATTACAGGACAGACAAAGGAGCAAGACAAGCAAAGAGAGCAGGCAGAGACATTACCGCTATACTCTTTCGGATTATGCAGCATACCTAAATTTATACCTATCGGACCGGGAATGAAATAGGAGTAAGAATATCCTCCACTTCTGCGATACACCGGGCAAGTGTTCATACAAGCACCACAACGTATGCAGTTGAGTATCTTACGATGCTCTTTCATGCCCAATATCTTGCTTCTTCCATTATCTACGATGATGAAGTGTTGTTCCCCTCCTTCTCTTGGTCGTCCGAACATGGAAGTATAGGTAGTAATAGGCTGTCCGGTCGCAGAACGAGCCAATAAGCGAGTAAACACACCTGCACTCTCCAAATCGGGAATAAACTTATCTATACCAAAAGCCGTAATATTCAGCTTCTGGCAAGCCATCCCCATATCTGCATTGCCTTCATTGGTACAAACCATCACCTCTCCGGTAGAAGCTATTGCAAAGTTTCCTCCCGTCATTCCGGCATCGGCATTCAAGAAATCCTGTCTGAGAGCCTTGCGAGCCTGATGAGTAAGATAGGTAGGATCGTAATTTCCTTTTTCCGATCCCAACTTTTCTTCAAACAAAACACCCACGGCTTCTCTCTTGATATGTATGGCAGGCATGACAATATGACTGGGATGCGCCTCCATAAGTTGCAAAATACGCTCTCCAAGGTCTGTTTCCACCACATCTATACCTTTAGATATAAGGTAAGGATTGAGTTCACACTCTTCGGACAACATGGACTTGCTCTTGACAAGCTTCTTGACGTTATGTCTCTTAAGAATACTCTCGATGATTTGGCAATACTCTTCATCATCCTTGGCAAAATGAACATGACAGCCATTTGCCACGGCATTCCGTTCAAACTGCTCTATAAGTTCGGGCAGATGAGATGTGCTATACATCTTGATCTCCCTTGCCATGTGTCTCAACTCTTCCCATTCCGGTATTTGGTGAGACTGTCTATCTCTCTTCTCTCGTACAAAATAGAGAGTTTTATCGTGCCAGCTTGCATTCTCCTTATTCTTCAAGAACGCTGCTGCGGCTTTTGAATGATACGTACTCATAGCTGCGATGTTAGTATTTCAAGAAAATGGATAGTCTTTATAGGTAACTTCTCTCTGTCTATGACTCCCTGCATGTGCATTAAACAGGAACTATCTGCTCCGGTTATAAAAGAAGCTCCCGTTGCAAGATGGTTTTTCACTTTATCTTGCCCCATGCACACAGAGACATCATGCTCTTCCACGGAAAACAATCCTCCGAAACCGCAACACTCATCTATACGCTCCGGTTCTTTTACTGTTATTCCATCTACTTTTTCCAAAAGAGCCCGAATCTTGTTGAAGTAAGGAATAGTCAGCTCGGAGGCGGAAGAAAGTCCCAGCTCTCTTACACCATGACAGCTGTTATGCAGGCTCACTACATGAGGGAAGCTCGCGGGTATTCTCTCCGGCTGTATTACATCGTGAATAAATTCCGTGATGTCGTATATATGTTTTGCACTACGACATTCATGGTGTTCATGTTCGGCAAGAAGACGGGGGTGATTCTCTTTTACAAAAGAAACACAGCTGGCAGAAGGACCGACTATATAATCATAGTTTTGGAAAAGCTCTTCAAATCTCTTAGCCAACTTAACAGATTCTCCTTCAAATCCTCCATTTGCCATTGGCTGTCCACAGCAAGTCTGTCCAAGTGGATAATCCGCATCGACTCCCAGTTTTTTGAGTAACTCAAAACACGCTATTCCAACCTGCGGATACACTGCGTTGATATAGCAAGGGATAAATAATCCTACTTTCATAATCGCTTTTGTAATAGTTATTCTATTCTCAAATGTATTGTAATTCCTCTAAAAGAGCAAATTAAACCACTCATTATTATCTTAAATTAACAAGAGGAACATAGTGAGAGAATATAAAAATAAAAAAACCAAAATAAAAAAGAAGCATCTTTTGGGTAAAGATGCTTCGGCAAGCAGGATCTGATCTCCTACTGTTCAGTATCAAGATATGTAGCAAAATCTACTGCTTCAGTCCCAATACTATTTTATTCTGAAGAGCAATGGACTCATCATGTATGAGATCGAATATAGCTTTTATAAGAGCTTCGGAAAGCTCCTGACTTTGGGAGAACTGCAATCTCTCTTGCAAAAGAGAGTTGTAGCGTTCCGGCTGTACCACCGATATATCGTTAAGGGCTTTCAGCTTAGCTATCTCGGCAGAGATGGTCATGCGTTCGGAGATAAGCTCTATAATCGAGTGATCCAATCCGTCTATCTTCTCTCTCAATGGAGCAAGGATAATCTCAGCATTGGAAGGAGACTCCTGAATGCAGATATGTTGCAATATCTCCGAGAAACCGTCCGGAGTGAGCTGTTGAGCCGCATCGCTCAGCGCCAAGTCCGGAGAGGGATGTACCTCCAACATGATGCCATCATAGTGGAGATGTATGAGTTGCCGGCATAAGCTGGGGATGAGATCCCTTCGTCCTGCCATGTGACTGGGGTCTCCCACCAAAAGGAGATTCGGAATACGAGATCTCAGTTCCATGACGAGGCTCCAGTGTGGAGGGTTTCTGTACAACCCTCGTCCCAAGCTCGAAAAACCTCTATGGATAGCTGCTATCCTACGCAAACCTGCATTGTACAAGCGATCTATGGCTCCGATCCAAAGCTCGATATCCGGGCTGACAGGGTTCTTCACCAACACCGGAATATCTACCCCTTGAAGAGCATCCGCAATCTCCTGCATCATAAAAGGATTGGAAGTTGTACGTGCTCCTATCCAAAGGGCATCCAATCCGTACTCAAGGCAGAGACGCACATGGGTAGCCGTGGCAACCTCAGTGCAGAAAGTCATATACGGAAACTCTTTCTTGAGTTCCCGTATCCATGACAATGCTTCCTCTCCCATGCCTTCAAAGCCTCCCGGACGAGTACGAGGCTTCCACACTCCGGCTCTAAACCATGTAACACCCATGGCAGAAAGAGCAAGAGCTGTTTCTCTCATCTGCTCATAACTTTCGGCACTACACGGACCGGCAATCACCCAAGTACAAAGAGAGTGTGCACTTGGATCTTCTATTATAGGTAGAAAGTGATATGTTTGTTTCGTGTTATTACTCCTCATCAGAGGCTTTCATGTTTGTAAAGACATTTTGCACATCTTCATCTTCTTCCAGCTTCTCTATAAGCTTATCCAGTTGCTCGCGTTGTTCCGGAGTAACTTCCTTTTCATCGTTAGGAATACGAGTAAACTCTGCGGAAGTGATCTCAAAGCCTTTTTCTTCCAAGAACTTTTGTATTGCACTGTTTTGGGCAAACTCTCCGTAGATGATTACTTCTCCCTCATCTTCTTCCAGCTCTTCCACGCCGTAGTCTATAAGTTCAAGCTCAAGTTCTTCAAGATCGAGTCCGTCCGGCTTATTCACATGGAATACACACTTGTGGTCAAACAAAAACTCCAAGCTACCTGTTGTTCCGAGACTGCCTCCAAACTTATTGAAATAGCTTCTTACGTTTGCCACGGTACGTGTTGTGTTATCGGTAGCGGTTTCTACGAAGATGGCTATACCGAAAGGTCCGTATCCCTCATAGTTCATCTCCTTATAGTCTGTAAAGTCTTTGGATGATGCTTTCTTGATAGCCCTGTCCACATTTTCCTTAGGCATGTTCTCTTTCTTTGCTGTTTGCACGAGAACACGCAGGCGAGGATTGGTTTCGGGATCAGGTCCGCCGGCTTTCACGGCAATAGTGATCTCTTTTCCCAATTTCGTAAAGACGCGAGCCATATTGCCCCATCTCTTCATTTTTCTCGCCTTTCTGTATTCAAAAGCTCTTCCCATGATTTTATTTGTATGATATAAGTTTTACGTTTTTCTTATCTGAGTGATGCACCCAACTCCTTAACCAATGCAGCATGTATGCGTTCCATTGCCGACTCTATAGCTTTATCGCTAAGAGTCTTTTCTTCATCCTGCAGTTCAAAAGCAACGGCATAAGACTTCTTTCCCGGAGGAAGATGTTTGGGATCTTCATAAACATCAAACAGAGTAATGCCTTTCAAAAGTTTCTTCTCCGCTTTGTAGGCCACTCTCTCTATATCCACCAAAGAGACACCATTGTCTATCAGTAAAGCAAAGTCTCTACGGACGGCAGGGAATTTGGAGATACTCTTCATCTTGATCCCCGACGAATGCGCAATCTTATACAGCTTGTCCCAGTAGAGTTCGGCATAGAACACCGGGAAAGCTATGTCCGCATCGGACAACACTGCTTTGGATAGACGACCCCATCTCGCCAAAAGCTCGCCTTTAACATCTCGGATCTCCTCGCATACAGCAAACAGAGGACTATCACTCTTGCTCTCATAGCGGACATGATAAGGAGCAATCCCCAAACGTCTCATGATATTATAGACATAAGCCTTAAGATGGAATACGGTAGAGACACTATCGTTATTGGTTGCCCAGTGATCGTTCCACTTGTCTCCGCTTATCCACAAAGCCAGCATGCTGTCTTCTCTGTATCCCTTCGTAGGGCTTTCCAGCTGCTGATCTATTCGATGATAAACAGAACCGTACTCATACAGAGACAGAGGCCCGCTCTTTCTCTTGGAGTTGAAGTCTATCACTTCCAATCCTCCTTTTACCATGCTCGGACGCATCACGTTAAGATCCGAAGAGAGCGGATTCACAAGCGTTACTATCTCATCTTCTCCCACGAGAGAGTGGTCAAGGAAAAACTTGGATGAGGTCAAAGAGTTGTTCAAAATCTCTGCAAACCCTGCGCCTGTAAGCATTTCGGCTATGATGCGTTGTGCTTCGACACTCTTGTCCGTCTCGGTAACATGGTTGAGAGAAGCCTTAAGGGTATAGGACATGGGGATATTGTTGTATCCGAATATTCTCATCACCTCCTCTATCACATCTATCTCTCTGGTAACATCCACACGATAACGAGGGACATCCAAAGCCCATATCCCATTGCTTTCTTTTGCAATGTTGATGTCCAAGTATTTCAATACGGTACGTACCGTAGCTTCGGGTATTTCGTATCCGGCGGTGGATGTGAGCTTTTGGAGAGAAAAATCAACCCGATAAGGCTCTTTCTTTTCCGGATAATAGTCCGTAAGCGGAGAAGCTATCTCACCTCCGGCGATCTCTTTGAGAAGCTCTGCCGCCATGACAAGAGCCGGCAGAGTGGCTTCCGGATCCAATCCACGCTCGAAGCGGAAAGAGGAGTCCGTATTGAGTGCATACCTGCGTGCGGTCTTCCTGACACAAGTGGGGTTAAAGTTGGCACTCTCCAAAAAGATTCGAGTAGTGGATTCCGATACGCCCGAATCTTCTCCTCCCATCACGCCACCCAAACAGAGCGGACGCTCTGCATCTGCAATGACCACATCTTGAGGCAAAAGTTCGTGTTCTGCTCCGCTAAGGAGAAGCAGCTTCTCCCCTGCCTTGGCACTGCGAACGGATATGGTATGTTGGGACAGCTTGTCGAGGTCGAAAGCGTGAAGCGGCTGACCGATGCTGTGAAGCACATAGTTGGTAACATCCACCACGTTATTGATCGGCTTTTGCCCTATTGCTTCCAATGCTTTTCGGAGCCATTCGGGGCTTTCTGCCACTTTCAGATTATCTATTACAATGCCGGAATATCTCACCACGGCACTCTCCTTGTCTACCGTTACGGTAACAGGGGGCTTCACATCCTGCTTCTCGTGAAGAAGCTCCACACTCTTCATCGGAGGGTTAAACGATACTATCTTCTCCGGTGCATGGGTTTGCAGATAGGCATGAAGCTCTCTTGCCACACCATAATGGCTTGTGGCATCCACCCTGTTGGGCGTGATGTCCACCTCTATGATATAATCGCTTTTGAGGTCAAAAAGTTCGGCTGCCGGCGTACCTGCTTTCACATCGTCTGCCAACACCATTATCCCATCCGAATCTTGCCCTACCTGAATCTCTTTAGCCGAGCAGATCATTCCGAAAGACTCTTCACCACGTATTTTGGACTTCTTTATGGTAAAGCTGTCCTCTCCGGAGTAGAGAGTTGTTCCCAATGTGGCTACCACAACAGTCTGTCCGGCAGCAATATTGGGAGCACCGCAAACGATTTGTGTAGGCACTCCATCGCCCAGATCAACCGTTGTGATATGAAGGTGATCGGAGTTCGGGTGGTCTATACAAGTAAGTACCTTTCCCGCGACCAAGCCTTTGAGGCCGCCGCGAACCGACTCATGCTCCTCCACTCCGCCTACTTCGAGACCGATGGAGGTGAGTATTTCAGACACTTCCTGTACATCCAATGTACTCTGGATATAGTTATTTAGCCATGCTAACGAGATGTTCATAATACTTTATATGTGTTATATCTATTTTCTGACCTACAAAATTACGATTTTTTCCCCATTCATTACTTGAGTTATCATTCTCCACTCTCCGCCCTCTCTTTTTTCACTCTCTTTTGTATCGGTTTCATCTGAAAAACAACCCGATGGAGATCTCAAAATAAACCTGTTCACAACTTCTCTTTAACACGTTCGGAAAAAGCTTTGATGCCTTATAAAATGTCAAATCAAGGCTTGAACCTCACAAACCGGGTCTTAATCTTTAAGAATCAAAGCTTGATTTCCATACATAAAGGCTTGATTTTTAATTTTTAATACGTTTGGCAAAAGATACAAAGCTATTCGGAGCATCTTTCTAACAGGTTCGCAAGGCTTTTGCTGCTTTCAAACAGAGAGACTCTATCTTGAAGGCAGACTTAAACGACTCTTTTGCCGATTATCTTGACCTCCACTCCCTTAAATATCTTAAACTTTGCAGATACTGCACAAAAGGGGTTTCTCATCTCGTTACAATTGGTTATCTTTGCATGCTAATAGTATTATATACTCTGTAGAACAGTCATGCACAAAACATATAAAATAGTACTTGCTTCCTTTCTAAGCATCTTTCTACTCTCTTCTTGCGGAGAGTATGTTCGGGTACAAAAGAGCAATGACATCATGGAAAAGCTCTCGTATGCCAAGAAGTACTATAACACAAAAAAATATAGCCGCACCATAGAGCTGTTGGAAGAGATTACCCCTTACTTCAAAGGGCGTAATGAAGCGGAACAGGTGGATTATCTGCTTGCGGATTCTTACTTCCAATCCAAGAACTACGACTTTGCGCACCAGTATTTCAAGAAATACTACTCCTCTCATCCCACGGGCGAATATCAGGAGTATGCCAGATACATGAGCGGCTATGCACTTTTCCTGCACTCTCCGGATGTGCGTCTGGATCAGGCGATGAGCTTGGAGGCGATCAACGAACTGCAACTCTATCTGGACTACTATCCTACGGGGACTTATGCCGATGAGGCTAAGAAGATACTTTTCGAACTGCAAGAAAAACTTGCACAAAAGGAGCTTCTTGCTGCCAAACTTTATTATAACCTCGGCAACTACCTATTTAACAACTACCTTTCGTGCATCATCACCTCCCGTAATGCCATAAAGGACTATCCCTACTCCAAGTACAAGGAGGAGTTTAGCTACCTCATACTGGCATCTCTGTATGAAACGGCTTACAACAGTATCGAGTCGAAGAAAGGAGAACGTGTCAGAGAGCTTCGGGATGAATATTACAGCTATCTGAACGAATACCCGGACGGGGCGTTCTTGAAGCAGACAGTGAAGTTCAAAAACTTTATAGACAAGATGCTCCCGCAGGATGATGATCTGGTGGAAGCAGAAGAAACAACTAAAGAAGATACCGCCGAAGAAAAGGCGTAACAAGAATACAAAAGTACAAACCAATAAATATCAGGTTCTTTCATAATGGACTATAAGAAAATCAATGCCCCTCTGACTACGGCAACACGCGATGTGGTAGAACTCTCTAAGCCTACCGGCAATATCTATGAGACGGTAATGGTGATATCCAAACGTGCCAATCAGATCTCTCAAGAGATGAAGAAAGATTTGGAAACAAAGTTGCAAGGCTTTGCTGCCGTATCCGACAGCTTGGAAGAGGTCTTTGAGAACAGAGAGCAGATAGAGATCTCTCGTTACTATGAAAAGCTTCCTAAGGCATCTCTCATAGCAACAAAAGAGTTTGAAACAGGCAGTCTCTATTTCCGCAACCCGGTTAGAGAAGCAGAGACAGCAATAGAGAGAGACGACGATTGATGTTCACCCCTTGTGGATAAAAGGGAAAACAGACAACAAAGCACTCTTTACAACCTTATACAGTCATGATTCAACGTATTCAGACCATATATCTGTTGGTGGCTTCTATCCTTATGGCAATTTTGTCGTTCATACCTGTGGCTACCGTTAATCTCTCAGGAGATATTTTCTTACTTGACGGAACAGGATTTATGTCCCTTGACGAGTCTCTGTTTGAAGCCAAGTGGGGATTGTTGTTTCTTCTGATTCTTTCTGCTCTCATTCCGATGATTGCAATATTTCTCTACAACAGAAGAGTATTGCAGATGCGCTTGACAATGTTCTCCGCGCTTATCACATTGGGCATGATCGGGGCATTCCTGTTCTATGGCTACCAAGCTTTGGGCGGAACATTGGAAGGATTCAAACCGACATACGCCTTCTCATTTCCGATCGTAGCGGTTATCTTGGAGCTTCTTGCCTATCGAGGCATAGCAATAGACCATAGAACCATAAAGTATGCAGACAGATTGAGATAACGTCTAAACAACTCCTCCGAAACATCATAAAAAAAAGATTCGCATATTTCTATGCGAATCTTTTTTTATTTCTCTGCAACTGTATTGCCCACGGATCTACATGGATCTGTCCGACAAATGCAGTAAAAACCACTTCCCTTCCTTACAAACAAAGACGGCTTCAAGGTTTATGCCATTGTTTACACCTTGAAAGTGTACTATCGTAGTATCTTTCCGCTCTATAATCTCCCTGTCGTAAGCATCGGTTTCTCGTGTTTTATAGGATGGATCCCAACTTAGATCCACTTCCTCCCACTCCTCTTCCGGTATCTCTTGAAGCATCAAAGAGTCCGTTTCAATATCATACCCCTCGTATTTAAGAGGAAAAATCACCCGGCTTTTTTGAAACGAAAGATCCTCGTTGAACTGTTTCATGAAGAGGTCAAACTCCTCCACATTGTTTTTATTACAAGCCGCAAAGAGAATAGACAGAAATAACCCGAAGAATAAAAAATGTCTCATAAATAGAAATGTTTGATAGAAAGCCAAAGTTACAAATTACAAGAAAAATGAAGTAAAGAGAATATGGTTACTCCCAAACAATCTGCGCACCGAGATAAAAAATAAAAACAAAAAAGCCTAAAGCAGTAAAACAAATACCATAAAGGAAGCATCCGCCATAAAGCTCTTATACTCTATAGACGGATGCTGCAATTCTTTGAAAACACGCACTATTTGACAACTATTCCATTCGCTTCATAACTTTCGATGTAAGAGTCTCCTCAAAATATCGGACTCTCTCAGAAGGATTCTTGCGTTAGCTATTCATTATTCAAAGCTCGATAGCTCTTGAAGCCGACCTTAATAATTGACTTGTTTTTACACTACAAATGTAGATCTTTAGCCGGCTTCGACTCTTCACTATATCTGCACACTTCTACATTTTCAGGGCATTAACAGTTGTGCCTATCTGTACTATTCAAGCATAAAAAGCATATAAAACACTTACTGCCAATAAAATAAAAATATAGACAAAGAAGAGAAAATAAAACAAGGAAATCGTGTAAGAATAGATGACTTCCTTGTTTTTTATTGAAGAATATGCTTTTTACATACTATGTGTCAAGCGTCATTTTCTGATATTGAGAGGGAGGAACACCCACTTCCTTCTTGAAAACACGAGAGAAATAGTTCGGATCGGAAAATCCGCAAGCATCGGAAATCTCTACGATGGAGAGAGATTCTTCTCTCAGCATCTTCTTTGCTTTGGAGAGTCTGATCTGAAGAACATAAGATATTGTAGAGTATTCGGTCAAGGCATTCAGCTTTCGATTCAGTTGAGAGGGGCTCATAGCCATCTTGTCTGCCAAGTATGAAGCATTCATTTCAGGATTTCTCAACTGAGAATATATGAGATCGGTAACTTTCTGTAAAAACTTCAAATCTCTATCGTTAAGCTCTCGAAGCTCGGATCCGTTCTCTTTATCTATAACCTCCTTATACTTCTGTTTCAAAAGACGTCTGTTTTCAAGGATATTCCGCATCCTTATCCGAAGCTCTTCCGGGCTGAATGGTTTATGCAGATATGCCTCTACACCCAAGTTCAAAGCCTTTAATCGATCCGGATCGGAAGCTTTTGCCGTAAGCACTATAATGGGAATATGATTGAGTAACATACTCTCTTTCATCTTTTTACAAAATTCAAATCCATCCATGACAGGCATCATAATATCCGTTATAACAATGTCGGGAATATGCTTTTCTGCCAACTCCAATCCCTCTTCCCCATTCTGGGCAAACAACAGATTGTAATACTCTCTTAGCATAGACTTAAGATAGAGAGAGACATCATTGTTATCCTCGACAATAAGAATCATCGGCTGTATGCCGTTAAGCTCGGAAGACTCTATCGGATCGCTTTTCTTATGATCTACAATAACAATATCGGATGGAGATAGAAGAGAGTGAGAAGCCTCGTCAACGGGTATAGACTTAAATGGAGCCTTACTCCTTACCGGAAGAGATACCGTAAATGTGGAACCCTTACCCGGCTCGCTGTAAACGGAAATCTCTCCATTCATCTTTTCTACCATCATTTTACAGAAAGACAGCCCTATTCCGGAACCGGTATCATTCTTGGTATTCGGACTCTGATAAAAGACTTCAAAGACCTTATCCTGCTCTTCTTTCGGAATCCCTTCGCCTGTATCCGATACTTGCAACTGGATATTTTTCTCTTTTCGTCCCTTAGTAAGTACAACGTTAATAAATCCCCCCGGAGGAGTATGCTTGATGGCATTGGAAAGCAGATTGCTAAAAATCTTATCTATATAGAATGGTATAAAATCCATCTCAAGAACATAAGCCCGGTTATAAAAGTTTAGCGTAACTCCTTTATCCGCTGCGTATAGCTTGAAAGTCTCTACTATCATCTGAAGATAAGAGACAATATCTCCTCTTCTCCAATCCGGCTCATATCCTCCACTTCTCAGCTTCGCAATATCAAGTAGCTGATTCACCAGCTTTAACAAGTTGCTCCCCTGCCTGTCTATGGCTGAGTGATAGACTTGTCTCTCTTTCTCGGACAGATTTCTTGCTTCTGCAAGTTGTCTGTTCAGCCCTTTTATAACCGTCAAAGGTGTCCGAAGTTCATGCGTAATATTGGTAAAGAACTCCGTCCGACGACTTTCAATCTCTTTCAGAAGTCTGTTGCTCCGAGTGCGTTGCCTGTATGCGTAGTAAAAAAGAGCCGAGGTCATGAGAGCCACTAAAATCACTGCCCACAGCGTATATATGGCTCTCTCTTTTTCGGTTTTCTTCTTTTTCACCTCAGTTTCTATCTCTTGAAGTTGGCGAAAAGTCTGTTCGCGTTCGTAGTTTACCTTCAGTTCTATATACCGATCTGCCTTCTGAACACTCAAGATACTGTCTTTAATGACCTGACCTTTCTTGTAATGGTTGAGAGCGGAATAAAAATTTCCATCCTGAAAATCCCGCTCATGCCTCAACATATATATGGTTGAGAGGTGCTCCGGAGCATTTATCTCCAAAGCCGTTTGCTCTGCTTGGCATATGTAGCGTTCAAATTCGGACTTATTACCAACAAGATGATTGATCTCGGCAATAGATATACAGGAAGTAAGCCAATGGAATCTATCGCTGTGCTCCTGCATTATATCATAAGACTGTCGGTAGTATTCCTTGGCTTGTTCGTAGCGTTTCTGCTTCTTATAGATATCTCCCAAATAGGAGAGACAAAGCCCTTCCCCAACATAGGATTTGCCCAGCCGATTCTGTTCCAAAGATTTCTCGTAATACTCTTGAGCAGCATCATACTCTTTCCGAGCCTCATATACTGCTCCCAGATTAGCCAAGTTGATCGCCTGCCCGATATTATTTTCAAGTAAGACTTCCCCCTCCAATGCTTGCTTAAAATACTTTTCAGCCTCATCGTAATGTCCAAGAGTCAGAGAGATATTTCCGATACCGTTCATGGAGGAGATCTTACCTTTCAATCCTTCGGGAGTGTCTACTTTAGAAAATGCTTCGGAATAGACCAATGCCCGGTAGTGATACTCCGATGCTTGAGAAAGTGCTCCTATGCGACGGAAATCGGTACCGAGATTGTTCAATCCCTGTACAATAAAAATAGTATCGCTTAATTTAAGGGACATCTCAAGTTCTTTTCCATGAAATTCTATTGCTTCCGAAAAGGAGGAGTTTGCTCTATGAAGATTTCCAAGAGTCTTATAACATAACATTGCCGCTCTGTCATCTCCTCTATCCAAACTTCTATTCAGTAAATAGAGAAGAGAGTCTTTGTTTTTTCTATTTCGAAACAGCTCTTTTGAGATAGCATGAGAAGAGAAAGAGCTACGTGCATCTTTACTCTTACGAGAACAGGATACTAAAAAAGACATACCCCAAAACAGCACCATTAGGAGCAGATAAAATCGGAGAGGTCTATATGTAGAGAGTCGAATCATGACTCATTGCTTCGTTTAGATTATTGTACCAAGTTTTCAACAAAGATAAGATATTCCAGAAAATAAAGGAAAATGAACGAATTTCTTCATCTACTCTGCTGGTCGTTCTCTACCGACAGAAAAAGTGCTGACTGGACTTGCCTTGTTTCCGAACAAAATTCACTTGTCAAATTCACCTAAAAAACGAGCATATTCTTTCGGCTTAACGTGTTTAATTTTTCAATGAACACGTTTACCGATTTCATTAAACACGTTTACCGGATTCGGTTAACGTGTTTAGAAATTTCACTTATAGTACTGACAGTTAGAGGATTGAGTGTTTTGCGCTCTTTTTTGCTGCTTTTAGGCTCAAAATCGCATTAGGTTTCATTCACAAACATAGGCGTTAAAATTCACCTATATTAACGCAAAAACAGCCCCTGAATCCGACCAAGAGGAAAAATTTTCCGAATTTCCACTTTTTCGTATTTCCCTTATAGTAAGATATTTATATAGTTCGCCTCTTTATGTCTTGAGTGAAGATGATTTGAAACAAGAAGGTCTCGGAAAAGAAAAGAGTCCACTAACGGAATCCGTTTTTATATAAAAAGACACGCCATGATCCCCTTTTCTCCTCTTGGCATTCCCTCTTGGCATAGTATATGTATGTATAAACTTCGGAAGGTTTTACCAAAGAACATGACCGATATGAAGCAAAACAGATACAATACTGTCTTTACAGACGAAACAACCGATAGCCCATTCATGACAGCTGTCATGGAAGAGGTAGTAGACTCTGCCCTTACAGAGCAGCCCTCTTCCGAAGAAGAGGGAGAGTCTTGGGACGAACTACTGACCGGAGAAAACGACAAAAGCAGTGCCGCAAAAACCTCTTCCGACTCCGGAAAAGGCAAAGGGAACAAAAGCCGTACACCCAACCTCGATCTCTATGGCATATCTCTCAATAGAAGAGTAAGGGAAGGAAAGATAGATCCGGTATATGGAAGAAACAAGGAGATAGTGCGCATCGCACAGATTCTTCTGAGAAAAAAGAAGAACAATCCGATTCTGCTCGGTCTGCCGGGAGTGGGAAAGACCGCAGTGGTAGAGGCTCTTGCACAACGCATAGAGCATGGAGAAGTGCCTCCTTTCCTTATGGGCAAAACCATATACTCTCTCGACCTTGCAGGCTTACTCGCAGGAGCGGTGTACAGAGGTCAGTTTGAAGAGAGACTGAAAAAGCTCATAGAAGAGGTGCAGAGCAATAGCGACATCATCCTGTACATAGATGAGATACACACCATCATGGGTGCGGGAAACTCTCAAGGCAGTTTGGATGCTGCCAATATACTGAAGCCGGCATTGGCTCGTGGAGATATCCGCTGCATCGGAGCCACGACTCTGGATGAGTATAGAAAGTCCATCGAAAAAGATGGTGCCATGGAACGAAGATTCCAAAAGGTAATGATAGATCCTCTGACAGAAGAGGAGACCAAAAATGTCTTGCTCGACCTGAAAGAGACCTACGAAAAGTTTCACCACGTTCAGTATGAAGAAGAGGCTCTCGAAGCATGTGTCTCTCTTACTGCCCGATATATAACAGACCGCAACTTCCCCGATAAGGCGATAGATGCAATGGATGAGTCGGGGTCTTATATTGCGATCCTCGAACAGAATAAACCAAACAAGCTGGACTCCCTAAAAGATTCCCTTAAAGAGATCAGGCTGAAAAAAGATGCCGCCGTAAAGGAGAACAACTACGAACTTGCAGCGAAATACAGAGACCAAGAGTCTGCCACAAAAGCAGAAATAGAGCGTTATCTGGAGGCATTGAAGAATAAAGACTTCACTACTCCCCCTCCTGCCGTGACGGTCGAGGATGTCGAGCGCACGGTCTCTCTCATGTCCGGAGTACCGGTCTCAAACATATCGGCGGATGATCTTACCAAACTGTCTACTCTTGCTCCTACGATCAAGTCTAAAGTGATAGGGCAAGATCATGCTGTGGAGACACTTATAAAGAGCATACAACGCAATAAAATCGGACTGAGAGACCCTAAAAAGCCTATCGGTTCATACCTGCTTTTGGGATCTTCCGGTGTGGGAAAGACTTATCTCGCAAAGCAGATAGCAATAGAACTTTTCGGAACCGAGAAAGCTCTCATCAGGGTAGACATGAGCGAACTGATGGAGAAACACACCGTTTCTCGCCTTGTGGGAGCTCCTCCGGGATATGTAGGATACGACGAAGGAGGACAGCTGACCGAAAAAGTGCTCCGCCGTCCCTACTCTGTGGTGCTCTTCGACGAGATAGAGAAAGCCCACCCCGATGTGTTCAATATCCTGCTCCAAGTGTTGGATGATGGTATCTTGACCGATGGTAATGGCAAGACCGTGAACTTTAAGAACACGATCATCATCATGACTTCCAACATAGGCACTCGCCAGCTAAAAGACTTCGGCGTTGGGATAGGCTTCCGCGACACATCCGGAGACCTTAGCTCTCTCTCTCAGCAAGTGATACAAAAAGCTTTGCGCAAGACTTTTGCTCCGGAGTTTTTGAACAGAATAGATGACATCATCACCTTTAATGCACTGGGTACAGAGTCTATACTTAAAATAGTAGACCTCGAACTTGCATCTCTTCTTAAACGTATCGCAGAGATAGAAATATCGGTGCAAATCTCTCCAGAAGCAAAGTCTTTCCTCGCAAAAGAGGGATACGATGCCACCTATGGTGCTCGTCCTCTCAAAAGAGCCATAAGCAAGTATATAGAAAACAAGATATCGGATGGTATGATTTCGGGAGAAGTACAGAAAGGAAAGTGCTATCTGATAGATGTTGTCAAGGATGACAACGGCAATGCAACCGATACAATCGTAAAGGAAGTGTTCAGTATGGAAAACCTGAATATCGAACCTCAAAAAAAGGTACAGGAATAACACCAGCACTTCCAACAGACAGGACATAAAACAACAATAAATGATATGAGTACAAAACAAGGAAACATTGGTGTAACAAGCGAAAACATTTTCCCTATTATTAAGAAGTTTCTCTACTCCGATCATGAGATCTTTCTGAGAGAATTGGTTTCTAACGCAGTAGATGCTACGCAAAAGCTCAAGACTCTCAGTGCCAAGAACGAGTATAAAGGAGAGCTGGGAGACCTTACCATACGTCTGCGTATAGAGGATGACAAGCTCATCATATCGGATAGCGGTATAGGTATGACTGCCGAAGAGATAGAGAAGTATATCAATCAGATAGCAATCTCCGGAGCAGAAGAGTTCATGGAGAAGTATAAAGACGATGCCGCTGCCATCATCGGGCATTTCGGTCTTGGCTTCTACTCTTCTTTCATGGTGGCTTCCAAGGTAGAGATAGACACTCTAAGCTATAACGAAGGAGCAGAGCCTGTTTTGTGGAGCTGTACCGGTACTCCCTCTTTTGAAATGCAAAAGGGTACCCGCACGACACGAGGTACAGACATTATATTATACATAGATGAAGAGAATAAGGAGTTTCTGAATCCGGACAAGATAAAAGCCCTACTTAAGAAGTACTGCCACTTCCTCCCCGTGCAGATTGCATTCGGATACCAACAGGAGTGGAAGGATGGCAAATATGTGGCTACAGATAAAGAACTTATTATCAACACCACAGAACCTGCATGGACCAAGAAACCTGCCGACCTGAAAGATGAAGATTATCTCTCTTTCTATAATGAGCTTTATCCCTCTGCAGGTTTCGGCGGTATGGATGAGCCTCTCTTCTGGATCCATCTGAACATTGATTATCCGTTTAATCTTACCGGTATTCTCTACTTCCCTCGTATAAAAGATAATATAGACCTCTCCAAGCATAAGATACAGCTGTATAGCAATCAGGTTTTTGTTACTGAGAACGTAGAAGGTATCGTTCCGGATTATCTCAACATTCTGCATGGTGTGCTTGATTCTCCGGATATTCCTCTGAATGTTTCCCGTTCCTACCTCCAAAGCGACCGCAACGTCAAGAAAATATCTTCTTACATCACAAGAAAGGTCGCAGATAAGCTGGATGAACTATTCAAAGACAACCGTCCTTCGTACGAGGAAAAGTGGTCTGCTTTAGAGCTATTCGTGAAATATGGTATGCTGACGGAAGAAAAATTCTACGACAGAGCCAAGAAGTTCTTCCTTTTGAAAAACTCGGAAGAGAAGCTCTACACGGAAGAGGAGTACAGAAACCTTATCTCCTCTGTTCAAACAGACAAGGATGGTAAGCTTGTCCTACTCTACTCCACCAATATAGAAGAGCAATACTCTGCCGTAAAAGAGGCAACGGATAAAGGATATGATGTGCTTCTTTTGGATGGCAGATTGGATATGCCTCTTGTATCAATGCTCGAACAAAAATGGGAGAATGTTCGCTTTGCACGTGTCGATAGCGATGCCATAACAAACTTGATCCCAAAAGAAGAGAACAAAAAAGAGGTAGAGAAAGAGCTATTTGCAGGTCTTAACGGACTCTTTGCAGGGGCTGTTCCTAAAGCAAATGGAAAGAATTTCCATATCATTCCTTCTCACATGGGGTCGGATGCAAGACCTATCACTATCGTCAGAAATGAATTTATGAGACGTATGAAAGATATGTCCCAATTCCAGCAAGGGATGAACTTCTATGGAGATTTACCGGACAGCTTCGAGCTTTTGGTAAACGTGGATCACCCGATAGTGAAAAAGGTTTGGGAAGACTTTAATGCAACTCACGCAGAAGAAGCAAAAAGGCTGAACGGAGAGCTGAAAGGATTTGAAGCCAGAAGAGATGTGCTGACACAGCAACTCTCTACCGATAAGACGGAAGAGGAAAAGAAAACATTGGAAGCTGATCTTGAAGAAACCAAAAAGCAGCTCTCGGATATCGAGCAGAAAAGACAAGGTCTGTTTGAAAAGTACGGCAGTGAGGACAAGATAATATCACAGCTGATCGACCTCGCACTCCTTGCCAATGGACTATTGAACGGGAAGCAGCTAGACAGCTTTATTTCTCGCTCGCTCGAAATAGTTGGAAAATAAATGCTATTTTTGTACAGGTGGAATCTTATGTTAGGTTCCACCTGTAACTTTTTTGAAGAACGGACTAAGAGACAAAGTAGCTTGTCGCTGCGCTAAGGTTTCAAGGCGGAGAGGAAAGTCCGGGCAACGTAGAGCACCATACTTCCTAACGGGAAGCTGCCTGTCCTTTCATGCGTGATAGAGAAAAAGGCAGACTAATGCAACAGAAAAGAACCGCCATTGGAGTCTCGACTTTAACGGTAAGGGTGAAAAGGTGAGGTAAGAGCTCACCGGAGGCATAGTGATATGTCTCGTCCATGTATGTTATGGGTTGTAAGATCATGTATACCGACGTCTAAGTGTTGCTCGCACAATGTCGGGGGGTAGATCGCTAGAGATTGCAGGCGACTGCAATAGTAGATAAATGACAAGCACCTGATCTTCGGAGAGGGCACAGAACCCGGCTTATAGCTTTGTCTCTTTCGTTCTTCACACTTTATATTCGATATATGACAGACTCTGCTCCAAAGAAGAAGCCTGACGGGCAAAGAAAACCCAAGAAGAGCCTTGCAAAATGTATGTCTTACTCCTTCCGGATGGCGTACAAATTTATCACTGTAGATATGTGGCGCATATTCCCTGACGAGACTACCGGAGTGAAGGGAAAGATGACCAATACTCTTAGGGTCCTTTATATCACCATAGCGGAGTTTATTGAAGGTAACACGATGCGCAAGTCCGCAGCTCTGACCTACTCTACCATTCTGTCCATTGTCCCGTTATTGGCTATCCTTATCAGTATTGCTGCCGCATTTGGTGTACAGGAAACCGTACAACAGCAGCTGTATGAATATCTCCCTGCACACCGCTTAGAACTGTCGCAAGGGCTGGAATTTGCTCAAAAGTATATCGCTGAAACAAAAGGAGGAGGGCTGTTCATCGGTATTGGTGTTATCTTTCTTCTATGGGCGGTAATCTCTTTGCTCTCCTCGATAGAAGATACTATCAATGATGTCTGGCAGATTAAAGAAGCTCGAAGTTGGAGCAGACGTATTCTCGGATACCTTGCTGCCTTTATCCTTCTTCCTGTTCTGATGACTTTAAGTTCCGGTATCAACATCTTCATTTCATCCTTAGGCAACGTAAACATAATAGATAGCATCAGTCTCACACCCATTGTTACACTTCTTCTTCACGCTGTTTCTTTCTGCATCGTTATAGGTATATTCACGACCCTCTTTCTCATCTTTCCCAATACAAGAGTACACTTCTCCAGTGCGCTCATAGGGGGAACGGTTGCGGGTATTGGTTTCTCCCTATTCCAATGGGTGTATATCTCCGGAATGCTTTGGGTTACAAAATATAATGCGATATACGGAAGTTTTGCAGCCATTCCGCTTCTACTCATGTATATCAACTTTTCATGGGTCATCTGCCTATTCGGTGCGCATCTGAGCTATGCCATAGAAAACACATCGCTATATCTGTTCCGAGCAGAAAAAGATAACGTATCCAGAAGATTCCAAGACTTTGTTGCCTTGATACTAATGAAGAAGATCGCCACGGCATTCAAGAATGAGAGAAGCAAACCATACTCTATCGAAGGTCTTTCAAAAGAGAGCCGCATTCCCATTACCGTTGTAAGGGATATGTTAAACAGGCTTGTTGCCACAGGGCTTATACGTGAGATCCCCAATATTGATCTGCCAAGAACTCTCAGATACATGCCCAACGTAGATATTCACACCATCAGCGTGCAAAAAATATTACATGCGTTGGATACCTTGGGCTTTGAAAATCTTTCACAAGAAACCTATAAACGTTTCGATCAAGAGTGGCAAACCATATTGGCAACAAGGGATATCAGAAAAGACGATGCCGTAATGCAGCAAAATATTCTCGATATTTAGTTGGCTTCCCCTTATTTCTTCCGAAACGAAAACAGATATTACACATTCAAGAATAAAGATATTCTATTAAAAATCACAAATCAAAATCATGAAACTAAAAAGAGTTTTGTTAGGAATGTTCTTCGCCACGATTGCCTGGAGCGGTGTTGCTCAAGAACGTCCCCTATGGATGCGCTATCCAGCCATCTCTCCTGATGGGAAAGAGATTGCGTTCAGCTACAAAGGAGATATCTATAAGGTATCTGCTCAAGGCGGTCAGGCTGTTCGCCTTACTACAAACGAGGGGTACGAGAAAAGCCCTGTCTGGAGTCCCGATGGCTCAAAAATTGCTTTCACCAGCACTCGCAACAATGCCGGTGTAAACATCTATATCATGTCCTCAATGGGAGGAGTGGCTAAGCAGCTTACTACTCACTCCACTACGGAAACGCCATACACATTTACTCCGGATGGCAAAAGCGTGGTATTCAAAGCGCACATCCAAGACCCTCATACCAGTGCTCTTTTCCCCACAGGACGTTTATCCGAGCTTTATGCCGTGTCTGTCAATGGAGGAAGACCCGAGCAGATTATCTCCACACCTGCTGAAGCGGTATCATACTCCAAAGACGGTAGCAAGTTCTTGTATCAAGACCTCAAAGGATTCGAGAATGAGTGGAGAAAGCATCACACTTCCTCTGTTTCCAGAGATATTTGGGAATATGACCTCAAGAGTGGAAAGCACAGATTTGTAGTCCAACATGACGGAGAAGACAGAGATCCGGTATACAGTTCGGACGGGAAAAAGGTCTATTTCCTGAGCGAACGCAAGGGTGGCTCTATGAATGTATATGAAACAGACATCAATGGTAATGGCGAGACTGTCAAGGCTCTGACATCGTTCAAAGGGGATCCGGTTCGCTTCCTTTCCACATCCAAAGACGGAAAGCTATGCTTCGGATATGCAGGAGAGATATATACCATGACTCCGGGACAAAAGCCCCAACGGGTCAATATATCTGTTGCAACAGACATCTCCGATGTTCAAGACAGACGTCTTTTTCTACAAGGCTATCAGTCTGCAAGCATCTCTCCCGATGGGAAACAGCTTGCTTTCGTATCTAGAGGAGAGGTGTTTGTAACATCAGTGGATTACAGCACAACAAAGAGAATAACCAACACCCCTTCCGGAGAGCAAAGTGTAACCTTCGGAGCAGATAACCGCTCTATCGTATATGCAAGCGACAGAAGCGGCAAATGGGATCTCTACAAAGCAACAATAGTAAACAAGAACGAGCAGAACTTCCCTAATGCCACCATTATTAAGGAAGAACTTCTCATACCGGGCAATAAAGTGGAGAAGATGCATCCGGCATTCTCTCCCGACGGAACAGAGGTAGCATTCGTGTTGGGACGTAAAAAACTTGCCGTGTACAACCTCAAAAGCGGAAAGATAAGAGAGATCACCGATGGTTCTACACAGCATGGAGAAGATGGCGATATGAACTTCGAGTGGAGTCCGGACGGCAAATGGTTTGCCATTTCTTACGTTGCCAGAAACCACGCACCCTATTATGATATAGGTATCGTTAGTGCCAAAGGCGGAGAACCGATATTCAATGTAACCAACAGCGGATACTTCGACATGAATCCGCATTGGGCTATGGACGGCAATGCCATCATCTTCCACAGCGAACGTTATGGTATGCGCAATCACGCCTCTTGGGGTTCTCAGTCCGATGTCATGATCGCTTTCATGAACAGAGAGGCCTACAACAAGTTCAAGATGAACGAAGAGGAGTTTGAACTCTTCTCGGAAGAGGAAAAGAGCATCAAGAAAGAGGCCGAAGAGAAAGAGAAGAAAGAGAAAAAAGGAAAGAAGGAGGAGGATAAGAAGAAAGCATCCGAAAAGAAGGATCTCAATATCGAGTTCGACAACATGGAGGATCGCATCATTCGTCTTACACCGAACTCTTCTGCCTTGGGAGACGCTATCGTTACCAAAGATGGCAAGAAGATGTACTACCTCTCTGCATTTGAAGGCGGATACGACCTTTGGTCTTATGACTTGAGAAAACGCTCCACAAAACTGCTAAGAAAGATGGATTCGGGAGGAGCACAGTTCCAGATGGACAAAGAGGGCAAGCAGATCTTCATCCTTGGGGCTCAACCTCAGAAGATGACCGTGGCAGGAGAGACCTTTAAGCCGATCTCGTACCAGGCTGAATGGAAGACAGACCTTGCCGCTGAGCGCGAATATATGTTCAATGTCGTTAAACGTGAAGAAGGTCTTCGCTTCTACGATGCCGGCATGCACGGTGTAAAGTGGGACGAACTTACCAAACACTACTCTCGCTATCTCCCTTACATCTCCAACAACTACGACTATGCCGAAATGCTGAGCGAATTGCTTGGAGAGCTTAATGTCTCTCACACCGGATCCGGTTACAGAGGAAGCGGAGCTTCCGAACCTACTGCGGAGCTCGGACTATTCCTCTCTTGGGAAAAGGGCAAGGATGGTCTGCTTGTGGATGAAGTGATAACAGGTGGTCCGTTTGACAACTTCAGAAGCAAGGTTAAAGCCGGCGACATCATCGAGAAGATTGATGGTGAAGATATCAAGGCAGGCGAAGACTACTTCCCTCTCCTTAATGGAAAGATCAGACGCAATATTTCCATATCGTTCTACTCCCCTAAGAGCAAAGAGCGTTGGAGCGAAACCGTGAAAGGTATCTCCTCTTCACAGCTCGAAGATCTGCTCTACAAGAGATGGGTTAAGCAGCGTGCCGATGAGGTAGACAAGCTATCCAAAGGACGTTTAGGCTATGTACACATCCCTTCAATGGGAGACCCAAGCTTCCGTACGGTTTACTCCGAAGTGATGGGACGCTATTACGACCGTGAAGGCATCGTTATAGATATTCGTTACAACGGTGGCGGACGTCTTCATGAAGACTTGGAAGTATTCTTTACCGGAAAGAAATATCTGCAACAGCAGATTCGTGGAAAAGATTACTGCGAAATGCCGTCTCGCAGATGGAATCATGAGTCTGTCATGGTCATGTGTGAAGCGGACTATAGCAACGCTCACGGTACACCATGGGTGTACAAACACCTTGGAATAGGTAAGCTCGTCGGTATGCCTGTCCCGGGAACCATGACGAGTGTCAACTGGGTTACGCTTCAAGATCCGAGCTTGTACTTCGGTATTCCTGCCGTTGGCTACAAGACCGCAGAGGGTATATATCTCGAAAACTACGAGCTGCACCCTGACGTTAAAGTGCGTCTCGACTTTGATAAAGCCCTAAAAGGCAAAGACACACAGATGGAAGCAGCAGTAGAAACATTGCTAAAAGAGGTCGGTAAAAAAGAGTAACCCCTTCCGTCCATAATATTGGAGAAAAAGCTCCGGTGTGAAGATTGAAAAATCTCATACCGGAGCTTCTTTTTTATGTCTCTCTTTTCTGCTCCTTTTGCCCCAAAATATAGGGGAATTTTGCGTGCACTTTTATATAAAAACAGAGTGCAGAGAAGAGCCACCGCTCTCTTCCACTTTTGCTCTCTTTTCCCTCAACCAAATCGCAAGAAGAGGATAATCCCCTAAAAATAAGGCAAATATAAATCAGCTCGAATTTGAAAAAATTTTTTTCTCAGTCTATTTCATGGGGCTTTTTCGCGTTAATTGGTGTAAATTTTAACACCCACTCCTGTAAACGTTTCCTAATAAAGAAATCTGCCTTTTTGGGTACTTTTTAGGGCAAAAACACATAAAACACTGGCATATAACCTTTTATCAATTTCGGCTAAACACGTTAATCGAAATCGGTAAACGTGTTCAATGAAATCGGTAAACGTGTTTACTGAAAAATTAAACACGTTAAGCCGAAACAATATGCTCGTTTAGCGTTTTTGCTTAACAAGTATCGGAATTTGTGTTAATAAAACAGTCCTGATTTAACAATTCGGTCGTGCTCTGAAAACAACCCCTCCGATCAAAATAGAGAGACCGAAAAAAGGGAGCATTTTTCGGGATGGAATATATAAAAATCCTCTCTCCTCAAAACATCCGAAAAGCAATAAAAACTTGTAGCTTTGCAAACAAAATCGGGAGTGGAAACAGTGCATAAAACTGCCTTGCACCATCCGCCCCGGTTACAATACCCTAAAACAATATTGTGGACAAGAAATTTCATCTCAAACAGTTCAGCATCGCTCATCACAGAAGTGCCATGAAAGTGGGTACGGATGCGCTTATCCTTGGAGCCATTGCTGGCAGCACAATGCAGTTTGAGCCGGATACCATACTGGATATAGGCACCGGATGTGGCATTGTGGCACTGATGCTGTCGCAGAGATTCTGTGGTAGCAGCGTTGTGGGGGTGGATATACACGAAGAGAGCATTGCGGATGCGGAGGAGAACAGAAAGGGTTTTCCTCATCCCGACAAACTGCAGTTTGTCCATGCCGATATAGAACATTTTTCTTCGGAACGCTTCCCCCTCTATGACCTTATTGTCTCCAATCCTCCCTACTTTACGGCTACACACAGCTCTCCATCCGAGTTAAAAACTCTTGCCAAACACGCCATCACACTCCCGGCAATCACTCTGTTTCGGAGGGCAAAGCAGATGCTGAGCCGACACGGAGAGGTTGCCATCATATATCCTGCATCTATGGCACAGGAGTACGAAGCAGCCGCCCAAGAGTGCGGACTGATACTACACCGGAGAGTAGCCATACGAGGACGGCAGGATCTTCCGGTAAAACGCTTTCTAAGTACATGGAAAATGGAGGAGAGAGAGGGTTTAATAGAAGAGTCCGAGCTGGTCATAGAGGTAGAGAGACACAGGTACACAGCGGAGTACAAAGCTCTTATGATGCCGTTTATGCCGGATTCGGTCTTGAATAAATAGCACTATTTTCTTGGCAGTCTAAAATAAATTGACTATCTTTGCCCGACCAAAGAAAAGAAGACAAATCAAAACAGCATAAAAAGTTAAAAAGCAATGAAAAGAACATTCCAGCCTTCTAACAGAAAGAGAAGAAACAAACACGGCTTCCGCTCAAGAATGGCAACGGCAAACGGACGTAGAGTTCTCGCAGCCAGAAGAGCTAAAGGCAGAGCTAAGCTAACTGTTTCTGACGAGTATCCAAGATAACAAGAACAGATGCTCCCTGCGGAGCTGTTATCATAGACTTCCCTTACAGTTTCAGACTGCAAGGGAAGTTTTTTATTGTACAGACAGAAAGCTTCAAGCAGATACCTTGACCTCCTCACCCCAAAATGGTTCTCTTCCGGGGCAGAAAGGTTGAGCTCTCTGCCTTAAGAAATCACAATAGACAAAAGAGGGAGATAGCCCGATTCGGAATTGGCTATCTCCCTCTTGTTGTGAAATAATATTGCTAACTTTAGAGGTCAAAAAAGTCAATAAAAAATGAACAAAAATATAGTACGAATAGCGCTCACGGGAGGGCCTTGCGCCGGTAAGACCACAGCAATGGCGAAGATCATAGAGCGATTTACCATAAGAGGATATTTGGTGTATGCCTTACCCGAAATCCCCACGATATT
Source organism: Porphyromonas sp. COT-108 OH1349 (assembly GCF_000768755.1). Lineage (NCBI taxonomy): Bacteria > Pseudomonadati > Bacteroidota > Bacteroidia > Bacteroidales > Porphyromonadaceae > Porphyromonas > Porphyromonas sp. COT-108 OH1349. The sequence continues at coordinate 267,858 of NZ_JRAH01000013.1, read as the reverse complement.
TACGGCGGCTTCCGTGAACTTCCTTACGGACGATAAGACCTACTTCTACAATGCGGAGAAAGCGGTCTTGAAGTTTCAGCTCCAAATGGAAAACATCTTCTATGAGCTGGCAAAGTCTGTCAATAAACCGGTACTGATCATATCCGACAGAGGTACCATGGATATTTCTGCATACATGGACCCAAATATGTGGCAAGCCATGCTGGACGAACTCTCCCTTTCGGAAGTGATGCTGAGAGATGCCCGATACGATGCGGTAATACACATGGTAACAGCGGCAGACGGAGCGGAAGACTTCTATACCATCGAAAACAATGCGGCAAGAACAGAGACGGTAGAATTGGCTCGCGAGTTGGATGGTAAGATTCTAAGTGCCTGGACAGGGCATCCGAACCTGCGCATCGTCCAAAACAATAGTGATTTCGATGCCAAGATAGAGCAGACCATCCGTGAGATTGCCTGCGTTGTGGGAGATGAAACAGCCGATGAAACCCGAAGGACATTCAAGGTAGAGGTAACCGGTGATGTGCCTTATGGTATAGAGACAGAGATATTCGAGTACATGCTCAATACGGACATAAAAGGAAATACAAAGATCAAGAAACGCGGAACAGCCGGCAACTTCGTCTATTTTCACTCTTTCTTCCGTACCACTTCGGAGGGTAAGAGTGCAGAAGTAGAACGCCTTATCACACCGGAAGAGTTCGTTATATATCTCAGACATATAGAGCCGGATGCTCCCGTTGTACACAAAAGGAGAAAGAGCTTTGTCTGGAGAGGACTTGCCCTCGAAGTGGACACCCTCTTATCTCCCGAGTACAGCTACTCGCTTCTACACACCATGACCTCCAAGCCTATGTCCGAGATCAAATTTCCGCCGTTTATAAAGGTATTGGAAGAGGTGGATAGAAGCGTAATGGAACATCCGCAACAATAGAGAAGAAACAACCTAAATCAATCCATTATATGAGAAAGAATCTATCTTTAATACTTTCCATCCTGCTTATTACGCTGGGTGGATCTGCATTTTCTTCATGTTCTAAGTCCGGAGAGAAGAGTACGGACTCTGCTCTCTTCCCCAAGAGCATTCTTGATGAAGCCATCAAAAGCTATCAGGAGAAATATTCCTATCTCGGCTTGCCTGTTTCCGACCATGTTCCGGCAGGTGAAGTGTCCCAACCGGTACAAGAAGCATTGGACTTTTTGTATGGCTATATGATCACCCCGGATATGCTCGATTATAGCACGGCATTCTATGTAAAGAACATAGAGACCAGCTACAAGGCAAGAGAGGAAATGCCTTGGGGAAAGTCTGTTCCGGCAGATGTTTTTCGTCATTTCGTACTTCCCGTTCGGGTCAATAACGAAGCTCTGGACAATAGTAGAGAGTTGTTCTACGAAGAGCTAAAGAACAGAGTAAAAGGTCTATCCATGATGGATGCCGTGCTGGAAGTGAATCACTGGTGCAACGAACACGTAACCTACGAGCCATCGGACGGACGTACCTCCTCTCCTGTGTACACTCTGCAAAATGCTCTTGGACGTTGCGGTGAAGAGAGTACCTTTACCGTTGCCGCACTGCGTTCGGTGGGTATTCCTGCCAGACAGGTCTATACTCCCAGATGGGCGCATACGGACGACAACCATGCCTGGGTAGAGGCTTGGGTAGATGGCAAGTGGTACTACCTTGGAGCGTGCGAGCCGGCACCGGTACTCAACAACGCCTGGTTCGATGCCCCTGTACGCCGTGCCATGATGCTGCATACCAAAGCATTTGGTGCTTATAGCGGATCGGAAGCATCCTTGAAGCAGTTCCCGACATACACCGAGCTCAACCTCACTTCTCTCTATGTGCCGACAGCTCCGGCGAGAGTAAAAGTGTTGAAAGACGGTGTTCCGCAAAAAGATGTGAAGGTATCGTTCAGACTCTACAACTATGCGGAGTTTTTCCCTATCACGAGCATTCTTACGGATAAAAACGGAGAAGCCGCTCTCGAAACCGGCATCGGAGACATGCTTGCCACAGCGGAGCATGGAATAGAAGCCATGGCGATGGGCGTGGTACGCGCAGGAGGCGAGACATTGGAGCTGAACCTCCAACCATTTGCGGAGATGCCTTCGGAGCTTCACTGGGTCATCAACCCTCCGGAAGCGGTAACACCTTCCAACACTATCGACAGTACGGCTATCAGGGCTTGTGCTCTCCGCATCGTGGAGAACGACTCCATCAGAAAAGCCTACCTCGCGACCTTCCCCGGCTCTCTCCGGGCGGAAGAGACATTTAAGTCGCTCGGTCTGAAAAACAGAGACCTTTGGAGCAAAGTCTATATCGAAAGCAGAGGACACCATCATACTATCCTGAAGTTTATGGAGAACCTTGCTCCCGAACAGAGGGAACTCGGACTTCTGCTTCTCTCTTCGCTCACAAAGAAAGACCTGCATGACGTTCCGTACGATGTGCTGACCGATGTCATGAAACATTATAAAGGCGGAACATCCGACAAAGAGGTGAAGTATCTCCTCTCTCCTCGTGTCGGCACCGAACAGCTATTCCCCGTACAAGAGGCTCTCAACGAAGCCTTGAAGGTCATCTTTGCCGATAACGCCACAGAAAGTTCGGAGAAAGAAGCATCTTGGACTGCTCTTTCCGCAACAGAGAGAGCCGAGAAGATAGTCTCTTATCTTCGTACATTCAAAGTGGACGAGCAGTATAACCCCATCCGTCATCCGCTTTCTCCGGCAACGGTACTCTCTCACAAGGTGGGGGATGTTCGCAGTTTGGCATTTACGTTTGTGCGCTTGTGCCGTGCGGCAGGTGTACTTTCAGAGTATGACGGCACCATCGGCGTCTCCAAGATCTACACCGAAGATGGTGGCTACAAGCTTTTTGCCATAGCTCCGGAAGAGGAGAGCAAAGTGAATCCGGACAAAGCGGGCACATGCAAGATCAGTCTCGACTATACACCGCTGCCCTATCTTTCAGATCCGAAGTACTACTACAACTTCTCTCTTGGCTACATCTCGCCATCCGGTGCGCCTGTTACTTATGACATGGCAGACGGTCTGAGCTACAAGGAGACCGTAAAGAATCCTTTGGAATACGAAAACAACTACATCATCACCGGGACACGTCTTGCTTCCGGAGGTGTATTGGTTGCATTCCGCAAGCTCACTTGTGGAGACACTCCCAATATAATGGCATTCGACAGAGACACCACGGCAATATCCGTCATCGGCAGCATGAATCCGGAAGCTCTGTATCACGACCTCAAGACAGACAGCAAAAAAACGCTGCTAAGCTCTACGGGAAGAGGCTACTATGTGCTGGTGCTGGGCAAGGATCACCATGAGCCTACCGACCACATCTTGAGAGATCTTCGCAAGTCCATGTGGAACGAAGAGAGCAAGAGCCTCACACTGCCGGTCGTTGTCCTTCAACAGATGCAGGGAGACGGAGCACCTTCTGCCATGGGTCTGCTTCCGGAAGCATTCTGGGGCAAAGACACGGACGGCTCCATACTGAAGCTCCTCACCACCGGTACGGAGACCGCCATTCCTTTCGAGTATCCTCTGCTTGCCGTTTGCGATACGTTCGGACGTGTCGTGTTCGTATCCCAAGGTTATACCATAGGCATAGGAGACAGAATATCCAAGGTCGTTTCAGAAGTCAAGTAACATTCATCTCAAATACACTACATCAATGAAAATAAGACTCGCCCTCAAATCTGCGACAGCGGTTGCTGTCTGTGTTCTTTCCGTATGGGCATCCCTTCCGTCGGCAGCTCAGACCACCAACGGAAAACCTGTGAAGCAAGCCAAGAACGTCATCCTTATGATTGCCGACGGCACCTCACTCTCTGCTGTGTCGGGAGCGCGTTGGTATCAGAGGTACATGGATGCGGAGAGCAAGCATCTGCATCTGGACCCTTACATGAGTGGGACCATCGTAACGTTTTCTTCGGACGCACCCATCGGGGACTCCGCGCCCACTACTTCCTGCTACATGACCGGGATGCCATCGAGAGCGGGATACATCTCCACCTACCCCATGAGCACTCCGGGAGCCGACCTTGTTCCGGTGGATACGACCAGATCTTTGAGGCCGCTCATGACGCTGCTCGAGGCTACAAGGATCAAGCACAACAGAAAGACCGGGCTGGTGTTCACCTGCGAGTTTCCGCACGCCACTCCGGCGGACTGCGCGGCGCACTCTTATTCGAGGAAGAGGTACGATTGGATCGTGCCGCAGATGGTACACAACCGGCTCGATGTCGTCATCGGAGGAGGTGCCGGTCTGCTATCCGAGCAGCACCGCAAACATCTCACCGAGTCGGGCGTGAGTGTCTTTCTGAACGACAGAGAGGGAGCCTCCAAAGACACCAATCCGAGGATGTGGCAGCTCTACGAGAAAGCCGATGTCCCTTACGACATAGACCGCGATCCGGCAGAGATCCCCTCTCTTGCGGAGATGACTGCAGATGCGCTGCGCCGCCTCTCTTCGGGAGAGCGTTCGGAGAACGGATTCTTCCTGATGGTCGAGGGCAGCAAGGTGGACTGGGCTGCGCACGCGAACGATCCCGTGGCACTCGTCACGGAGTTTATCGCGTTTGACAAAGCGTTTGCCGAGGCGTTGGAGTTTGCCAAGAAGGACGGCAACACGGTGATCATCGTAACTTCCGATCACGGCAACAGCGGATTTTCTTTGGGACGGCGCGAAGTGCCCTACACGACGGCGAGCGGACAGCACTTGTTCGGGGCTCTGACCGCAGTGCGAAAGACCTCCGAGTTCATAGCCGAAGAGCTGAACAGGCACCCCTACTCCGAAGCTCGCGCCATCGTGGAGAAGCACGCCGGCTTTGCACTTACGGAGGAAGAGTTGGTGCTTCTTGCCGATTGCAAAGGGTACAAAAACAGCCCGAAGCCTGCCGAGGAGCGTTCCGAAGAGCAGATAGGCGATGGCGGCTACAAGAGCACTCTTCCGGCACTCATCAACCACTTTTTCCATGCCCGGATACCGCTCGGCTTCACCACCAACGGGCACACGGCGGAAGAGGTGTTCCTTGCCGTGTACACGCCGGAGGAGGTGGACAAGCTCGTGGGCGTGAACCAAAACACGGATCTGCACCGCTACATGGCTACGCTCTTGGGCATGGGCGATGAGCTGCCTGCGATGAGCGACCGCTACTTTGCCCCGCACGATGAGGTGTTCAAGGGGATGAAGTTCCGCCTGACTTCCGACGAAAAAGGGCAAGCCACGCTCACGGTGAAAGGCAAACGGGGCAAGGCTCTGGAGATCGAGGCGTACACGAACATCGCCACGCTGAAGCAGGGGAAAAAGATCCTCTCCAAACGGGAGATGCCCACCGTGGCGGTCTATGTGGACAAGCGCGACAAGCTCTATCTCCCTGCCGACATCAGAAGCTGGATAGAGTAACGAGCCGTGCCCGGAGGGCGCACGAGGAGACAAAAATTCCCGATAGGAGCGAATCTCTTATCGGGAATATTTTTTTGTCCTCATCGGGCAGAGCGGCTGCCTACTTGTCTCTGTCCATGTTCAGGATCTTGATCACGAACACCGAGTGCGGCGCCTCGAAAGCGCGCTCCATCGCCTCCGTGAGTATCCTCATCACCGTGCGATACTCCCCGAAGACGCGCGTGGATATGCTTCCCGGCTCCACCTTGATCTCGTCATGCGTTTTCAGGTCTGCGATGAACGCCTTTACCGCCGGTTTGAACTCATTGCCGAGGGGGTAATAACTCAGCTCTACGGAACACTTCATAATGCACATATTTTAACATAGGTTCAACAATAATTTGTTTTTCACGCGAGAAAGTTAGCACATTTTTTCCGGTCCGCCACCCTCCCTTTTCGAAGAAAAAACGGCTTTTTTGCCTGTCTCTCAGAAACGGGATCAGTACTGGGCTGCGAGGGGGTCGGCAAAAAGCCCGGATTTTCGTGCGCACGAAAATATTTTTTTGTGCGCACGAAAATTTTTTTTCTTGCGCACGAAAATTTTTTTCTGTGCGCACAAAAATTTTCTTCCGTGCGCACACCTCTTTTTCCGGCTCCCTCGTAATGAATTTCGGGTGCGCGCTCTGCGTTAAAAATCTCTAATTTTTTGAGCCTTGCTTTCGACCGGAATCTTGCCGAAAAGAGTGCTTTTCTTTCCGCTTCGGAGGCACCGGAGAAGATTGGAAAGCTTCTCGGAAAAACGTATCTTTGCTGCGTTTATTCGGAACACTTTCCCTCCATGAAAGAGCTTGACAAGAGAAGAGATACAGACAGAATAGAACACGGCGTGCTCCAAGTGCGCGGTGCGCGTGTCCACAACCTCAAAAACATAGACGCGGATCTGCCACGCAACTCCCTCTGCGTCCTGACCGGACTGAGCGGCAGCGGGAAGTCTTCCCTCGCTTTCGACACCATATTCGCCGAAGGAAGCCGGCGCTACATCGAGACCTTTTCGAGCTATGCGAGAGGGTTTCTCGGCAACATGGAGCGTCCGGATGTGGACAAAATCACAGGGCTCAGCCCGGTGATCTCCATCGAACAGAAGACCACGAACAAAAATCCGCGCTCCACCGTCGGCACCACAACGGAGATATTCGACTTCCTCCGCCTCCTCTACGCCCGCGTCGCCACAGCCTACTCCTACAACACCGGCAGACCCATGGTGCGCTACACCGAAGAGCAGATCGTCTCCTCGATATGCTCCGCCTTCGCCGAGCAAAAGATTTATCTCCTCGCCCCGGTCGTGAAAGACAGAAAAGGACACTACCGCGAACTCCTGGAGCAGCTGCGCAAAAAAGGCTACCTCAACGTCCGGATAGACGGGCAGATGAGAGAGATAGAACGCAACATGGCACTTTCGAGGTATCAGATCCACAGAATTGAAGTAGTGATAGACCGGATAAAAGTCTCCGACAGCTCCGAAAGCAGGATAAAGGAGAGCGTCCGAACCGCTCTCAAGCAGGGGAAAGATCAGATGGTGGTCATAACCTTCGACGACCCCGACACGCCACACTACTACTCCCGCTCGCTCATGTGCCCCACCACGGGTCTCTCCTACTCCGAACCGGCACCCCACTCTTTCTCTTTCAACTCGCCCCGGGGAGCCTGTCCGAAGTGCAAAGGCCTCGGGCAGGTAACAGCCTTGCAGGCAGAGAAGATATTCCCCAACCCGAAGCTGAGCATCCGGGACGGAGGAATAGAGCCGATAGGAAAACTCAAGCGGAACATGATCTTTGCACAGCTCATGGCGATATGTGAACACCACGGCTTCTCCATAGACGACCCCGTGGGAGAGCTGCCCGAAGAGCTGATAGACGATATCCTGAACGGAACAAACTACACGCTGAACCGACCCAAAGAGATCCCCTCCGGGATGTTGCCCGAAAAGCTGCTGGAGTACAACGGACTTGCAGAGTACATCAACCGGTATGCGGAGATGGAAGAGTCGCACGCGGCAAGGAAGTGGGCAGAGCAGTTCAGCACTCATGTGCAGTGTCCGCTCTGCATGGGCAAACGGCTGAAAACCGAAAGCCTCCACTTTAAGATAGACGGCAAAGACATCATGGAGGTATCCTCGCTGCATCTGCCCGACTTCAAAGAGTGGATAAAGTCCCTGAAAACAAAGTTCGACAGCAGACAGTGGAGCATCGCAGAAGAGATCATCAAAGAGATAGATGCCAGAACGGACTTTCTTCTTGACGTCGGCTTGGATTATCTGAGCCTGAACCGCTCCTCCGGATCCCTGAGCGGAGGAGAGAGCCAACGCATACGCCTGGCAACTCAGATCGGAAGCAAGCTGGTCAATGTCCTCTATATCCTGGACGAACCGAGCATCGGTCTGCATCAGAGAGACAACGTAAAGCTCATTCACTCCCTCAAGAATCTTAGAGATCAGGGCAACTCTCTTATCGTCGTCGAGCACGACAAAGATATGATGCTGGAGGCAGACTATGTCGTAGACCTGGGCCCCGGAGCCGGACGCAAAGGCGGACGAGTGGTCTTTGCCGGCACGCCGAAAGAGATGCTCGAACAGGATACTCTCACCGCCCAATACCTCAAAGGGACAAAGAGGATAGAAGTGCCCGCCTCTCGCCGAAAAGGTTCGGGGGAACTCTTGGTGCTGAAAGGCGCTACGGGCAACAATCTCAAAGGAGATACCATGCGCCTTCCCATCGGGACATTGACCTGTATCACCGGAGTGTCGGGAAGCGGAAAGTCTTCTCTCATCAACTCTACCCTCTACCCCATTCTAAGCCAACACTTCTACCGCTCACAGACTGCCCCGCTGCCCTATGAAGAGATAGAGGGACTGGAATATATAGATAAGGTAGTCGCCGTGGATCAAAGCCCCATTGGCAGAATGCCTCGAAGCAATCCCGCAACCTATGTGGGGATTTTCACTTTGATACGCAGCCTCTTCGTGGAACTCCCCGAAAGTAAAATGCGCGGCTACAAGCCGGGACGCTTCTCATTTAATATTAAGGGCGGCAGGTGCGAAACCTGCAAAGGCAATGGCTACAAAACCATAGAGATGAACTTCCTGCCCGATGTCTACGTACCTTGTGAAGCGTGCAAGGGAAAACGCTACAACAGGGAGACGCTTGAAGTTCGGTATAAAGGAAAATCCATCTCCGACATCTTGGACATGACAGTCAATAGGGCTGTGGAGTTCTTTGAAAACAATCCGTCGATCCTAAAAAAAATAAAGACTCTGCAAGATGTGGGACTCGGTTACATCAAGCTTGGTCAGCCCTCTTCAACGCTATCCGGAGGAGAGTGCCAACGCATCAAGCTGGCAACAGAGCTCTCCAAAAGAGATACGGGAAAGACGATCTATTTCCTGGACGAACCCACCACGGGACTCCACTTCGAGGATATAAGAATGCTTCTGAACATCCTCCAAAGCCTTGTGGACAGAGGAAACACGGTGGTTGTGATAGAGCACAACTTAGACGTGATAAAGTCCGCAGACTATATCATAGACCTTGGCCCGGAAGGAGGTACGGGTGGCGGAGAAATCATCTTTCAAGGTACTCCGGAAGAGATGACCGCTCCGGAAGTACTCTCCAAATCTCACACGGCATACTTTCTAAACAAAGAGTTATGAATATAGAATCCTCTCTCGAAACTCTCAACAATGAGCAGCGAGAAGCTGTGCTATACTGTCAAGGACACTCCCTGATACTTGCAGGAGCAGGATCCGGTAAGACCCGTGTGCTGACAACCAAGGTAGCATACCTGATAGCACAAGGCTACGCTCCTTACAGCATCATGGCACTTACCTTTACCAACAAGGCAGCCAGAGAAATGCGAGAGCGTATAGCTTCTACCGTTGGCAGGAGTGTAGCGCAGATGATACCCATGGGGACATTTCACTCTATATTCTCTCGTATTCTAAGACACTACGCTTCCCATATCGGCTTTACCTCCTCTTACACGATATACGATACGGCAGACTCTCGCGCTCTCATCAAGAGCATCATAAAAGATATGAAGCTGGATGAGAAGCAGTATAAGCCCAATGCCGTTCAGAGCATCATATCAGGAGCAAAAAACAACATGGTATCTGCCAAGCAGTATGCTCTCTCTCCCGTTTTGACAGATGCGGACAGAAAGCGTCAGATGCCAAGGATAAAAGATATCTTTCTGCTCTATTCCGAAAGGTGTATTGCTGCCAATGCAATGGACTTCGATGATCTCCTACTCTATACTTACAGGCTTCTCAATGACCATCCGGAAGTAAGGGAAGAGCTGCAAGAGCGGTATAAGTTCATACTCGTAGATGAGTATCAGGACACCAACAGGGTGCAACATCAGATTGTGAAACTTTTGTGTGGTGAAGACTGTATGGTTTGCGTTGTCGGCGATGATAGTCAAAGCATCTACTCATTTCGAGGAGCTCGGATAGACAACATACTCAACTTCCGGAAGTCTTTTGAGAATGCCGCACTCTTCAAGCTCACAAAGAACTACCGCTCCACTTCCAATATCGTAGATTTGGCAAGCGGACTCATAGAGAAAAACACACAACGCATCCCGAAAGAGGTAGTAAGCGTGAAAGGACCGGGACAGAAAACCACTCTTATTTCATCTTACTCTGCCAACATAGAGGCACAAGCAGTAGGGGCAAGGATACTGCACCTTATACAAAGCGGTGTAGATCCGGAAGATATAGCCATCCTCTACCGCACCAATGCGCAAAGCCGTATATTGGAAGACCAGATCAGAGTGTTAGGCATCAAGCTAAGGATATATGGAGGGATGTCTTTCTACGAACGCAAAGAGGTGAAAGATGTTATCGCATACCTTCGCCTGTTGGTTAATATGGATGATGACGAAGCCTTCCGACGCATCTACAATATGCCGGCAAGAGGTATAGGAGCAACCTCTTTCGAGCAGTTGCACGCATTTGCAAAAGAAAAAGAGTGCTCCTATATGAATGCCATTGTCAATGAGCCCGACTTTTGCAATGCCCTCAAACCGGCCGCCGTAAAGAAGTTTAGAGCCTTTGCCGATATGATTTTGGGATTTAAGACAGAGGCTGCAAGCGCCACCCTGCTGGAATTAACACAAAATATCCTTCACAAAAGCGGACTGTACAGTCTGCTGGAATCCGATAAAACGGCAGAGGGAGAAGATCGTAAGCAGAATATTTCGGAGCTGCTCAATGCGATGGACGAATATACGGCTCTGAAGGAGGATGAAGGTGTGGAAGCACCCACACCGGAAGAGTATCTGCAAGAGGTTGCTCTCTATACGGATAGAGACCAAGACGAGAAAGACGATGCCCCTAAAATAACACTTATGACCATGCACACCTCCAAAGGGTTGGAGTATGACTATGTGTTTATAGTAGGTGTGGAGGATGGACTTATCCCGTCCGAACGGAGCATTGATACCATAAACGGAGTGGAAGAGGAGCGACGACTGCTCTATGTGGCTATCACAAGAGCCAAGATCGAGTGTTGTATCTCTTTTGCATACTCTCGTAGCAGCTACGGCAAGTATGTACAATCTTTCCCCAGCAGATTCTTGTACGACCTTGATGAAAAGTTCATCAACAACGAGAGCGATCTCAAATTCAGGAAAGAGAAGCACTCTCCCTCATTTCTTGCAAAAGCCATAACACGAGAGAAAAAGCTGGAACCCCTCAAAAACGTTTCCCAAGTAGCCACTACGCAAGCACTCTCCTACAAAGAGGGAGATCGCGTCAATCATCATATCTTTGGGGATGGGACCGTTCAAGAGATGGTTCAGAGCGATCATGGAATAAAAATAAAAATCATATTTGATACCGAAGGAGAAAAGCTACTCATAGCCCGCTATGCAAAGCTGACTCCGATCGAATAAAACAGACAACACCATACAATGGATACAGCATCTCTATTTCAATGGGCATTAGAGTCCTTGGACTACTTTACCATCACTCTCTTGATGATCATCGAGAGCTCTTTCATACCGTTCCCTTCCGAAGTGGTTATACCTCCTGCCGCATATAAAGCGGCTGCAACAGGCGAACTCAATGTCTATCTTGTAGTCTTATTCGGCACAATAGGAGCTACGATCGGAGCTCTCATCAACTACTATCTGGCTCTCTTTCTCGGACGAAAAATAGTTTACAGATTTGCCAACAGCCGCATAGGAGCGATGTGTCTTATCAATGAAGCCAAAGTACAGAAAGCGGAAAGCTTCTTCTATAAAAACGGAATCATATCCACCCTTATGGGCAGGCTTGTTCCGGGTATTCGCCAACTCATTTCCATTCCTGCCGGACTTGCCAAGATGAAACTTCCACAGTTCATCCTCTATACTTTTATCGGAGCAGGTGTTTGGAACGCCATTCTTGCAGCCATGGGCTACTACTTCGCTTCATTTGTTCCGCAAGATAAACTCATGGACTATGTCATGAAGAACAGCCATCTTTTAGGTTACATCTTCATGGGAATAGGTGTCATAATTGTTGCCGTACTCATCTACAAGGGGAGCAAAAAGCCCTCTAAGTCCTGAATATATCTTGTTGTTTCAAGTTCATCCATACTCTTATAAGTATCGTTCTGTACATTGATTGACACAGATAGAACGAAAGTACTTTTCACATTACAGCAAAGAAACAGTTAAGGGCTGACTCCTTTATGGGAAGTCAGCCCTTAAATTTTATGCGGTAATAATCTGGAGATTTTGTTTTTAACACTCCGATTTTCTTCATAAGAGTCTTCTTCATTCAGCACAATGAAAATTGTTTTCGCTCTTTATGATTTCCATACCGGATCCATTTTTTAGAACTCCATTGGATTATAGTATGCACTCCAGCTCTCAGGAACAGAATGGCTACCTTTTTCAGAATTATCCATAATCAATACGCGAACGCCAAGATTCTTAATGAAGCGCCCGGCTTGCTCATACATATACTTCTCAAATTTTAGCCACTCCTTTTTCGTTGTGTTCTTGTATTTCCAATTATAGTTAAGAATCGGTCGTGCTTGTTGGGACAAACCAACACATTTGAATATGAAATTATTTTTTGTATCCGTTATCTTTAAAATTGCACCGGGCAATCCCTGAAATTTCCACGGACCGAATCCGATAGGTATTTCTGATGTAAACCAAGCGATATAGTCTCTTCCTGCGTAATTCAATGTTGCTTTTTGACAATTATATCCCATAATAGAGTCTGTTTCGTTTTGGATATGCCAAGTCATCATTGGCACTTTTTCTTCATAACGATAAACTTCCGTTGTAAATGGAATTCTATTATCCACCGTAAACTCTTTTTTCAACAGATTTTGTCGTATCTCATACCCTTGCCACCCAATGTCATTCGGTTCAAAATATCCTACTACACGAACCAATGAATCATTGAGTATGTCGTTTTCTCTGAGATTCTTACTAAAGAAAGAGGTGTATCTCTTACCAATGAGCAGCACCATATCATCTTCGATACTTAGTTGTGTGTCATTCTCTGATGCTTTGGTCTGAAAATGATAGGTTAAGGTAAGATAGGCACTATCCAATACGCTATACTTATTGGGGTTAAGCGATGCTAATACAAATTCGGGACTATCCATTATATAAGACATCTGAACTTGAGCTTTCAGTTGCGTGGAATAGCTCAAAGAGATAATGAGAAGAATTGCCGAACGGACTAAAAATCTTGCATTCATAATTCATTTCTATTTTAATGATTAAAATAACTTAACTCTTACTCCAACCAAGAAAGTACGTCCTCTCAGTGCAACATCATTGACAGAAAGCAAAACACCACTATCTATGGCGCGATGATAAACAGTTTGATTAAATAGATTGATACACATGAGATTGAGAGTGGCACGTCTCAGTTTCCACTCAAGAGAGGTATTGAAAAGGTGAGTAACTCTATCGGATGAGAAATAACTGTTGTAATACACTTCAGATTCTGCTTTTAGCATAACAGGATCGAATAGATTGATCAGAAGATTGTTGCTGCTCTGTAGCATCCAGTAGTTATCCTTTTTTCCTTGATCCGTCACATAAGATTGAGAAAAAGAGACATTATTATTCGATGAAACTGATAGCCATTTAAGAGGTTGAGCCATACCACTTATCTGAGCCACTAAGAAGTTAGTATATCCATCATAGTGCTTGCCTCTGATTAGATAATTCTGCCGATCACGTCCGAGACTGATCATTTCAGATACTTTGCTGTTCCATTTATAAAAACCTTTTGAGAACTCCTGAGTAATCTGAAAAACCTGATAATATTTCTCTTGTTTAATAAGTTGATGAATGATTTTATCATTTTCCGATCCGTAAGCATTCATATAGCCTTTCCGTAGATCAGCCACAGTAAAGGATATATTGGCAAAGAGCATCTGTAATATGTCTTTATAATTGATGACGGCAGATGCTTTCAAACTTTTGTTACGCAAAGGAGCCAAACTTGCTTGGTTGTTAAAGAGAGTATGATAGTTGATATAATAACGATGAGACAACAACTCGAGTAAGCCATTGTACTCATCTTGATAAGAAGCGGAAGCCTTCACCTCAAAACGATCACTCGCTTTGTAATTGATTGAAAGCATTGGAGTGATATTCCAATAATGTTCCGATTGGATTTCGTTCTTTTCGCTCTCTTTTTGATAGCCTTTTATCCCGATTGGGCAATAGACAAACCATTGCCATGCTTGATGAGGATGAAAATAGGATAAGCGAGGCACTGCATAAAGACCATATTGAATCATAGACTCATTGGAGTGTTCATCGGATAGTGCTATTTTTAGTCTTTCAGCCTTGGTGATGGTATTGGCTCTTATATCAAAATGCGTCCATCCCACTTTCGTCCGATATAAGGACAAAGAGTGCTCCGTATCGAAAGAATATCTGTCGAATGTCTGTTGATTAAGTGGTATTTTTAGAGTCGATTGCGTTGTTCTAAAAGATAGCCTGGAGGAGATATGAGACAATAAGTGTTTGGAGGGTGTTTGCACTATCAAGCTATTGGATATGGCAAAATTTGTCTGACTCAAATTCTGTTGAACTGCTTCATTCATTTGCTTTAGATCTCCATCTGCATGACCGGTATTGAAGTGGGTATTAAAAGTATTTTTCAGATACCACTTCTTCGAGTTTAGTTTATAGTTGATATTGCTTGCTAAGTAGTGCCGTCTGTTTTGTAGGCTATTTTGCTCTTTGAAAATAAGCTGTTCGTTGTTATCCAAAAAGAAATTCCGATAATCGTTTGACTCTCTCTGCTCTTTATCATAGAGATAGTTGACATTTAATGCCAGAGTCCTGTCTTGATCAATCTTAAATAACTGATTTATAGAAGCCGAGTGAGTATCATTCAGATAAGACCAAGAGTTATTGATGGGAGCTTTATTGGGTAGTACTAGTCCTATTCCCTCTTCAGTATTGATATTGGTTGGTGCTTTGAGCTCTTGCCTCAAGTCGGTTCCTATATTGTTGCTTTTAAGCAAAGATATATTCTGATGCTTGGAAGCAAACTTCATTATATTAAAGTTTACATCTCTTGCCAGTGGCACTCCTCCCGCTTGGGCATCTAAAGTAGAAGCCCAAACTCCTTTGGCTCCCTGCTTTAGTCGGATATTGATAGCCGGCTGGTCGCTATACTCTTTGCCTCTTAATATCTTTGCCTCTTGATGATGTTGTAGAATTTGAACCGAAGCAATATCTTCTGCATTGATGTTATTTGTGGCAATATTGTACCTATTGTCAAGCAGGTTATTGCCTTCTATATAGAAATCTTTAATCCACTGACCATTGACCTGTATTTTACCTTCATTATCGACACTAATACCGGGCATCTTTTTTAGAAGATCTTTCAAAACTCGATCATTCTTACTGAAATAAGCTCCCGCAGTATAGCTGATAGTATCCCCTCTTGTTCTTATTTTGGAAGCTTTGACTGTAACTTCTTGCAATCTGTGAACTTCTTGTTCTACCTTAAAATCTATCTTTTGTGATTTATTCTCTATCTCTTTTACAATCGTTTTTATACCCAATCCTTTAACTGTCAAACGAATCCGTTTTAGCTCCGCAGCGTTAATAACTAAAGAATAGCGACCATTTGTATCTGCTTGCGTATACGAAAGTGGTCGATTATTCTGCAGAGATGTCCCTATTACGAATATTAAGTTATCACCAATTGGAGTGATTGTACCTTCTATCCGAACTTGAGCATAAGAGACTTTGAAAGTAGTAAATATGAATATCACCAAAAAGAGCAGACGTTTCATAGGTTTAATATAAGGTATAGAGAGGAGCAATATATCTTATAGGAAATTCGCCCCTATGCTAATTCATTGATTAAAACATCAACTTCAAGATTGTGTCAAGGATTTATTCTTTATCCCATGTGCATTTGTAGCCCTACAATCTGTGTAATCATAAAAAAGCGATTAACAAAAAATACCCTAATAGAATTTTCTAACTCTAATAGGATATTCCAAAAGTAATACATTTATTTTACCTTAACAATGTCTATACGAAGCATCTTCACATTTTTATATTACTATCTGACAAAGCCTTTATCTTATATTCACCTATACAATCAAAAGGTTGGTCTCCATACAGTCATAACTTGTTAAGAATTTCGCTAAGAGAAACACGAAATGATATAGTCTTTTCTGTTCTGCACATTCCGGTATTAAGGACAATGAATAGCAAACTCAATGTTATTCTCTTATTATTAAGTTCTTAGGTTTTATTCTTTTTTATCCGAAGGTCTATATTTTCTTAAGACAGCAAGCGCCTCTTTTCCGGTGTAAAATATATGTATCCCAACACCATCCCTCCTCCCAAGAGTATCAGGTTGGCGATGTCTCGCATATCGTATCCCATCAGTTCTTCTATCGGACGTACTGAGCCAATGTAAGTATAGGTTGCAAATGGCAGATAAGAGCCAATCGGTTCGTTCGTAACAAAGATTGCAATACCTGTCAAAAGAATGCACGAAATAACGGGCAGCGTAAAGTTTCGGGAGAACAAACTGAAAACCAACTCTATCATCCCGACACAGAATGAAGCCAGCAAGATCCTTGAGAGAATTTGTAGCGATGGCAACCAAACGGCATACTCTGCAAATGGATATGCCGGCATTAAAAAACCTAACAGATACCCGCCCAAAATGAAGCCTGCCCACGTAATAACAGACACTATTACGATCAGAAAAAATAGCACAAGCACTTTAGACAGATAGAGCTTCCACTTTGTAACAGGCAGAGAAAAGAGAGACCTGATGTTGTCATTCTGAAACTCTATCTCACAAAGCAGGTAAGATACAACTGTTACAACCAGTGGCAGCATCAACGAAAGGATAGGAAGGCTTTGGCGAGACCAGATCGTCATCCATGGATTACCGACATACTGAGGCATCTCATAGTCAAAAAGTCCGCTCCGTCCCTTATAGAGCATATAGATAAGTGCAAGCAGGTAGACGAGCAAAGGGGATAACAGACAGGAAACAATGATCCTGTTGTGAAAAACTTTATAGATCTCGGCTCCGCATAGAGCCGAAAGAGAGAGCTTGGATTTCATAACTATCTATTCTGTAAGGTGGATAAAAGCATTTTCGAGAGCAGAGCCTTTGTGGGTTATGTTGTATATAGAGATTCCGTCTTTCGACATGGAAGCTATCAGGCGAGCAAATTCATTTTCGTTCCCGATCTCAAACTCCACATGATTTGAATCATGAACGCCCAGCAAAGAAAAGTTGGAGTCATACCCCAGACGAGTGATGACAGAGGTATCATTGACCTTAAAACTTACGATGTCGGGCTGTTTTCTTGTCAGACCGTCAATATTCCCTTGGTAAAGTATTCTGCCTTCGTGGATGATGGCGACGTGGTCTGCCAGCTTCTCCAACTCCTCCAAGATATGGCTCGAAAGGAATATGGTTACTCCCTCTTCCCGGTTCAGCCGCTTCAATATCAATCTTAACTCATATATCCCCTGAGGATCCAACGCATTGAGAGGCTCGTCAAGAATCAGCATCTTCGGGCGATTGAACAGACACATGGCCAGACCAAGACGCTGCTTCAATCCGGATGAAAGAGAAAGGGCTTTCTTGTTGGCATGATCACTGAGCCCCATTAGGGACAATACCTCCTCTTTTCGTTGTTTGCCCATCCCGAATATAGTATCAAGGTAGTTCAGATTTTCCGATACGGTCAGAAACGGATAAAAAAATGGGTGTTCTATCATACTACCGGAGAAAGAGCGCAGAAGGAGTGGAGACTCTTTAAGATTAACACCTCGAAAAAAAATCTCCCCTCTCCCTATCGGAAGCAACCCCAATAACAGCCTTATGGTGGTAGATTTTCCCTCTCCGTTTTTTCCCAAATAGCCAAACACGGATCCTTGAGGCACTTCCATATCGACTCCTCGAAGGACTTGGTTGCCTTGATAAGCAAAATGCAACCCTTTTATAGATAGTATGCTATCCATAGAACTAAATTTTTAATTAAACCATGCATCAAAGGTATATAATATATCTGTTATTATCAAAATCCAACGAAGGCTATTGTATCAGAAAGTATGCTTTAGATGGTTTATCAATACTTTCTACCCTTTTATTAGATAGCTTTGTGTCTTCTCTGTTTCTAACTTAAACACGAATGAAAAGTGTTCCATACACGTATAAAAGAAAGATTGATGCCTTACAGAAGTGTAGTTCAAGGCTTGATAGGTAAAAACCGAGCTTTGAATATTGGAAAGCAAGGCATGAAGTGGAAAGAGCAAAGTGTGAAGCGGAGAGAGCAAGCCTTGCTTCTAACTTTCTAACCTATTCAAGAAAGAAAAAGACCATGTTTAGCAGATAATCTAAACATGGTCTTTATGATTATGATAGTGGGATAACAGTGAGGGCTGCCTTTATCTTAAATGAGAGGCAATCTTCTACCGATAATCTTTCTACGGCTCTACCCTATCGAACAGAAAGGAGTATATGATGTAGTTGTCCAATCCAAACTTGGTTTTCCACTCAATGGGCGGAACTTTGCTATAATTGATGGCGCAGTAGGAACCGAATCCGTCCTCCATATAGAGGGGAGGAATGAAAACAAATAAAGGTGTAAAGACTCCGCGTTCAAACTTCGGATAGGCATGAGCGACGGAGAAAAAGATATAGTCTTTTGCCTGCTGCTCGTCCACTTTCAGTTCACGAGTGGCATCTTGCTTGAGTATGGGCAGATTGAAGCTCACTTTTAACGTGGCTTTTCCATCTTTATTCTTTGAAATCTGCCCAAGTCCGGAAAGAGGGTAAGATGTATATAGATCATTTTGGGAACGATGTGCCAAAATGTCGGCGAAAGAGATCGTGTCTCTCGCTACCGAGCCTCCTTCGATCTTCTCGATAAGTATCGCCTTGGGATGAGTCAGGGGCAAGGAGGAAGAGATTTTCAGTTTGTAGAGACGGACACCCAGAAAGTCCAACAGGTCGGACATATCACCTTCGGGAAGAGTATCGGTAACGGATAGAGTGTCGTCCTGCTCCCGGCTTTGCGCATTAGAAAGCAGAGGAAAAGAAAGAAGGAGTAGAAAGAGTAGAATTTTGTTCATAACAAATAAGTAGAATAAGGGTATAAAAAAGGGAATCTTCGATCGGGCAAAGCCGATGAAAGATCCCCTTTCTGTTTTATCTATGTCTTTATTGCTGTTTAATAGAAGCGTACTCTATTGTCAACAACATCCATCTTAGACATGAGCAGTCTCAAAGCCTGCATTCTTACCTTAGACTGAAGGTTGGCTTGGATAAGATCTCCTGCGTTTGCACCGGTTAGAGGAGAGTTGATATTAGGTACTCTCTCTTCAACCTTCACTACATAAACGCCATTCATACCCTTTACAGGAAGAACCTTATTGAGCGGAGCAGAAGCCGCCACAGCATTGAGAGCAGGTTCAAAACCGACACCATCTATTCTGGTACTTGCAAAGCCCAAGTGTTTCAAAGTATCTGCCGGAAGAGAGTGAGCAGCTGCAAATGCTTCCAAAGACTGAGGATTTTCAGACTTCAACTGTGCGAAGAGCTTTTCAACCTTCTTTTCGTTCAATAATACAGGACGAATCTCTTCTTTCGATTCTTCAAATGGCTTGTAACCTTGAGGTATCTCCTTGCGTACAACAGCCATTACGAACTTGTCGTCATAGTCTTTAATGTCGGAGATAGATCCCTTCGGGTTATTGAATGCCCAGCGTACCAGCTCTCTACTGCTTTGGATATTTTGAGCAATAGCGGAAGATGATGGGTAAACTTCCATGTTGTAAAGCACTTGATAACCCTTGTTGATCGCAGCTGTATCTATACCTTCTGCCTTATTGTAAGCAGCCTTGAATGAGCTGATATCGTTGTATGCCTTAGTATATGTCTCTGTTCCGGGCTCTACACTCTTTGAAAGATATGCCACCTTATACTTATTGACCGGAGCTGTAGCCTTATCGACCAAAAGGATGTGCTCTCCAAAACGAGATGTAAACTTGAATGGCTTATTGATCTGAGCAGAGAAAAGAGCATCGCGGAACTCTTCACCGAACGATTGCAAGGCTTGTACCTCTGTTACCCAACCAAGTTCGCCTGCGTTGTCTTTAGAGCCGGGATCTTGAGAGAACTGTGCTGCAAGATCCGAGAAAGCTGCCGGAGTAGAACCCAATACATTCAAAAGGCTGTCTATAACCTTAGTGCCTTCGGCTGTTGAGGGTTGTAGGATGTGGCGGATGAATATTGAGTCCGGAGCCACTTTCCTGCCAACAAGCTTTGCCACGGCGTATGTACCGCTGTTTTGATGTACCGGCAGTACGGCACCAACCTCTGCACTCTTCAGCTCGTCCAACATTCCAGTGTAGAAGTATTCCGAAGAAAGGAGACCTTCTGAAAGGTATGAGTCGATATACTTCATATCTGAATAAGAAGAGATAATATCGTCATAGTTTTCTCCTTGAGCAAGTTCTGCCGCAGCGTCTTCTATATCTTTCTTTGTGTCTTCCTTATCTTTTTCACTCGGAAGAAGAGTAGAGTAAATCACGTCAACTACTCTATATGCAGGCACTTTGAACATCTCTTTGTGAGTGTTGTAGTACTCTTTCATCTCTGCATCAGAGACAGAAACAAGAGAGTCCGGCATTGCAAAAGAGTTTTGTGCAACATAAGCGATGGTTGCAATCTCTTTTTCTTCTGTGGTTGCAGCAGCTATATCCAGCTTATTTGCAACAATTCCTTTGGTCAAAAGAGCATCGTACTTCTCATTCAAGCGGAACTCTTTGACTTGATTTTCTATGGACAACCAGTAAGCACGGTATTGTAGCAACTGCTGACGGAGTTCGGGAGATGCTTCGTTTACCTGCTTCTCTCCAATAGACTTTCTAAACTCGATAAATCCATTTCTGTCAAAGTTGCCCTGCTCATCCTTAAACATCGGAGATTGTAGGATAAGAGGAGAAATGTTTTCACCTTGAACAAGATCGTAAACCTCATCCGGAGAGATGGTAAGACCAATCTTTTCGGCTTCGCTATTCAAAACATTCTCCATGATGATCATAGAGTAGACTTGATTGCGAATCTGTTGGTAGTCTGCCTCTGTGAGCTCTCTGTTTCCACTGAACATCTTGTAGTTTTCAGTGGTCTCTTCCACTCTCTTTTCAAAATCTTGAATCTTGACATTCTCACCATTTACACTCAATACAACCATCTGGCTGTCTTGAAACAAAGCAGACCCTCCTCTGAAAAGGTCTCCAAGTACAAATGCAAGCATAGCCAAGCCCAATAGTACAACGAGCAAGATTGCATACTTACTTCTGATTTTCTCTAATGTTGCCATATAATGATATTATAGTTTTAATTTACATGATTTACGAGGAACAAAGGTACATATTTTTTACTGTATAGCTACACTATTCAGGGGAATTAGCTATGGTCAAACGTACCAACATTATTTTATTTTTTGTCGCTCTTATAATATTAAACTTAAAGCTTGGTTCCAAGAAGATAGCATCTCCTCTATTGGGCAGGGATTGATGATGATCCAATATCAATCCGGCTATGGTAAGATAGTCCGGAGAGGTAGGCAGATCAAGATCAAATTTATCGTTAATGTCATCAATCTCGGCACGCCCCGAAAAGATGTATTCGTTATCTCCGATCTTCTTCATCACAACCGATAGAGTGTCGTGCTCATCCTCTATATCACCAAAGATCTCTTCCAAAAGATCTTCGAGTGTAACTATTCCGGCTGTACCTCCAAGCTCATCCACGACAACGGCAATGCTCATCTTTTCCTGCATGAGCTTCTTCATCATCTTCTGAGCAAGTACACTTTCTGGAGCGTAAAGCGTAGATCGGATGCTCTCTCTCCAGTCTCCTCTCTGCTCGGAAAACATTTCCACCGAGTGTATATAGCCGATGATGTCGTCTATTGTATCTCTATAAACTATTATTTTGGAGAATCCGGAAGAGATAAACAACTCTAAAAGCTCTTGCCTTGTGGTGTTTTCTTCCACAGCAACAATCTCGTTGCGAGGGATCAGACAATCTCTTAGGTGAATATCGGAAAAGTCTATCGCATTCTGTAGTATCTTTACTCCTCCTACCGTAGTCTCTTTACCTGCAGAGGTGTCGCCTTGATTTATCTCTATATAATTGTCCAAATCTATTTTGCCGAGCTTTACCTCTGCACTCATGTCCTTTCTTATTCCGAACAGGAACAGCAACAGATTGGACAAGAGAGCGGAAAACTTTGCGATAGGATAGAGGATGATGTAGATCAGAGCAAGGGGGAAAGAGAAAAATCTTAAGCTCCAGTTGGGATTGATTTTGGCAATAGCTTTGGGTATAAATTCTGCTGTTACAAGAATGATGGCGGTGGAGATAAGTGTCTGAGCAAGGACAACAAGAAACGGATTGGAAATAAAACGGGAAAGAGGAGGCTCCAAAAGCTGAGCCATAAGGAGACCAAAAACGACCAAAGCAATATTATTCCCCACAAGCATTGTGGTAATAAACTGTCCCGGATTGTTAAAGAAAAGTGTTTGCAGCCGTCCAATACGGTTGGAAGAAGATTTGTCTAACTCTATACGTAGCCTGTCCGATGAGACAAAAGCAATCTCCATCCCGGAGAAAAAGGCTGAAAATAAGATGCAAATAAAAATGTAAAGATAAATCATGGCTCTTCCTGATAAGTCTTGACTTAATTGGTCGTCGTGTTAATATCGGACTTATGTTTAAGTTTTTTCTCCTCTTTCTTTTTAGGAAGAGAGTCCGTAGGAGTGGTAGAAGCAGAAGATGTTCCGGAAGAAGCCTTTGAGTTGACCATCTCTCCGTCTTGCAGTAAAAAGTTTGCCATAGACTTCTTAAACTCAAACCGGGTCATCTGTTCGTTACTCTCAAATCCCTCGATACCTTCTATCTGATTTCCATTGGCGAGATCTACCCTCACATATTCATCGGAATATATAAGTTGTCTTGTTCTATTCCAAAACATTCTATTGGTTGTAAACCTATCTCCCAATAGATTGATGATCTCAACATTTCCTATCAACTCCCAAGTATCTCGTCCTACATAGTAAAAAGCAGTATCGGACTTTACGGTAGCTTGCGGTACAAACAGGGTATCAAACTGCTCCAGATATATTCCTTTCGGGAAGCTCCACTGATCCAAAGTATCGTTATTATAAATGTACCACTCGTCTGCCTTTAGCTTATATTTCGTAACGCCGGAATCCGAAATCAATGTCTCCACTCCACGAGTATACACGATATATGCAATGCTGTCCGAATTGTCTTTTATAGCATCTGTCTTTGCACCTCCGCAAGATACCAGAATAGATGAGAGACATAATGCAACAATAACACAACCCCATACTTGAGGTTGTGTTATTGCATTTATAAGGGTCTTAAGACCTTGTTTATGATCTTTGTCGTTGTCCACGTTTAGCTATTACTTCACACGAATAGTGGTACTTTCACCTATCCATCCACCGATAGCCATGCTTTGTCCCTCTTTAAGATCAGGGTGCATAAAGACATCTTCCTTGCTTGGATAGTAAGATCTGTATCTTGCGATCAATCTTCCTGCTTCCGCTGCAATGGATGGGTCTATCGCTCTTGCTCTTTCAAGCTTATCCACTGCAAGGCAATAAACGATGCGAGACTTCACTGAGTCGTCCGGGAAGATTGAGTTGGCTGTTGCTGCATAAGCATTAGCAATCAATACCAATGGTGCTCCAAAGCCCGACTTTTCTTCCATAGCCTTGTTGGCATATTGTCTTGCACGAGAGTATTGACCTTGTTCGTATGCAAGCTGAGCGATGATATAATATATATCTCCCTTTTGGTCTGAAGAGGTAGAAAGAGATGCAGCTTCCTCAAAGAGTTGATTCGCTCTTACTCTATCCTTATTCAGGTGAGCTCTTTTAGCAAGCCCCAAAGCAGCTTCAGCCGAAGGAGAGATAGCATAAGCAAACTCAGATGCACGGAAATAGACATCACTTTCCTGGCAGTTTACTCTACGAAGAAGAGCGATAACATTATCCAAGTACTCCTTGTTGTCTTTGTTCTCTTCTATCTTACTACCATATATCTTTTGAAGCATATCGCAACTTGCAGCTCCACTTGAAGCAAATTGTGTATCTGCTGCAGTTTTAAGGTCTGTGTAGAGCTGTTGTCTGTCTGCATCACCACTTTCTTGGGCTTTCTTGAGAGCATCTTCGTAGTACTTGGAGATAGTCAGATACTCATTTATATATTGCTCTTTGTGATCTGCATTCTTAATCACCTTCACCATAGAAGAGTAGAGGTAGAAGTTCAGAGCCATATAGTCTGTCTTTTCTTTCTTCTCTGCCACGATATCCTTAAGCCAGTTGTAAACCATTTCATAGTCTGCCTTTTCAGCCATTACCTCTATATAGTCTGAAACCTTAGAAGCTAAAATATAGTCAGGACCAAATTGCGGATCGTTTGCGAAATACTTCATTCTTGTATCGTAAACC
The DNA here is from genome assembly GCF_000768755.1 of Porphyromonas sp. COT-108 OH1349. Taxonomy (NCBI): domain Bacteria; kingdom Pseudomonadati; phylum Bacteroidota; class Bacteroidia; order Bacteroidales; family Porphyromonadaceae; genus Porphyromonas; species Porphyromonas sp. COT-108 OH1349. The sequence continues at coordinate 243,374 of NZ_JRAH01000013.1, read as the reverse complement.
TCCATAAGCTGGCTGATGAACTCTGTTTTCTCTTGTGGCGTTTTTGCTTGTGCCACCTTCCATTTCAAGATTTGAGGACCGACGATATAGATATCCTTAGTCATATCGGGGCAGTTCTTGTAAACCTTCAACCAGAAATCGTAAGCATCCTGAAAGTTGTTGGTCTTAGCATGAATCTTGAAGTAAGACACATTCTTACGACACTCTGTTGTATCAATAGCAGCATTCGGAGTAGAGTCTGCTATCACAGAAGCAACATTGTTAGCCTTAGAAGACCATGCACTCATTGCGATCATGGCAATGGTAAAAAGTAGTGTTTTTTTCATCTTATATTCTGTTTTGCTATTTTACATTCTTTGTTATCTATCACAAAAGACCTTTACAGTCGTTATCATCAATATATCTTGAGTTTACGGAACCACGTTTCACTGAAGTTTATACTCACGGAGAGCTTTATCGCGTCCTCTTTCAAGATAGCTTGTTTATCATTCAGACTCTTAACGTACTCCAAGCTCAGATTAAGGAGAGAAGCTCTCTCGTCATTAACATATATAGGAAGTCCGAGACCGAGAGATAGCCCTAAGGTCGAAGACTGTCCCCATTTATGATGTTGTATATAAGGTGTTGCATAGTTGAGCCCTGCACGATACACTATGTTGTCCGAATAGGTTCGAGAGAAAGGATTGGGAGTATAAGAAGCACCCAAAGCAACCTGCCAAGCATCCTTATATGATACATTCTGCTTTTCAAACAGATTGGGAACGCTTTCCCAATTTGTATATTTGACGTCCAATGCAGTCAAAAGTTTATTCTTATAATTAAAACTTCCACCGACTCCTATCTCCATAGGCAACTTACCAACGTAAGACTCTTCTTTGGTGGTAACATCGGGAGTAAGGACTTTACCAAAATCTCTATCTTCAAAAAGTACCATCTTAGGTCTATGACCCAAAGAAGGAGAAAATGTAGCTCCCAACACGGACTCCCACTCTTTGGTGCGATGATGATACTGTGCTCCAAACGCAGCCGACCATGTGGATGTATGCCATGTTTCTCTCACAAAACGTGTATTGATCAACGATGAATTGGGTTGAGAAAGCACTTCATGTATCGTAGAACCAAAAAGGTAATTGACCTTTGCTCCCAGCGATAACTTCTCAAACAACTTAAAACCAACTCCCATGTAAGCATTCTGCAACGATCCCTCACCCTTGAAAGTCTGTTTATAAGTAGCATTGGGGAATCCTTCAATATCTCCGGAAGTTTGTGCCAAATACCCCACTCTCGAATAAGGGATAACGCCAAGGCTCAGACCCACAGAGTTGAAAAGAGACATCTGAAACGCCAGATAGTCTATGTTCGCCTGGAATGTACTCTTTTTAAGCTGATTCTCTCTGAACATCTTATAGTTTGAGGTGAGTCCTATATCAAAGACAAAAGATAGAGAATCCACAACAGAGAAGGCTGCCGGATTTTTGAAGTTGATCATACCATCTTGACGCAACCCTATACCGACACCTCCCATACCTCTGTACGAAACAGGGGAAGGATCTACCAAAGAGCCGTAACCATAACGAGAGAGGGGCGAAGTCTCAATATTTTGAGCCTCGGCTACTCCCACGAAACAAACCATTGCCACTGCAAACATTGCAGCAAGCCTTTGTACTATCTTTCTATACATTCGCTATCAATATCTCATTTAGTCCTGTCTGAACAAGACAACCATCTGCAAAGATGGTATTTTTCGCTATTGTTTCAAAATAAATTCGGTCTCCGCCCGTTAAATAAACCAAAACAGGAGCAACCTCTTTCGTTATCTTCTCCACCCATCCAGCCACTTCCAGCACGGCGGAAGAGACGGTACCGTGATAGATACACTCTTCGGTGTTCTGTCCTATGAGAGACCCCGGATTCAATTTCTTGGATACCAAAGGCAGTCTGTGCGTGTAGTCGTGAAGAGCTTTCAGCCTCATATCCAGTCCGGGAGCTATGACACCTCCTTCGTAAACTCCATTCCGAACAAGATCTATCGTAATTGCCGTTCCGCAATCTATGACCAAAAAATCTTTTCCTTCAGCAAACAGATAAGCCCCTACACACGCCGCAATCCGATCCTGCCCCAGTTGCTCCGGAGAGTTGTAGGCAATCTTGAAAGGCAGACGAAGTGTCGAGAGGTTGAAAGGAATGGTTTTCAACCCTATTCCATTCAGCTCGGCTTCCAAGACCGAACAAGGTACCGACGTCGATATTACCATGCTCCTGACGCTCTCTTTCGGTATATCGAGATCTTCCAAAGCCTGTTGCAATGGTAGAATAAGCTCCTTTACGGAAGAGGAAGAGTGTTCCCAGAGAGCGACCCGTCCGTGGTATAGAGTGGCTTTTAAGGCGGTATTACCGCTATCTATGGTCAAGAAAAAAGAGCCGACCAAAGATGTTCCTGCCGGAGACTTCCAGCAGTCGGTAAGAAGCGACAACTCCTTTTCCAATACCTCTGCAACCACAAAATTGCTTCCGCAAACCAGAACAACAGACTCTTCAGGGGCTATCATTGCTGCCGAGTATGCCTGTTCCAAAGCTTTCCACACCGGCTTAACCACAGTGTAATCAAGCGCATTGGAAGATGCCAGATCCGATAGTTTCTCCGCGGCACAAGCACGTTCGCCTCTGCTTTGGGTGATGTAATAGCGTGCACGTTTGGGCAGCATATCAAAGACGGCAGAGACATCCTTATCTTCCGCCATGCCTATCACGATATGAAGCTGTTTCCCTTTATCGAGGACAGACTCCAGGTAAGGGCTGAGATGAGCCCATGCTCCGACATTGTGCCCGGTGTCTATATAAAGATCCGGCATGCTGCTCAGCTTCTGCATCCGACCTGCAAGCCCTACACTCTCTACGTTCCAAAAACCTTTCCGGACAGCGTCCGAGTCTATTTTCGATCCCTTCAAAAGAGTCTCAAGAAGCCCTAAAGCGGTCAGCACCGTAGTGGCATTCTCCAGCTGATGAGCACCTTTGAGAGGGAGCTTTATCTCTCCAAAACGACAGCTATCCAGCTTATATCCTCCCTCCGAATCCTCTTCGTAAGAGCGCAGAACGGCTTTTCTGTCGCAGAGATAAAGCGGAGCACTCTCCTGCCGAGCCTTATCTTCCACCACCTGTCTCACCTCTTCACTCTCATGGTTACCCAATACAACGGAAATGCCGGGCTTTATAATACCGGCTTTCTCACCGGCTATCGCAGCCAATGTATCTCCCAAGTAGGTGGTATGATCGAGGCTGACATTGGTGATAATACTCAAAACGGGCGTGATGACATTGGTACTGTCCAAGCGTCCTCCCATTCCGACCTCTATCACGGCAATATCCACTTTTTTATGGACGTAGTAGGCAAATGCCATTGCCGTGGTAAGCTCGAAAAAAGAGGGAGAGAGCCCAAGCTCCCTGCACCATTCTCTGGCAGAGTTGCAGAAATCTATAACAAACTCTTGCTCTATCACTTTGCCATCTACACGGATTCTTTCGGAAAAATCTACAAGGTGAGGGGATGTGAACAAGCCTACTCGAAGTCCGCTTTCATGCAGCACCGAGGCAAGAAGAGAAGAGGTTGATCCCTTCCCATTGGTACCTGCCACATGAATGGTAGATATTTTCAGATGAGGATTGCCAAGCTTCTCGAGGAGTTTTAAGACCGTTTCCAATCCCGGCTTATACGCCTTTCCCCCCACGTTCTGAAACATGGGAAAGCTATTGAAAAGATAAGTGGTTGCTTCTGAATATGTGGATATTCTGTCCTTCATTTTTCTATTCAAGGGGCAAAAATACACATAATTTTTCTTCCTTAATAGCTTTCAGACAAGTTATTTTATACTCCTCTCCGATGCTCGTTCAAAGAACAGCTATGCCACCCGACAGCACAAGAGAAAAAGAGAGCATTTCAAGCATATTCTTTCGGCTTAACGTGTTTAATTTTTCAATGAACACGTTTACCGATTTCATTAAACACGTTTACCGGATTCGATTAACGTGTTTAGCCAAAAACATCAAACTACTAAATATCAATAGATTAACTATTTTCGCCCTAAAATGCCCCTGAAAAGGCAAATTTCTTTATTAGGAAACGTTTACAGACAAAGGCGTTAAATTTCATGTTTATTAACGCGAAAAAGCCCCATCAAACGGACTGAGAAAAAAATTTTTCCAAATTCGCGATTTTCTGTATAACCCTAAAAATCAATACTCTAAGCCACCTCTTTGTGATCATGAAGTGCAACATCGGAAAAAAAGAGAGCAGATCGGAGAGAAAATCGGGAGATTCATTTTTATATAAAAGCAGCACCAAAATGCTGCTTTTTTGAAGTTCGGATTGTGGAAAAATGCGGCATCTTTTTCTACCTTTATACCCTAAAAAGAAAAAAGATGGAAGAAAAAAAGATTGCACTTATAGAGACTTCGGATGGGAGTCATACCATTCTCATTGATGGTGGTAATGAAAGCTATCACTCGACCAATGGGGCAATAACCGAGTCCAAACATGTTTATATCCGTGCCGGACTGGAACATTTTCTGGAACAGACCTCAAGCAGAGAGGTTCGGATCGGGGAGATAGGGTTTGGTATGGGGCTGAATGCAGTGTGTGTACTGGAATACGCCCTTGCACATCCGGAACTGTCTTTTGAGATGCGGAGCATTGAGTACGAGCCTCTACCCACCGACGTTCTTCTCTCTCTGAACTATGCGGAAAGGCTCGGTATGGAAAAAGAGCATGTCGAGCAGATTTTCCGTGCAGAATGGAATGCCCGAACCGGGATTCTTTCCAATCTGACCCTGATAAAAGAACACGCCGATGCTCTTGATTTCAACTTTGAAAACGAGAGCATCGACGTGCTGTTTTTTGATCCTTTTGCGCCTGACAAAGTGGAAAGTCCGCTTTGGAGCGTTCCTTTCTTCAAGAAAATGAGAGCCTGTCTTAGGAAAAACGGCATCCTCACAACCTATTGCGCAAAGGGCATTGTAAGAAGAGGGCTTCAAGAAGCCGGGTTCAACGTGGAAAGACTTCCGGGTCCTCCGGGAAAGAGAGAGATACTCCGTGCCACAAAATTGTAGCTCTACTCCGCAGCTTTGGTACTCTTCTTTGTTGTCTTTTTCTTGGCTTTCAGTTCGGAAAGCTCTTTTTCCAGTGCCACGATCTGCTTATCCTGATTTTGTATGGTAAGCACCAACGCACTCAGTTCTTCGTTTTCGATGGAAGTCGGATACTGTGCCTGAATACGGAGAACCACATCGCTAAGAACATTCATATAGTTGTTGAAAGCATCGTAAGCATTATCATACGGACTGAAAGGCCTTACATCCTGATAGAGTGTAGTCATATAGAAGAAGTGGTCGCAAGACTGAAGATGCAACCAGTCCAGGAACAGCCTTCGGTCTGTACTTAGTCTCAACCGTTCTCCCCACTCGCCCAACTTTCTGAATGCTTCTTGTTGTAACACATTGCCAAGCCAGGAAGTGATACCTTTTTCCTCTTCCGACCAAGAGATAGGAGACGGAACAGAGAGCGGTGCAGCCACTTCTTCCTGCTGAAGGATCTCGGATGGCAGTGCCATGGATATGCCTCTGCTTTCCAACGTAGTAGGCAGAGCCTTGAGAAACTCAAAGATTCCGGAAGGACGCTTGTGGATATGACCGAATGTTTCCAATGGGATATCTATGTAAACAAAGCTCTCTACCTCGGGAAGATTGGCAAACCAACCGGCAAGCTTCTCTGTGGTAAGAGGATACTCGGACCAGTGCAGGTTAGAGAAGTGTCGTACAAGATCGGAGCTGTATGAGGCATTGCGCAACATCAGTTTAAGCTCCGGAGCTTCCGCCGAAGAGTACAGATAGTTGGGACTTTTCCAGCCAAGAACGTGCTTTGCCCCTTCCGTCATCATCGCCTTAAAGCCCATCTTTTGAGCCGTAAGAGCTATATCGTCCGAGTAGATCAGCTCTGTATTTCTCAACACTCTCGGAGAGACTCCGAAAAGAAGTTCGATCTTCTTGGAAAGCACCCCGACCTCTCTCTCAAACTCTGCGGTATCTCCCAATGAAGAGAGGGAGTAAGAGTATGGTGCGGCGATGAACTCTATCTGTCCGGTAGAGTTGATGTCCAAAAGAAGATCCAACAACTCCGGAGCATACAGCTCTATCTGCTCGAATGCAGTACCGGATATGGAAATGGAGAATCGGAATGGCACCCTGTCCTGTATGATAAGATCTCTTATTGTTCTAAGTGCAGGAAGGTAAGACTCTTCTGCTAACAGACGAAAGACTTCTTCGTTCTGAAAATCGTCGAAATAGTAGTGGTCATTCCCTATATCAAAGAAGCGATATCTCTTCAGCCTGAAAGGCTGATGCAAGTTTAGATTGAGACATATTCTTTTCATGACTTTATCTTTGATGTGAAAATATTCTTAGTTAATGGTTATTCCGTAAAAGTGCTGCAATGCTACCTCAAAAGCCGGTCGTAAATATGCCTTACTTTGAGCCCTGCATCTTCCCACTTGATATTGTTTACCTCTTTCAAGCCCTCCTCTTTGAGGAATGTGTGAAATGCCGGATAGGTTACCAGACCGTGTATAGCGTCCGCCAAAGCATCCACATCCCAGTAGTCCACTTTGATGGCATAGTCCAAAATCTCGGCACAACCGCTCTGTTTGGAGATAATACTGGGGACACCGCACTGCATGGCTTCGAGAGGAGAAATACCAAAAGGCTCGGAAACGGAAGGCATCACATATACATCGCTTGCCTTGAAGACTTCGTACACCTGATTTCCTTTCATAAAGCCCGTAAAGTGCATCCGATCGGATATGCCTCTCATGGCACTCAGACGGATCATCTGATCCATCATATCTCCGCTTCCTGCCATTATAAAACGGACGTTCTTCGTTTTAGCCAAAACTTTTGCAGCTGCTTCAATGAAAAACTCAGGACCTTTCTGCATGGTTATTCTACCAAGAAAGGTTACGACCTTATCCTTTACGCCCTTCTTATCCCTTATACTCAAGATAGAAGGGCTAAGTGGTGTTACGGCATTGTGAACGGTGGTTACCTTCTTGGGATCTTGGTGATACTTCTCTATCACGGTATTACGGGTAAGATTACTTACAGTGATAATATGATCGGCGTAATCCATTCCGTTCTTCTCTATGGCGTATACCTGCGGGTTCACTTGCCCTCTTGACCTGTCGAAGTCCGTAGCGTGAACATGAATGACCAGAGGCTTTCCACTAACGCCTTTGGCGTGTATGCCGGCAGGATAAGTGAGCCAGTCGTGAGAGTGAATAATATCATAGTCGAGCTGTCTGCTCAATACCCCTGCCATTATAGAGTAGTTGTTGATCTCCTCCATCAGGTTATCCGGATATCTTCCGGAGAATTCAAGGCATCCGAGTTCGTTGGTATGCAGATAGTTGAAATCGGTATAAATCCCTTCACGCAAATGGAAGTAGAGTTCCGGAGACATTAGTCTTCCTATCATTGCATCCACTTGTTCTCTGCTCACATTACGATACACGACAGGAACTTGAGATGCTCCTATGATACGCAAAAAGGACTGATCTTCGTCTCCATGCGGTTTAGGAATGACGAATGTAATATCCATATCCTCCTGCAAACTCATACCTTGAGTGAGTCCGTAACTTGCCGTTCCGAGTCCTCCAAGTATATGCGGTGGGAATTCCCAGCCAAACATCAATGCTTTCATATTTTATCTATCAAGGTATTTCTCTGATTAGAAAATATCGAATATATCATCACCTCTGCGCATATCATCATCCAGCCTGTTTTTGATCCTAAGTATCGCACTGATACTTGTGGCATAAGAGATCTCTCCTCTACTGTAAAAAGGAGGAGTGGCATCGTATAGCTCGGAAATGGTACCGATTCCGTGGTTGGAAAGCTCTCCTTCAAACGGTATCATCATGCGCTCCACAAAAGAGTATCCTGCCCTTCGGAAGAGATGAAGATATGCACTCAGGTAAGGATACATAAGCCAACTCCAGACACCTCCATTGTAATATGAAAGAGACCTGTCTCTCAAACTTCCATTACAGTATCCCTTATAAACCTTTCCCACAGGGCTTAGTGTCCGTAGTCCTAATGGTGTCAAAAGCTCCTTCGTTACGATGTCGAGCACCGATCTTTGAAGCCTTCGGGAGAGTGGTGAGTACATCAATCCTATTGCAAACAACATATTGGGTCTCACGCTCCAATCCTGAGGTAAGTTGGGATTAACGTAATCGAAGAGATAATTATGCTCATTCACGAAGACACGAACAAAAGATTCGGAGACTCTTGCGATCTCGTCTTCCAATCTGTCGTTATCGGGTTCAAGCAATGTTTTATAGAAGCACAGAGCATTATACCACAAGGCATTAAACTCCACGATATAGCCTTCTCTCTTGACAACCGGTTGGAAATCCCACTCTGCATCCATCCATGTAATGGGGCGGTTATCCTTGCTCCATGCGTAGAGCAGTCCGTTGTTTTCCAGCTTCATGTTCGGATGCCTGCTGGACGAAATATAATTTATGATGTATCGCAATGTCTCTCCGAACTTTTCGCGAGTGTCTTCCGGGCTTGTCCACTTGGAGTAATCTATTATTGTATTCACCGCCCAAAGAGGAATATCCGGCTTATCTATATCCATTATGACAGAATCCACTTGTCCGGTTTCCATAAAAAGCTTGAGGGCGGGCCAGAATGTATCCCAAATTCGATGGAATCTTTCCGGCTTTCCTATACCGAAACTACAACCGGTAAGTGCAATAAGCATATTTCTTGCCTTTACTCCTCCCCATGGATAACCGGACATCAGGTAAGCACGCTCCTCATTCGGCTGATAGTAAAACTGGTCTGCGGCATTTACAAGACAGTTCTTAAAACTTGTTCTTGGCGTGCGTTCTTCAACACTTTCATCAAATAAAGAGGAGATCTTTTCGGGTTCCAAAGGAGAGAGACCTGCGGAAAAAATGATGGATTCTCCGGTCTCTATTTCGACCTCAAAGTATCCGGGCATCGGAAGATCCTCGGTACAGGCATGACCTCTTTCCCTCTCTTTATCGTACAAAAAGTGTTTGTACCATGTGGGCTGAGAGATATACTCGTTCTCTTTAGTCATTTGGAGAGCAAGTTTAGGGAATCCGGGATAGAGGCAAAACTCTTGTCCGTTTATCACCGGAGAGGCATTAAGGTTGGCATCTTGCGTTTCAATGCACAACTCTTTCACGCTCCTAAATCCTAAGAGAGGACGAAAACGAAGGGTTGTCTTCGCTTGAGACTCCAAAAGAGTGTATCGGATAAGCACCCGATCATCTTCACGAGAAAGAGCAATCTCTTTACATAGAATCACACCACCTACTCTGTATATCGTTTTAGGCACGCCATCCAGATCGTACTCACGGATATACTTATGACCATTAGGACTAAAATGCTCCCCCTCATACTTATGCACGGCAAGATTGAACTCCGCTCCATGCTGTATGACGGTCTCGTCCAAAGAAGAAAGAAGCACATAGTTGTGAGGTCCTAAATGTGTAATAGGAACGACCAATAACCCGTGGTATTTTCTTGTGTTCAGACCTATTAAAGTGGAACAGTGGTAAGCACCTCGTCTATTTGTACGCAATATCTCTTTATTGAGTACCTCTTCGAGGTTACTCATACTACTTCTGTCAAATTTCAGATAGCTCATAACAGGCTAATTTTAGTAGATTCATTCTCTTTCAAATATAGTATAAAACCACTTATCTACAATATTTCTGCCCTTGGAATAACCCATTTTCTCTCATATATGATACAAGTTTGAGAGTAAAGTAGTAGTTTTTCATTCCCCATTGAGGAGCTATGACCATGTGAGGAGGACTTGATGAAACAAAACGATCGACATACATATCGGGACGAAGATGGCATAGAAAGTCTGCGACAAGTTCCAGATACTCCTCATAAGTAAATAGAGGCAGATCATTAACCTCCCCCTTTAGAAAGTCTGCTCCGAGCTTAGTACCTCTGAGGACTTGAAGTTGATGAATCTTTATCGAATTCAAAGGAAGAGAAGAGATTAAAGCGGCACTCTTCACGATGGCATCCCTATCCTCTCCGGGGAGACCGAATATAAAATGTCCGCCAACCGGTATATCGGCTTCCACCGTTCTCTGTATGGCTCCCACGCTTTCCTCGAACGTATGCCCTCTGTTTACTCTTTCCAGCACGGTGTTGGAAGTACTTTCCATGCCGTACTCCACAGCAACATAAAGGTCTTTATCTCTCTTCAGACTCTTGAGATAGTTAAGAATCTCATCGGGCATACAGTCCGGTCTTGTTCCTATAATCAGTCCCACAACATCGGGATAGGCAATAGCCGTCTCATACTTTCGGATCAACTCATCCACATCACCATAGGTATTGGTGTAAGACTGAAAGTATGCCAGAAACTTCATATCCTTATACTTTCTTCGGAAAAAGTCTATCCCCAGTTGTAGCTGCTCGATAATGGGTTCGGTCTTCAGTGTATATTGGGGAGTGAACGAACTATTGTTGCAGTAAGTACATCCGCCAAAACCTTTTATGCCGTCCTTATTGGGACAGGTGCATCCCGCATTAAGGGAGATCTTCTGCACTTTGTAGTGCGGAAAGATCTCCCTTAAATGTGATGCAAAATCTGCGTAAGGAAGAGGATACTTCATCGTAAAGATTCGGTAAGAAGCATACCTCCTGCTACTGTGTTTGCAGTCTCTTTATCCAATAAATACTCCACAATGGCAAGAGCAAAAGGGAATGAGTAGCCCGGTCCACGCCCTGTGATGATATGACTATCCACTACAACGGGTTCTTTTTGGCTATACTGCCTGCATGCCAACTTCTCTTCAAATCCGGGATAAGCGGTAGCTACTTTCTCCTTCAACAGCCCCATCGAGCCGTACACAACGGGAGCGGCACAGATGGCAGCAAGTAGCAATCCTTTCTTATCTGCTTCTGCAATCATCTCTCTCAAGGGTTGAGAAGCCTCCAGATTGGTAGCGCCGGGAAGTCCGCCCGGTAAAACGATGGCATCGGTTTCCGTATGTTTTACGTCTGCAATACATTTATCTGCCATTACAAGCACGCCATGCGCGCCCACTACTTCTCTATCGGACGTGATAGATACTGTTGTAACATTCACTTCTGCCCTGCGCAAAATATCTATTGTAGAGATAGCTTCGATCTCCTCGAAGCCTTCTGCCAAAAATACAAATACTCTTTTCATACTCAACTTTATTGTTTGATGTTAGACTCTGTCTCGTCATGAATCTCCATCATGAACGGAGCTTATAAATATAAGTTATCTTTCCCTCCGCATTTTTTATGTCTTCCGCAACTGTAAACTTAGCCTTTTTGGCAGCTTCCAATGCTTTCTGCCTCATGGTATGATTATCAATGTTGGTACCCGGACCTATGGAAGCGCTTATCACATTACCTTTTGGATCAACCGTGATACTGATAACAATGCGACCTTCAGTCTGACCTATATATTGAGGTACAGGCAATTTCCCTCCTATAAGTCCGCGTCCGGAAAGATCCCATGAGCCATATCCACCATTCCCCGAACCTGCACCGCCGGAAGAGACATTACCCGTAGGAGAACCCTGCATACCGCTTCCGGATGTACCTGTTCCCCTTGAACCTTCAGAATTTTTGGCTCCCTGAAAAGCGTTGGCTACGCGACTCTGAGCCGCTTTACGCCTCTGTTCTTCCTGTTCTCTAAGAGCCTGTTCGGCTTTCAGACGAGCTTGCTCCTCTGCTTTTATCCTTGCCTCCTCTGCCTTTCGTGTATCTTCCACCTTGGGTGTAGGAGTCTTTGGTGCAGGTTTAGGCTTAGGTTCACTCACCTTAGGCTTTTCCGGCTTCTTCTTTGGAGGTACCGGAGCCATAGCCGGAGCTTCTTCATGCTCTTGCGTCAACAGCTCTTCCGGCTCTCCTTTTTCCGGAGCGGGGGCAGGCTTGGGCATGGCTCTGCGAGACTTTGGAAGTGCTTGGCTCCAACTCTCCATATCGCTACCCATTGCAACCTCTATGTTCCCTATATCCACCGGAGCGCTACTCTGTTCGTCCTGAGCACTCATCGTCATATAGACAAAAAAGAGCAGCAGAACCAGCAAAGCATGAGCCACTATGGTTACAACTATGGCTATGAGTTTTTCTTTACTATTGCTCATAGATAACTATCTCCTATCATCTTTTTTCATAAGTCAGAGAGGCCTTGTCGCCATCACCATCTTAAACTTCTTCTCCACCGCAATGTTGAGGATCTTCACCACTTCTCCATAGGGAATGCTCTCGTCTGCATAGAGTGCGACAAAGAAATCCGGATCTTCCGAAAGCTCTCCGTCGATGTATGCTTTGAGTTCGTCGTAGCCCACTTCCCTGTCTTCTCCATTCTTCATGGTTACATAGTAGCGCAGCTCTTTGTCTATCGTTATTCTTGTAGGAGTCTTCACAGCTGTCTGCTGATTGCTCTGCGGCAAAAGCACTTTGAGAGCATTGGGCATGACAAGCGTGGAAGTAACCATAAAGAATATCAGTAGCAAAAAGATGACATCCGTCATGGAAGCCATGCTAAATATCTCTACGACCTTCGCTTTTCTTTTTAGTTTCATGCCATTACTTGATAGGTTCGTTCAGCATATCCATAAACTCAAGAGCCTGAGTCTCGCTCTTGGTTACCACGTGGTCTATTCTATACACGAGGTGATTGTATGCAAACAGACAGATGATACCGACAATAAGACCTCCCACAGTGGTTACCAATGCTTCGTAGATACCGGAAGAGAGAAGAGATATATTCACATTATTTCCGGCAGAAGCCATATCAAAGAAAGCGTGAATCATCCCTGTAACCGTTCCAAGAAAACCGATCATCGGAGCTCCTGCCGCTACCGTGGCAAGCAGTGGAAGTCCCTTCTCCAGCTTCGCAATCTCGATGTTGCCGACATTTTCCACAGCAACGGAGAGGTCCTGCATCGGTCTGCCGAGACGCTGTATTCCTTTCTGAATCATTCTTGCACCGGGTGTTCCCTCTGCTTCACAGAGCGAAAGAGCGGAAGATATCTTACCCTCTTTCATATAGTCCCTTATCTGGTTCATGAATGTATGGTTGGTGCGTGCGGCTTTGCGTATCACCAAGTATCTCTCTATGAAAAGATAGATAGCCAATATAGAGAGCAACAGAAGAACGATCATGATAGGACCGCCTTTCATAGCCAGATCGAGAAGACTCAAAGACTCCGGAGCCACCGGCATGGCTGCTGCAGCTCCTTCGGTTGTACCGGACAGATCCGGCATGGAACCCGGCTGTACTTGTGCTAAAATAGAATAAATGTTCATCCGATTTATCTTTTATTTTGTAGTTGTTTTATGATTACTGTTTCTTTTGATTGCAATAGTGAGAGGGCTTAAACTTTAAGACACTCCAAGTATGAAGCAATACTCTTCTCCAATCCCAGATACAAGGCATCGCAGATAAGAGCATGACCGATGGAGACTTCCACCAAATGAGGCACCTTTTGAGCAAAAAACCTGAGATTCTCAAGGCTTAAGTCGTGTCCGGCATTCAGCTCCAAACCCACTTCGTGAGCCACTTTTGCCGCTTCGACAAAGGGTTGCACCGCAGCGTCTCTGTCTTTTGCATAGCCGGCGGCGTAAGGTTCTGTGTACAGCTCTACCCTGTCTGTTCCGGTCTTGGCGGCTTCCCGAATGTTGTCCAGGTCCGTATCCACAAATATGGAAGTGCGTATGCCCAAAGACTTAAAGTGTGCCACCACCTCTTTCAGGAACTCCATGTTTTCTGCCACACGCCATCCGGCATTGCTGGTGAGTGCTCCCGGCGGATCCGGCACCAATGTTACCTGCGCCGGACGAACTTCGGAGACAAGACGGACGAACTCCGGTGAGGGATAACCCTCTATATTGAACTCCTCCGTAACGATCTTTTTAAGATCATATACATCGCGGTATCTGATGTGTCTCTCATCCGGACGAGGGTGAACGGTAATCCCTTCCGCGCCCCATCTTTCCACATCCTTGCACACTTTCAACAGATCCGGATTATTACCGCCTCTCGAATTTCGCAGAGTTGCTATCTTATTGATATTTACACTTAGTCTGGTCATCTTATTTCTTTTCTATAAAGCCGATGCGGAGCCACGCTCTCCCCTTTTAGCATCGGAAGAGCAAAGGCATCCTGCGATCCATACAAAAATACTCTTTATATCTCGAATACTCATCACTTTCAAGCTATTTTTATGGTCTTCATCACATTTTCATTCTATTTTTCGGATCCCAAAGAGCGAAAATGAGAACAAATTTTGCCGACTCTTTTCGTGCACTTTTATATAAAAACAGACTCCCTCCCGACCCTCTCCGGAAGGGTGAGAAAAATGTCTCATCTCCGGTTTTCATCTTTCTGAAATCTTGAAACTACTCATAACCAATAGGATATAAATCAGCCCGAATTTGGAAAAAATTTTTCTTCAGTCCGTTTGATGGGGCTTTTTCGCGTTAATAAACACAAAATTTAACACCCAAACTTGTAAATGTTTCCTAATAAAGAAATCCCCCTTTTTAGGGGTATTTTAGGGCAAAAACAGGTAATCTACTGATATTTAGCAGTTTGATGGTTTTGGCTAAACACGTTAATCGAATCCGGTAAACGTATTTAATGAAATCGGTAAACGTGTTTACTGAAAAATTAAACACGTTAAGCCGACAAAATATGCTCGTTTACTGTTTTTAATGAACAGGTATCGAAAATAGTGTTAATAAAACAGCCCAAATTTAACAATTTGCTCGTACTCTGAAAACGACCCCTCCGATCAAAATAGAGAGAGCTTTGGAGCGTGGGATGGAATATATAAAAATGACCTCTTTGCCGGGCATAAAAAAACGACCGATCCCCATAAAGAGATCGGTCGCATAATACTCCTTTTTCTCCGTGAATGAGTACGGAGTTTTTATTTGGTCTTGGCAGGTCCCACCAAGAGTCGGTCTCCGGTATTCTCTGCAATAGCTTTGTAGAAGTTAGGATCGTATCCCGGTTGGCTTGGAGATACGGGATAGTTGTCCGCCGTACGCTCAAACTTACCATCTTTTTCCTTCTTCACGTTACCGTCGATATACTTCACCACGAGATATTCACCCAGCTTTCTCCAGCGAGCTGTTGCGCCATTTGCCTCAGTTGTAGCGTAATTGGTCAAAAACTCTACCGCATCCTTTTCAGAGCCGTTCTTGGCAAGCTCCATCGCATATTTCTCGATCATCGGCTGCATTGCAAAGAATTTGTTTTCGAGCTCACCCTGAACCTTGCGAATATCCTTTATCATATAACTGTACTTGTGATAAGCCATGTTTGCCACCCAGTTGTGCATCCAGAAAGCAGATGTCCACGAAAATTCGAGAAGATCACCATTGCCCACCTTGAAGCAGTCCGGTACAGATGTGATAGAGCAATACTGTGGAGTGAACACGCACATATCGGCATCGTCCACTCCGAACCAAAGCACGCCACCTACGTAGTCGGGAAGATAGTTGCGAAGTTGTGCTACAAGCACAAATCCTGTCTGCTGTGTGGCGATGGCTCTTTCGTTCAGATACTGCTTGCCTTCCACTTCAAAGTGCATAGGTCTCCAGCGATAAGGACAAGCGTAAGGACCTGCACCCACATCCTTGGTCATATCCATGGGAGTGTCTTCGTAGTGGTCGCGCATCATGTTTTGTACGTCTTGTACGGACACTTTGCGGTTAGGCTTCATGTATAGAGGCATTGGAGTGGCATCCATCTCCTGTCCCATTACGAAAGGAAGATACTTATCCATTCCGTCCACAAAGCGGTTGAAGAAGCTCCAAACACGTGCTTCACAACCACGAAGAGCACCAAAGTCGTAAGGTGCATATGCCTTTTGGAAGCTGAACTCGCTATCTTTTCCCTTGAAATAGCCTTTTTCACGAGCGAAAGAGACTACATCTTTCGAGTACACACAGTTTTCTTTGTCTGCGAAAGGAATGTTTTGGATACGTGCTTGATTGGCATGTCCGGAGATACAATCGTCCGGAATACGAATGGCAACCCATACTGCGCCTTTGCGTCCGGGGCCTTTACCGATCATCTCCATCACCCACACTTCGTTCTTGTCTGCGATAGAGTAGCTCTCTCCACTACTGCAATAGCCGTATTCTTCCACCAGCTTACCCATAATGTCTATGGCTTCGCGAGCAGATGCGGCACGTTGAAGCGTTACGTAGATAAGGCTGCCGTAGTCCATGATTCCCTCCGGATTCACAAGCTCTTCGCGGCCACCGAAAGTACTTTCCGTGATGGCCACCTGCTTTTCATTCATGTTACCCACGACGTTATAAGTCTGTGCCACTTGCGGGATGCTGTGTCCCGATGGTTTTCCGGTATCCCATTCCACAATGTTTAAACGTGAATTGGGCGCCCATTTACGAGCATCCCAGTGGTAAAGTTCACCGTAAAGCACATGGCTGTCTGCCGAATAGGAGATGATGACAGAGCCATCCGCCGATGCTTTTCGCCCTACAATAAGTCCGGTACACGCTTCCGCGATGTATGCTCCGGATGTACAAGCCAAGACCGCAACAAGGGTCAGTAGTTTTGATCTAAAGTTCATAAGTATCTGTATATGGTTACTAAAATGCCAAATAAAACTATTCAAACCGAGATTTTCAACGCTATTACCTGAAAATCTCAGCTTACAAACATACCAAAAAAAGTCCAAACGGGGTAAGAAAAAAGGGTAAAATGGTCTGTTAAAACCATTTTACCCTCTGTTTATAGAGATCGCTCTACTCTATCAGATCTTGTTGTTGGATCCGAGAACGTTTTCGATCTTGTGCTTGTAAAGCTCTTTCAAACTGTCGCGAGCAGGTCCGAGATATTTTCTTGGGTCAAACTCAGCCGGAGATTTCGCGAATACTTCTCTCACTGCAGCTGTCATTGCAAGACGACCATCGGAGTCGATGTTGATCTTACATACGGCAGAACCTGCGGCATGACGCAACTGATCTTCAGGAATACCGATGGCATCCTTCAGCTGACCGCCATACTTGTTGATAGTGGCAACCTTATCTTGTGGAACGGAAGATGATCCGTGTAGCACGATAGGGAATCCCGGTATGCGCTTTTCAATCTCTTCAAGAATATCAAAACGGAGAGGAGGAGGGACCAAAAGACCATCTTCATTGCGTGTACACTGCTCCGGAGTAAACTTGTTGGCTCCGTGAGATGTTCCGATAGAGATGGCAAGAGAGTCCACGCCTGTCTTTGTTACGAAATCTACAACCTCTTCGGGACGAGTATAAGTGTGATGCTCTGCAACGACATCATCTTCCACTCCGGCAAGAACACCAAGCTCGCCCTCAACGGTTACGTCGAACTGATGAGCATACTCTACAACCTTCTTGGTCAGAGCCACATTTTCTTCGTAAGGAAGGTGAGAACCATCGATCATGACAGAAGAAAAGCCCATCTCGATACAGCTTTTGCACAATTCAAAAGTGTCTCCGTGATCAAGGTGAAGAGCAATCTGAGGATTCTTACAACCAAGCTCTTTTGCATATTCTACCGCACCTTGAGCAAGATAACGTAGTAGTGTTTGGTTGGCATATTTGCGAGCACCGCTGGATACTTGCAAGATTACCGGAGAGTTTGTCTCTGATGCTGCTTGAACAATAGCCTGAAGCTGCTCCAGATTATTGAAGTTGAAAGCAGGTATAGCATACCCTCCATCAACGGCTTTAGCAAACATTTCTCTTGTATTTACCAAGCCAAGATCTTTGTAATTTACCATGATATTTTAATGTTTATGGATACATACTCGAATAGCATTACTATTCGAGTACAAAAGTAAATATTCTTAGCGAACTGTACTAATCTTTATAAGCCCTATTTCTTTCCCGTTTTCAAGGAGAAAGAACCAGGGAAATCCGGGAGATTTCCTGCTGTCGCTCTTTCGTATTGCTCGATCCCAAATACTTGTTTATGACTTTTAACTCCTCCTTGATAACCTCTTTGGTTTCGACATCTATCAGTGAGATTTTTGCCTGTCCGAACAACACTTCTGCGTCTTTCTGGTAGACATATCCGTTAATAATGATGGGTTGAGTAATATTTAACCTCACAGTCTTATCAACAGGCAGGGCAAGCCCGTCGTATGTTCTGCGAACGAATAAGCCGTTTTCATCTAAAGCGGTCAGGTCGGACATATCTCCGTAAAACATGAAACCCTCTCCGTGCATCCATATCTCTATACGGACATTGTAAGACCTGTTGTTGGAAGAGAGCTTTTCATCATAGACGGTATTAGAGGAACACCCAACCAAAATCAGATTGAGCAATAAAAGCCAAAAGGCTATCGGCATCCTCCATCTGTTATGAATTATTTCTCTTGACATTGTCGTATGCTCACATTTTGCAATAAAGCGGGAGAAGCCTTCAGTCTGTCCGTTCCTTCCAACCGGATAAAAGAGGTTGGAGAGTCCGTCAAAACTTTCTGTTGCAACAGATAGACATTTTCAGGAACATTCCATCTGAGGACAGCGGCTTTTCCAAACCTGTTATACACTTTGAATAAGAGTCGGTGAGTACCTTTAGGAATCCTTAAAAGCAATAAATCGCTAAAGGGTTCTGTGAGATCTCTTTTAATATTTCCATAAACGTACTCTCCGTTCAAGTAAACCATCAAACCATCTTTATAAGAAAGGTTTATAGGCAGTATGGTATCGTCATATACGGTTATGGGCACATCCAAAGCCACTGCTCTTCTTGGGCGTAGAGGATAATTCATATCCATAACCTCTTCTACCTCTTCCCATTCACCATTATCCGTTACAGGTGCTCCGAATACACCATAAGCTATCTTCCGTCTTGCTTTACCAAGCAAATATTTTGGTGTGGAAACAGAAAGGTTTTTTCCTTCTGCCAAAACAATCTCCTTTGCTCCCTTTGAAGTAACAAGACGAATGCTTTTACCTTTATCTTCAAGAGGATATAAAAGCAACAGAGAACTTTCTTTCTTATTCAGATAAGGAGTATTCCATTTATAACCGATGACACTGCGGTATCCGCAATAGTAGTCCAATGACGAATGGCTGTTGAGATACTCGGCATTGGCATAAGAAAGTACTTCTTCCGGTTGTCGGATAGAGGTCTTCGGAGTATAGTCATAACCTTTCTTATACTCTACTTTAACCACCATCACCGGATATTCCAATGGATGCAGAGGAGCTCGTAAAGCCAATCTTACTGATCCGTCTTGAAGACGAGAATAAGAGAGACGCTCTTCTTTCCCTTCACCATTAAGCAGTGTAACCCTCTTTATATCTCCTCGATGAGCAGGAAGAAGAATATCCTGCATCCGCTTATCTCTCATATCCGAAGAGGTCGGGACAAACAGATAAATGCTCTTTCCTCCTTTTGCAGTAGCCAAATAAGACTTATCCTCCAAAGAAAAAGGAGCTGCCTGGACACCATACAGAGCTTCTTGATAAACAGCAGTGCGTTTTCCCATCTCTTTCAGCACCTCCACTTCAAAAGGTACCAAAGATCCGCTCCCCATAGGTCCTATATTGAGCAGATACTTTCCTCCTCTTGCAAGTACTTTTACCAAGGAGAGAAATTTCTCATTAACCTTATCTGCGACCTCTCCTCTCTCTTGCCATGAACGGTATCCCCATGTTTCGTTAAACATGGATGCTGCCGTCTGCCATGGTTTCACTATGGAGTAGTTGGGGTATTCATTGTCTGCCATTACGGAAAAATCCGCTTGGTCGTTCCCCACTCTACCGCTAACCATACACTCCGGCTGCAGTTGATGTACAAGATTATACAGTTCGCGACTCTGTTCTGTCGTTAGTGACCCCATGTCGAACCAGAGTTCATCCACCTTTCCATACTTGGTCAGAAGCTCTGTTACCTGCTTTTTATTGTACTCGTGATGCAGGATGGTAATAGGATCTGCATTGTGTGAAGAGATTGGCATAGCACCGGGAAAGTTCCAGTCTATCAGAGAAAAATAGATACCGAAACGCATTCCCTGCTTATGACATGCCTCTGCAAGCTCTCCGATAAGATCTCTCCTTGCCGGTGTGGCATCCATTACATCGTAAGAAGTGTAGTCTGAACCGAACAGACAAAACCCGTCATGATGTTTTGCTGTAATCACTATGCTTCTCATGCCTGCAGATTTAGCCAGCCGGACTATCTCGTCCGGATTGAAATCTTTAGCATCGAACTGTTCGGCGAAAGCCTCATACCAATCCGAGAAATGCACTCCAAAACTTAATATCTGCTCGGAATAACCGGACTCTACCCTCTCTCCATTCCAAACTCCGGCAGGTATAGAGTAAAGTCCATAGTGAATAAACATGGAGAACGCATCATCTTTCCATTCCGTCTGAGCCTTAACAACGGAAGAAGAAAAAGAGAGCAACAATAATGATAATATGGCAAGGTTAAAACGCATCACTCTATCTGTATTGAGATTCAAGCTCGTATATTCCTCCGGGCTTGCTTCTAAGATATCCATTAAGTTCGAGTTCAAAGAGTTCGGCAGACGCTACATGGATTGGGATGCCCAGTATCAAAGAGATATCTTCCATTGTACACCCCTCTCTCTCTTTGAGTAGAGAGTAGTATCTGCTACTCTTTAACTCCTCCGGTATATCTGCAAATATACCAATAGATTGTTGAATAACTTTACTTTTACCTTCCTTTAAGCTATCCCAACCTATTTCTGTCAGCATCTCTTCGGCTGAACAAAAGATCGAAGCTTTCTGCTGAGAGATAAGTTCGTTACAGCCTGAAGATAGCATATCTCCCACTCTGCCGGGGACGGCAAACACAGAACGCGAATAAGAGAAAGCCAAGTCTGCCGTAACCAAAGAGCCTCCTTTCGCTGCACTTTCAACGACAACCGTAGCATGAGACAAGCCGGCAATGATCCTGTTACGAGCCAAAAATCTTGCAGGTAAAGCCTTTGTATAGTACGGATACTCGGTTATCACGGCTCCTCCTGCCTGTATTATATTCTCGGCATCCCGTCTATGGACTGCCGGATAAAGAGTATGAAGCCCATGCGCAAGCACTGCCAATGTTTTAAGACCATATTTAAGAGCTGCCCTGTGTGCCAGAATATCGATCCCGTATGCCAATCCGCTTACAATGACAGCGTTCGGATTGCTTTCGGCAACAGCTTTTACGATCTTATCCACCATGCTTTCTCCATATCCCGTACAGCTTCTACTCCCTACGATACTTATCCATGGGGCATTCGGTTCAGGGAGTTCACCATAATAGTATAAAAGCAGAGGCGCATCCACGCACCCTTTCAAAAGAGCAGGATAAACATCATCGCTACTGAAGCAGATGTTTATCCTGTCATTTTTCCGAAGCAGATCCAGCTCTTCTTGAGCCTTGAGAAGCGCTTGACCATCGTATATAGCGGATGCCAACTTCGGTCCTACTCCATCCAGACGAAGCAGTTCCTCTTTCCCTTTATTCCAAATATCGGTAGCCGATCCGCACAGATCAAGCAGGGAGTGAGCTATCACCGGTCCTACTCCATCCACACAGCTCAAAGCCAGTAAAGCTTTCTGTTCCTCCGTCAGTATCATCCGAACAAGGTATCGAAATACTCTCCACGAGTAAGTCTTCCATCCTTTACGATAGCGACATGTACTCTCCCTTTGGAGTGTATTACAGAGCCATCCAAAGATGTAATATCTTGATAGAAGATCATCTGAGCGCCGGATCGTTCTTTACGAAGAGTTACCTTGAAATGATCTCCACTCCGAAGAGACTTTTTGTATTCCACTTCTATCTTCACCACGAAAGCGTCCAATCCTTCATCGTGCATACGGCTAAAACTCTCTTCAAACGTCTCCAGATATTCATGCCGGGTATGCTCCATATAATGAAGATAACGTGCATTGTTTACCACACCTTGCAGATCGCACTCGTAGTCTCTGACCTTAAACTCCAATTCGTAAACGATTTCGCTCATGACTTCTACTGTTTATTTGAATCGGGAGCCGGAATCCTGCTTCATTCTCATGGCATACATTCTATCTCCCGGACGTACCTTTTCCGGTACTTTTATACTGAAACGTTCGCCTTTCTCCGCTTTGTCAACACTCTTGAGATCTACCCTTATATCTTCAGCCACGACAAAGACGGCACCTGTCGTAGGTCCGGTGATCACCAACTCCTCTCCGACAGAGACGGCGCTGCTTTCCACCTCGACCTCCGCAACGGAAAGATTACTGAAATACTTGGTTACTTTTGCCACATAGACCTTTACTCTTGTGGCGGAAGAGCCGTAAGAGTGTGTCCACTCTCCGAGCTTCTGTCCCAGATAGTAACCATCCCAAAATCCTCTGTTGAAGACTTGTTCCAATCTGTAATCCCAGCCATCTATCTTCTCTTGCGTAAACTCTCCGTTGCAGTAAGCCTGTAACGCTTCACGATAACACTCGGTCACGGTACGGACATACTCCGGACCGCGTGCGCGTCCTTCTATCTTAAAGACTCTCACTCCGGCGTCTATCATTTTGTTCATAAAGTGGATGGTCTTCAGGTCTTTTGGGGACATGATATATTGGTTGTCTATATCCATCTCTATACCATCCTCTTTATCTTTCACGGTGTACTGCCTGCGGCAAATCTGATTGCAGGCTCCTCTGTTTGCGGAAAGATTTTTCTCATGCAGGCTAAGGTAACACTTGCCACTCACAGCCATACACAAAGCTCCGTGTGCAAACATCTCTATGCGGACAAGCTCGCCTTTGGGACCTCGAATATCCTGTCTTATGATCTCATCGTAAATATGACGGACTTGGTCCAGATTAAGCTCTCGTGCCAACACGACCACATCGGCAAAATGGGAGTAAAACTTCAACGCCTCCACATTGGTGATATTGAGCTGAGTGGAGAGATGCACCTCCACTCCTTTTGAAAAGGCATACTGCATGGCCGCGACATCGGAAGCGATGATGGCAGAGACATCCGCCTCTTTCGCCGCATCTATTATGGAGTGCAGCAGATGCATATCCGAGTCGTATATGATTGTATTGACCGTGAGATAGGTTTTCACTCCTTTCTCCTTGCAAAGGCGGACAACCTCTTTCAGATCTTCGTTCTGAAAACTTCGGGAAGAGTTACTTCTCATATTCAATCCCTGAATACCGAAGTAGACAGAGTCTGCTCCTCCCTGTATCGCAGCGTGAAGAGCTTCAAAGCCGCCCACGGGAGCCATTATTTCTAAATCCTCCAAACGAGGTCTTATATCTGCATTCATATATCGCAAAGTTACTAATTTTTAGGGTTTCTTTCCAGACCACATACCAAAGAAAAAAGCCTTACAGACAGTATTGTCTATAAGGCTTTTGTGAGCTCTTCCTCTTGGACTTGAACCAAGGACCCTCTGATTAACAGTCAGATGCTCTAACCGACTGAGCTAAGGAAGAGTTTCAAAAATTTATCGTAAAGCAGGTGCAAATTTAGTACAAATTTTCGTTTCCGCAATAGCAATGCTCCTCCTCTGCCCGAAGCAGGAGATTTTTTCCCTGCAATGAAGGAAGATAGGGCTGTTTTTCATACCCGTATCTTTTCCCGATCTCTTACAGATATTCCGGTCTGTCAAATAAAAAATCAAAGAGGAGAGACAAAAAGAATTTCTCTATAAAACGATCGCAGCCGAGAGGAGCTTTTATATAAAAACAGAATGGCTACAAATCTCCTCAAAGAGCCGTTTTGATATAGAGAATTAAAGCACCAATTCCACTTGAAGCGCCTTAATAAGCTAATAACAAAAGAGATACAAGAAATCTCGAATTTGAGAACTTTTCTCCTCTTGGTCGTTTTCATGGGCTGTTTTCGAGTTAATAAAACTCAAAAACAAGCCGGTCGTATGTAAACAAAACCTAACTCAAAAAGAGCCACAAAAAGCACGAAACAGACAGAGAAACAGATAAAACACTGATAACCAAAAGACTAAAGAAATATTCTTAATACTTTAATTGAATCCGGTAAACGTATTAAATGAAATCGGTAAATACGTTTACCGATTTCGTTAAATACTTTAAGCCGACAAAATATATTGCTTTAGCATTTCGAGTAAACAGGTATCAAAATTTGTGTTAATAAATCACCCCGATTTAACAGTTCTGTCACGCTCTGAAAACGCCCCCTTCAAGCAAAATAGAGAGCGAGAAAAAAGCCCTTTTTTCTCGGGATGGAATATATAAAAACAGCTTTTTCGGAATTATAGGTTATGACTTCTCGATGACACCGTTTTCGTGATTTTTTTGGTAAGTTCCCTATCCGAAAGCAGCTCTTCAAGTGTGCCGGGTATCCGGTAGTCCCACACATGAGACGCATTTTCCGGGAAGTTTATCTGCTCTTTATCCGGAGAGATATGATCATACTTGCCTGTCAATGCCCACCAATCCTGTATGGGAAGAATCACGGCAAGAGCCGGCATCTTCACAAGCATATTTACCACTCCGCTCATCTCCATCGGCTCTTGGAAAAGATAGTTAAGCCCCTGTGGCGGAGTCATGGAAAGAAAGAGCTGTGTGTACTCTTGAGACGACAGGGTTTCCCACCATTTCCGAAGGCTTGGCATATCATGAGTTCCGGTGGAAAGAATATTTCGATACTCCACATCCGCAGAGGTCATAAACGTTTCTTCGGGTTTACGAGAAATGCGAGGTAGATTGAGCGACAAGATGTTATACTTCTTCAAGACATGAGGAACGGCATTGCTCATAAAGCCTAAATCTTCTCCGCAAAGCAGCATCCTTGAACTTTTTGAAAGCCGATCCAGTCTCTCCTGCGCCGTTTTGTACCAAAGCTCATCATTTCTTTCGTAATAGTAGTGGTAGTGAAGAGCCGAAACAGCTCTCTTCTCCTCGTTGGACAGCGAGGCGTAACGCATTGTAAGCTCCGGCAATACCCTCGGATGCAGACCGTTGTTCATGTCTCTGATAAACAGCGCCTCTCCTCTGATCTTTTCGGCTAACGAAATTGCCTTGCCAGAGAGAGTGGCAGAGGAAAGAGAACATTTGGGATCGGGCATTACAAGATTCTGCCCTTTTCTCTTCAAGACACCGGATGCAACAAGTTCGTTTACCACCTTTTTGGACGACATCGAAAAGGCTTGCTCTTCCGAAACGACCGGTAGGGTAAGAGCTTCAATGTCTATATCGGGGATATACTGCGCTATGGTGTGGCTGTCCAAAGGGATGGCAGGATCGAAGTAACCACAGCAGGCATTCTCCGTATATTCGGGAACAGACCAGATGCGAAAGAATCCCAAAACATGATCTATCCTGATGGCATCATAGATGAGAGCCATGCACTGCATCCTGTTAGTCCACCATCTGTACTCCTCGGAAGCGATACTCTTCCAGTCATAAGTAGGAAATCCCCAGCACTGCCCCTCTGTGGCAAAAAAGTCGGGCGGTGCTCCCGCTTTGAGGTTCATATTGAGAAGATGAGGTCTTACCCAGGCATCCACACTATCGGGTGCAATCCCGATGGGCAGATCTCCCTTTATGGCTATGCGATTTTCGGCTGCATAAGTCTTGGCATCCAGCAGTTGATCATAGAGAAGATATTGAAGATAGATGTGGTAATGCAGCTCCAAAGGCAGGCTGAGACACTCCGTTCGTCCCTTTGTCTTCTCTTTCAGATAGGTGGGATAGGCAGACCATTCGGCAACAGCTCTGCCCGGATGTTCGGAAGAGTAAAGCTTGAACAAGGCATATTCCAGAAGATCTTCGGAATGAGCATCATAAAAGGAGAGATATGCCTCTGTCATCCATTCTTTTGAAGAGGTAAGCTGCTCAAAATGGTGCCGATACGCTTCCATCTTAAGAGATAAAACGGAAGAATACGCCACTTTATCTTTTTTGTCGAATCTCTTCAACTTCTGCAACAGACTCTTGCCGGCCATCCCTCTAAGCGATAGATAAACCGGGTTCAGAGCAAATGTGCTGATGGCATTATAGGGGTAGTTCCTATCGTCTGAACAGGAAAAATTGGTATCGTAAATGGGAAGAAGCTGTATCACTTGCTGCTTGGTCTGCTTCACCCAATCGATAAGAGTTTTGAGATCATCAAAGTCCCCGATACCGGTAGAGCTTTCTGTGCGCAGAGAAAAAAGAGGAACCACCGTCCCCGAAATGCGTGGAAGGGATAAGGATTGAAACGTTGGGAGTGAGAGATTTACAAGAACAGGAGCACGATTTTCCTCCGCTCTGAAGATTCTGTTTCCATCTAAAAGTTCCCACTCGACCCTGCCAAAAGGATCTTTTGCAATCAATTTGTATTCAAAAGGTTGCCCTCCTCCTCTGATTTGTGCCATAAGCCGCCCCCCAACTTGCCGAAAAGGCAGAGCCTCTTCCGGATTCCAATAGCCCAATTCTTCTATACTGCCTGCGAGATACAGACTTTCGTTCAGTGGCGAAAAAAGCAGTGGCAAAGTGAAATAAACACCTTCATTCTCCATTTCAAAAGAGGAAAGCGGGGTGCTGGGACGCAGTATGACATCGAAAAGTTGGTTATCAAGAAGCCCCAAAGATGTGGAACAACGCCAGTCGTCTCTCACTATAAAGCTCTCGATATCACTCTTAAATGGGAGTCTTAATTCGTGAACACCGGATGTTTCACTATCGACCAATGACTCATTTCGATAAACTTCGTAGCTGTATTTAAGCACTATCTCCGTGGCTGATGAACAGGGATTTATGGTAAGAGTTCTCGTCCAAAAATCAAGGTCTAAAGGAGAGAGCATAAACAACAAAGAGGTAGCATCCCGGTTCTGAACCGAACCATTAACTACCTCAATAACAAGCAGACGAATATCTTCTCCGTCTGCCACTCTCTTGGAAAGCTCAAATTTGATATGAATAGGGTGCATGAAATCTGTTTTTCTTCCGTAAAGATACCTTTTATTCACGATTTCAGCGTGGAGAGACCAGAAAAACAGATGAGACAGGAAGGAGTCTTGGAACACTTGAGGATATTCCTTTGGAAGAAATATTTAAGAAGACAGATGTAATAAATATTTGTATACTCTTTTCTAACGCTGCTTTTGCAGATTGAAATATTGGGAAAAACAGATGTAATAAATATCCGGCCTGCGATATTTATACAGCTATCTCTAAAAGAATACCGGAACAACAGATACAATAAAATGCCTACAAAAGGGCTATAAACAAGAAAAGAGCCTTTCTGCACTTGGCAAAAAGGCTCTCTTTATATCAGCATATTGGACAAAACAAGATGTACGCAGAACTTCTGTAACNGGCTATAAACAAGAAAAGAGCCTTTCTGCACTTGGCAAAAAGGCTCTCTTTATATCAGCATATTGGACAAAACAAGATGTACGCAGAACTTCTGTAACCTCTATCTTATATCCTGCATAAATAACACGCAGAATATCTCGTAATACTTCGCTCCAGAAAGGAGGTGTTCCAGCCGCACCTTCCGGTACGGCTACCTTGTTACGACTTAGCCCCAGTTACCGGTATTACCCTAGTACGATNAATACTTCGCTCCAGAAAGGAGGTGTTCCAGCCGCACCTTCCGGTACGGCTACCTTGTTACGACTTAGCCCCAGTTACCGGTATTACCCTAGTACGATCCTCGCGGTGACGTACTTCAGGTACTCCCGACTTCCATGGCTTGACGGGCGGTGTGTACAAGGCCCGGGAACGTATTCACCGCGCCATGGCTGATGCGCGATTACTAGCGAATCCAGCTTCACAGAGTCGAGTTGCAGACTCCGATCCGAACTGAGATGAGGTTTGGAGATTCGCACCCTGTCGCCAGGTAGCTGCCCTTTGTCCTCACCATTGTAACACGTGTGTCGCCCCGGATGTAAGGGCCGTGCTGATTTGACGTCATCCACACCTTCCTCGCGGCTTACGCCGGCAGTCTCGCCAGAGTCCTCAGCTTTACCTGTTAGTAACTGACAATGTGGGTTGCGCTCGTTATGGCACTTAAGCCGACACCTCACGGCACGAGCTGACGACAACCATGCAGCACCTACATACATGCCCCGAAGGGTATAAACCGTCTCCGGTCTACGTCATGCACATTTCAATCCCGGGTAAGGTTCCTCGCGTATCATCGAATTAAACCACATGTTCCTCCGCTTGTGCGGGCCCCCGTCAATTCCTTTGAGTTTCATCGTTGCCGACGTACTCCCCAGGTGGATTACTTAACGCTTTCGCTGTAGAACATACATTATATCGCATACTCTTAGTAATCATCGTTTACGGCGTGGACTACCAGGGTATCTAATCCTGTTTGATACCCACGCTCTCGTGCTTCAGTGTCAGTTGTAACTTTGTAAGCTGCCTTCGCAATCGGAGTTCTGCGTAATATCTATGCATTTCACCGCTACACTACGCGTTCCGCCTACAGCATCTACACTCAAGCTCCTCAGTTTCAACGGCAAGACTATGGTTGAGCCACAGCTTTTCACCACTGACTTAAAAAGCAACCTACGCACCCTTTAAACCCAATAAATCCGGATAACGCTCGTATCCTCCGTATTACCGCGGCTGCTGGCACGGAGTTAGCCGATACTTATTCTTAGGGTACTTGCAAATTGCCTCGCAAGGCAAACTTTAATCCCCTACTAAAGAAGTTTACAACCCATAGGGCAGTCATCCTTCACGCGAATTGGCTGGTTCAGGCTCTCGCCCATTGACCAATATTCCTCACTGCTGCCTCCCGTAGGAGTCTGGTCCGTGTCTCAGTACCAGTGTGGGGGTTTAACCTCTCAGTTCCCCTATCCATCGTCGCCTAGGTGAGCCGTTACCTCACCTACCAGCTAATGGAACGCATGCCTATCTGTCAGCTATAAATATTTCCTTGAAATACCATGCAGTATCTCAAGTGTATGCGGTATTAGTCCGAATTTCTCCGGGTTATCCCCCTCTGACAGGTAAGTTGCATACGCGTTACGCACCCATCCGCCGGTCGCCANCATGCAGTATCTCAAGTGTATGCGGTATTAGTCCGAATTTCTCCGGGTTATCCCCCTCTGACAGGTAAGTTGCATACGCGTTACGCACCCATCCGCCGGTCGCCACCATATTCAGCAAGCTGAATACGTGCTGCCCCTCGACTTGCATGTGTTAAGCCTATCGCTAGCGTTCATCCTGAGCCAGGATCAAACTCTTCTTTGTCATTTTGTTTCTATTTATTCCTATGCTCAGTATNTCCTGAGCCAGGATCAAACTCTTCTTTGTCATTTTGTTTCTATTTATTCCTATGCTCAGTATCCTTAATATATTTCCCAGGTAATAGTTGACGGGTAAACACTAAAAAGTTGTAAGATGCCAAAACATCTATCTACTTCTGTTTCCCTTGTACTACTTTGTTGATTTTTGTCTCAATATGTCTATGACCTCTTTTGTTGTCCAAAGAGCATTACTCTTCTCCTGCAAAAGTGGCACAAAGTTAAGTAGAATATTCTATACCACCAAACTTCTGCAATCTTTTTCTAAACTTATGAGTATTCTCGTCGGAAGTAAAATCACAAAATAGAGATGGCCACTCCTAAAAGCAGCCATCTCGAAAATGGATCTAAATCTTCCATGAAAACCATATATCCAATATGTCTTTTCCTTACTTATATCTTTCTTAGAAAAGACTTAACTTCTTGTATATGAAACATTTCCTTTCGCAAAATACTCTGCAGAGACCTCAACTGTTTCCACACCTGACACTGAATTGGTCTTGAAGTGTACCTCCTTTGTACCCGGAGAAGTTACTCTAAAGATATGGTACATATTACTTCCTCTCGTAACAACTTGTACGCCTTGTTGTACGGGATAGAGAGTATTGGCTTTTATCTCTATGTATAGAGGGAAAAGGTCCGCAGGAAAATCTGATGGGATATTGAAATAGACCTTAGCTACTTTTTCCTGACCAGATGGTACGGTATTGGAAGTATTGATCTTAACAGTTCCAAAACTATACGGCGTTCTTAGCACAACCCGAATAACTCTTGCAAGAAAATCCCCTTTGGAAACTATAATACGAGCTTCCCTTGGTGAAGGAGGCAACTGATTTATGGCAACTCCCCTAATCTCACCATTATTCGTATTAAACTGAAGAGAGCCGGCAGCTAAAACTTCCTTACCGGTCTCCTGTTCTATCCGGCATGTTACTCCCTCATTATTGAAAGTAGGGTTGTTAAGATTGGGATAGTACTTCGCCCAAGTGATCAGATCTTCAGATGCTTTGGTCAAGATAATCAAGGTACGCTCAACCTCAAGTTTGCTCACTCCATCACTTATAACAGGATACTTCTCTACTGTCGGGTCGAGAGCCGTATTATTATGAGAAGCAACCTGCAAGGCAGCAGCAAACGTGGGAGAACCTCCTTTGTGTACATTCTTGATAATAATCTTATAATGATAGTTCCTTTCTATATCATACCTTTTCTTATCGGAATCTATAAGGTCTATCTTATAATATGTAGAAGCTCCTCCCTGATATTTACCTTTTATAATAGCGGTAGTAATATCTTTGGCACGTCCGTTTTTGCGCTCAAAGAGGAAACGTTCTCCCATACCCAGATTACTTTCAACCGCAGTATTAAGAACTATATCAAGTGGTTCATTCAAAGATCCCTCTTGGAACTTAAAGGTTGTTGTATTGTATGGAGCGACTGTTCCCTTTGTAAGCGTATTATGAAGAGTGAAACCTTCAAAGACAAAGTTTGCTGCTTGATTTTCGACAGTTACTTTTGCCTGATTTCGCAATAGAGATATACTTCCTTCAAGGTTCCCGGCATCAATACCATTCGGCAACTCCTTTCTTGCCCAAAAGACTCCCCTATCTGTTGTCATAAGAGCAACCACAGAAGCTTCATCATGTCCTAAGATATGGGAGTCTTCCACTGTTGTCCAATCATGATTGGCAATAAAGTGAATTGTCCTAATATCATCAGACTTAGGCAAGCTAGCAGAGAAGCGATACCCTTCTCCGGATAAGCCTTGTAATGTAGCTACTCGACGTGCGATAAGAATACCATACTGATTAAAAACCAACAGATTCAGATTCTCAACGCCACCATTATTTCTTAGCTCCACAGCCTTGAATCCGGGGATAACTGCACCAAACTCAACCAAGACATCGCCCGTATCTCCCTGTTTTTTCTCATTTGCAACATCTGTTCCCAATCTTGAACAGCCCGCAAGAGACAATATCAAGCATCCAATAAGTGTATAAATTATCTTTTTCATAAGTGTACTCCTTATTAGTGTTATTTAATATCACGGATACAACGCACGTGAGCTCTCGTTGGAGAAGAACCCGAAGTATTATTGTTCACAAACAGGTAAGCATTATTACCGCTGTATGAATCCCAGTACCATCGTCCCGTCATCAAAAGACCTTGAAGATTTGCAGGCAGATGTTGGAGTTGTTCGATATACTTCAACTCTGCTTCAGTCGGCAATCTCCATCCTCTCTTCCTTACTCCTGCTTCACTTTCCTCCCAATATTGAGCACAATGTCTTTTAGCATTATTATATTCTTGTGCCACCGTTGCACCAAATTGGGAAGCCATCTCAAAATTAGGAGAAACCATCTTGGCTACATCTGCGTTGTTAAGAGTATTGCCATCCGAATCCACAGGAGGGAATCCCAGTATCAGCTCTTCATTACTGCTCGGATATTTTGCTCCCGATGCAGATGTCGTTACTCTATAAGTATAGGCATTACGAAGTCCATTCCCCGAATCTACCATATCACTATAAGAATTGAACTGAGAAGATTTCACACTCTTTTCATTGGTAAAATAGACCCCCGGAGTCTGCTTTATATTAACCACTTCTGTAAGTGCCCCATTTGTAACCTTGAACTCAATATCTTTAGGCACCAAGTTCACAGGTATCGGACTTGTGATGGTAATATTTCCGGTTCCCACTCCCGAAGCTACAACTACTGTCGGCATCTGTGCAAGAGTAACAGGAGTAGTAACAGGAGAGCTACCATCAGCAGGCACATAGGTATATGTAGCCTTCAAGGATCCGGGCACAAGCCTGACATCGGGTTGGGAAGAATTGAAGGTTAAAACATAATCGGTGATATTTGGCATATCCACACTATTCTCGGAAACAACGAGATAGTCGGATGCTTTAACCTCAGCAAGAATAGTTCTTGTGCTCCAATCCTTAATGGTATAAACCCCGGTCAATGTTACAGGTTCTTCCTTGAGAGCACCAAGAATATTGACCGTAACCCCTACATCATAAAGCAAATTACGCTTAAAGCAAGAGTTATATACTGCTTCTTCTCCCACAAGATTCTTGGGAACCAAAGGCAAGATATATCTATATGTACGTACAGTTCCGGTCTCTTGTTTCTTTAGAGGAAGCAACAGTTCGGCATACGCTCTGCTTTCAATATTGTTTTTCCAATCTTGTTCATAAGCATAAAATGGAGCCGATGTAGTGTAGACTCCTCCCGTTAGAGCCAAATCACGTGCAGACGTCTCTTCAAACTCGGTAGGAGTATAAGTACCTCCTTCCAAAAGAGCGGACTTAGCGACAAAGTGCTTAAACTGCACCGTTCCTGTATTAGGCGTATATTCATATCCCGGAACGGAAACAGAGTTTATCTTGATCCTGATCTTGGAGGCTGCTCTCTTAAGTTTAACCAAACCCAGATCACAATCCTGATAAGTGAGCACCTTAGAGACAAAACCTTCCATCACGAAATCCGATTGAGCCACATGTCCTCCATTTGTCTTGAAGTCTGCAGCCTGAATCACCCGATTCCGAAGATCTGCAGGACTATTATTAGGCACCCCGGGTGAAATATTGCTAAGGTCCACAGAGCTATTGGCCACGATATACAGATCGTAAGAGTTTGTATTTTGGAAAAACAGATAACCGTGATTGGACGGTATCGGAATCACTACACTATTCCCCGTGATCTGCATATCCGACGGCTTGATGTGCCACTTAAGCACTCCGGCGTGATAAAGAAAAATATCCAGTTTGTTTATTGTATTTTCATTCAAAGCATCTTCTCCATCCTCTGCTGTTCGAGGAGAGATATCACTGGCAGCCAACCGCAACACTAAGGAGTTCTCCCGATCCGGTTCCATCCCCTCTTCTCTTTTACAAGAAGAGAGAGATATTGCCCCTGATAGTGCAACAACACAAGCCACCATCGTCAATAAAATCTTTTTCATAAGAGTATCTCCTTTATTTACTGAACGGCATAGGAGCCTTCTTCTGCTTAATAACTATTCTGTTACCAGGTCCTATCGAGGTATTTCCCTTGAGAAGAGGAATCTCAACGTCATCCACTATGATAAATAGTTCGGTAATCCGTTCTTCAGGTCCTTGAGGATTACGAGGTCTTATCTTGATAGTGTATTCCCGACCTGCTTCTCCGGAAGATACTGCGCCACCTTCCTCTACAAATTCAAAATCGATCGGATTGGGTAATATCGCTCTCCAAGTAGCTTCAATAGGATTCTTCAACTCAAATGTAAACTGAACCACATCGGCAGGAGATTTGACTTCGATAGTCTTCTCATTAAATGTGAGATGAGGATCTATCCTGAATACTCTCTTGAAGACAAGATCTTCTCTGATAACATTCCAAGGAAGAACGTCCGTGCGTAGAGTCAGATTGTTTGTTTCTCCAAGATTCTTTAGCTCTGCCGTCAAGTTGTATTGATGATTCCGCTTTATAGAATAATGATGATCCGTAGCATTGGAACTTTCATCATTGACATACCCCACATATTGAGTTGGGATATTATTATAATGAGCATAAATTGCCAGATATGTCGCCCTCGAAACAGTATCCGAAACGGAGCCAAGATTCTCAAAGACATAGGCAGCATTCTTGCTACCGCCCCAGACATCTACACCCTCGTTCGTTACGGGTATAAAACTATTATATCCGGCTATAGCATCCCAAAACTGCATACTTCCCCCCGGCACACCTTCCATCAAAGGTGTGGAGCCGGTATTCCGATAGAGTTTTACTTGAAGAAGCTCTATCTCCGCTCCGGCACTTGCATTCTTCACCTTAAGGGTTACTTTCGCCACGCACCTCTTCAAGTCCACTGTCATCAGTAGCGGAGTGGATTGAGAAGGAATATTTACTGTTGCCTTGCCTACCATTGTCAAAGGGACAGGTAGGAAGGTCGTTGTTGTCAATCTAATATTATCCAGCTGATCTATCGTCTTGATAGCATCCAACTGAGCAGATATACCTGCCGGTTCATTTGCCACTACCAAGATTGTTTTCTCTCCGGTAGTACTTTTAATTCTAAAAGGATTGGAAAATGTCATTTCTCCTGCAGAGAAAACATCAATAGACTCAGCGTGAGATCCATTAAAAACATAAACTCTGACCTTATTTATGGCATCATCTCCGGAAAACAAGCTCCCGGCTCTCATTTCCGATCCCCAAAGCATGAGAGAAATTACGGCATTCTTCTCAGAGGGAATGTCGGATAACAATGCATCTTTGCAACCCGTAAGAAAAAAAGAACCAATCAGCACGAAAAGCAAACAAACCTTTTCTGTTATAACTTTCATTTCTCTTATGTTTTTAATATTCAACTTCCTGATACACCACTCCCCAAGGAGTTACCACCACCTTAACGGAAAGATCTGCATCCACGTCTATAATAATATTGAGGAGTCTTCCGAGCTGTGGAACCAAAGGAGTGCCATCGGTACCATGAGTAAATGCTTTCTTAAGTTGTCCATCCCAATACATTTCAAGAGTATATGTCTTTCCTCCTGCATTGGGGAATGTATTGAATATTGGTGTAACCCACTGACCTGCGCCATCAAAAGCAAACGTAGGTTTGTATGAGACTACACCTCCTGTAAGTTCTCCATTTGAATTGTATGTATCCGGCGACTCTTTCAACACGAAAGATACCGATGATACTACTTCGGGCGATAGCTTACGTGCCACAATGCGCACAGAAGCCACCTTATGCTTTATCACTACGGTATGAGATTTTCCGGGTTCCAAACCACCGAACTCTACCGGTACATCCAACGATCCGGAAAACAATTCTCCGGGATAACCGGCGATTCCTTGTTTACTTTTCAGTTTCACATAAAGATCCTGTTTTTGCTTCACGGTTGCCATAGCCGGAAACTCTACAGACTCATCCAGATTGCCCCACGCGGTACAAGTAAGTGTCTTGGAGCCCGGAAATGGGATCTTTACATGCATAGGCTGCTTCTTTTTGACCTGCTCTTCGGTAAGCTTAAAGGCCTCCATCACCAATCCTTTCTCGTCAAACACAAACATGACGACATCCTTAACAGCACCTGATGCAGTAATATCATTACCATCCGCATCAAGAGCTTGCACCGTTAGCTGGAAGGGTCGAGGACAGTCTGAGAGATCTTCTTTAATACATGCTGAAAACAAGGTCATCATCAGCACAAATAGGAACCAGCGTTCTACTCGATATGTGTTTGCACGATTCATACTCTTGCTTTTTTAGTTTAACAGAGAATGTGGGCAGGCAGATTGCCTGCCCACATTAGTTTTAGGTTTTACGGAAGATCTTTCCGTCTGCTGTTCGGCTTAATATGTCACGTTTTGATCAACCACAGTCCATGGAGTTACTACAACCTTAACATCAAGAGTTGCAGGATCCGATGGTATAATGGTAGGATCATTGTTGCCTGGACGCTTGATAGTTACGTGAAGCTTATACTCTGTGTTACGTTTAACCTTTCCGTTGCCACCACTGGCATCTCCTTCATAGGAATAACCCTGCTTTGTTACATTTACCAAAATAGAGTAGTAGGTAGTTCCTTCTGCATCTGTATAAGGAGAATTTTTAACAAGCTCACCGTCAGCATCTTTAAGTAGACCCTTGATGGTCAGAACCACAGGATGAGCTGCATCCTCATTTTCATAAGTGTAGAAGTAAGCAGGAAGCTCTGGAAGCTCTTCGAATGAAGAAATCTCATCTTGCAAAGAGTTGTGCTTTTCAGAAGCAGCCGGTCCTAGATCTCCTGAGAAAGAACCCAAATCTACCCCGCTATAGAAAGGAGCATCCGCCATGTAAAGATTATCTCCAAACAGTTTGGATTTACCACGAACGTTGAAAACAAAAACTTGTTGCGGTTCAAGAGTCCAGCCTTCGAAAGTTCCGGAAAACTCGGTCTTTGCTTCTTGCAATACTACGCGAGCAGGTACTCTGACAAGAGCAAGAGGATCTGCGGAGATTTCGTTTTCATCACCGGTCTTAGTGTATCCATAAAGATTCTTTCCTGCCTTTATGGATATCTCTTTCATTTCCGAAGTCATCAGAAGACCTCCTGCATCTTCTATAACACCTTCTTTTACTGCTTCTTTCAGCTCATCAAGCGTAAATGCTTTACCAAGACCTTCTCCTCCGGCATTTGCCACAACAGCCAATGTAGCATTTCCTGCAGAGACTTCAATTTCTTTTGCTTCCATAGCGCCTTCGACTCTCTTGTATCCTTCCAAGACTTGTCCTTTGAAAACATAGACTTCAAAGTTCTTTACAGGATCAGAATCATCGGGAGCACCGAGAGCACGTAACGTACCGGAACTGATTTTAACAGATAGCGTTGCTTGCGCTTCTTCTTGAGGTACATTGATGTCCTCATTCTTGTTACAAGCCATAAAACCTAAAGCAATGGCTGCAACTACGAAAATTTTACTCGTTTTCATAACCAATTAGAATTAAAAATGTGGATAAATATTGTATAACAAGTTGTCAGTTCGAGAGTATATAAATACTATCGTAAATGGATATATTACATCACAAAGTTGTTAGTCCATGCCACTAAACAATGGCAGAGAGAGGGTGGGGATGTAAAAAACATCCCCGTTAAACCATTCTAAAAGTGTAATCTTACTTACTTAATGAGCTTCTTACTATTTACTATAAGAAGAAGACATAGGATAGCGACAAGCCGGTAAGCCCGAAATAGTGGTACACACCCTTTTCCATGAGAGTTCCGCACTTTACACACTTAAACTTCTCATAGTCGAAAAGGACATACCCTAAGTCCAAACCGAGCTCCACTCCACTCCGAGCACCAAATCTCCAGAGATAGTTATACCCGACTCCAAGTCCGTAGCCCATCCCTTCGTAGCGGTGATCTCTAAGATTTTTATAGAGACCGAACGGAGGTTTTACCCCACCGAAGTTGTACTGTGCTACCATTCCTTGAAGGGCAAACGAGTGTCCCGTGAAACTTCCTTGAGGCCAATATCGGACCTCAGGCTTCACCATCCAATGCTTCATTCGTTGGTTCTCTTTGCTCCAAAACCAATTGTAGCTACCTTTTATGCCAACAGAGTAACGAAGAGCAACCGCCTTCTCGACCGTAAGATTAGGAGATGCACCCAAAGCCCAGTTCGCAAGATTGGTCTTGAAAGCCCAAGATTGCGCTAAACCTCTTCCTGAAAAAGTGAGAGAAAGAGCAAGAAGCAGAAAAAACATCAAGCACTTAATTTTCATTTTCATTCAAGTTTAAAAGCGTTCTCTCCTCCCTTAGGAGATATACATTCGTTTTTTATATAAGTTACAAGTTCTATAATCTCATCCGGACGGCACCACTATCCCATGGTACAATATTCCTTATCACAATCCGGAAGTACAACAATCCAATAATAAACCGGGATGAGGTGTTTGTTAAAGGTAACAAGCCAAAAGTCAACGTTCAAAATCTTTACCCCAAGGGTCACTTCCAATAGCAAACCTCCCGTGTCTCAAATGTAAGCATCTTTTTTGAAACAAACAAAGAATTGCACAAAAAAGATGCTTTTTTCACCTAAAACAAACTAAGAGTAAGTTTTCAGGGGAATATGTTTAGAGCTTTGCTCCGCTGATTCGGCTCTCTTTGCGATAGCTCGGCACTGTCTTAATTTCACGAAGATAATCTATAAGTCCCTCAGCAGTAGTCCTGAAGAGAGATTTTCCTGCATCCGAGCGTTCGTACTTATAGGTTACGTTCATGTAGCTGCTCATAACCACCTTATAGACTCTATCCATATCGAAATCGGATCCATCAGGATTAAAAATCCGTACATCCTTAACATTTCTTTCGGCATCAAGTGTATATTGCAGTTTAAGTCCGGAAGGAACCATCGGGCGTTTCTCGTCCATTTCAAAGCCCGAAAGCATCATAGCGCGTATCTCATGCCCGGTAAGATTTACCAGCACCATTTCATTTCCGAACGGGTCAAGTGTGTAGACATCCATAAGAGAGATATCCCCCTTGCTCAGATTATCCATTCGGATACTGCCAGGATTGACCAAAGCGATCTCCGCACCCGCACTCTTTCTGAAAGCGTCCGCCATAAGGTAGCCGAGCTGCTCGGATGACGTAAAGTGGTCTCCGGCTTGTGCCACAACCTCTTCCAAAGGAGAAGCAGCCAGATAGCGTGCCACCATTTCCTGAATCTCCGGTCTCACATTGCCACTCTTTCCTACCGGCAAGAGCTTCATACTCTTTTGCACCTTGCCATCGGGATGCAGAGCCATGGTGATAAGCGTAGCATATTTGAGCTTGCTTGCCGCCTGCGTGATAAGGATGTCGTT
The DNA here is from genome assembly GCF_000768755.1 of Porphyromonas sp. COT-108 OH1349. Classification (NCBI taxonomy): domain Bacteria; kingdom Pseudomonadati; phylum Bacteroidota; class Bacteroidia; order Bacteroidales; family Porphyromonadaceae; genus Porphyromonas; species Porphyromonas sp. COT-108 OH1349. The sequence goes on along the minus strand of NZ_JRAH01000013.1, from coordinate 204,675 downwards.
ATGAACCTGCTCGGTATCTATCTTTGTATGAGAATGCCCTCCTATGATAAGATCCACCTTTCCGGCAGGAAGATTTTTTGCCAACTCTACATCGTTTTCAAACCCATAGTGATTGAGATAGATGAGAATATCGCAGCTATCTTTCAAGAAGGTCATATCTTTCCCGACCTGCAGCGGATCTTTGAACGAAAACTCCCTTACTCTGTCCGGGTGTGTATCCGGAATGTTTCCGCTGTTGATATCCAAAACAGAGGTAAAACCGACCCTCACGCCACTCGGCATACGGAGTATCTTGTAAGCTTTGAAAGGGAAGTCGGCATGAGGCAGTACTACATTGGCGCACAAATAGTCGAAGTTGGCTCTTCGGATGAGTACCTCCAGCGGGTTATCCTTACCGTTTGTGTCGAACTCATGATTACCAACGGCAGAGAGGTCAAACTTCAAAGCATTCATCAGCTCTACCATTGGAAGCCCTTTCGGAACATACTGGTCGTTCAGAGGATTACCTGTCTGATTATCGCCACCTGAGACCAAAAGAAGCCCCGGATAGATTCCTCGCAGGCTGTCTACCATGTATGCAAAACGAGGAAAATTGGGCAGAGTGGCATGTATATCATTAACGGCAAGAATATTTACCACTTGTGGTTTGGTCTCCGTCCTTGCTATCTTTTTGGAAGTACCACAACCTACCAACGAAGCTGCAAGAAGCAAAAAGGACATCGGTAGAAATAAATAGTTTCTCTTGATTGTTTTCATAGCTTGTCTCCTGTTTTTTCACTCCTGCTCAAACATTGCCATATTTTGCGCCCTCTATTTTTCTTAAAGACGCGAAGCAGGCAAAGCAAACATCCCTTTCAAACTCTTTCCCATACAGGATACTCTATTCTACAAAATGATACGCAACTTCTGCATCTGCAAAAGCACGACATCTTTTCAATGAGAGATCAAAAAGAGATTTTTTTGCCAAAGCAGGATCTTCTATTATACCTATATTTTGCAAATGTATACGACAAAGGTAAATATTTTTTAAGCACGATTCACATTAAAAAGAACAAATAAAAGTTATGACAAAATCGCCTCCTACAAATCCTATTTTCATATATCCGGCTCCGGATGAAGATGAAAAACATTGCAGACAAGCGTACTCTCTTTTTTATTCATTCCTATTATTCTTTTAAGCGCAACAGAATTATTAAATCAGGCCGATTATTTTGACACTATTTAAAACAACCATTACCCCTAAACTCTAAACAAGCATATCCTTTCGGCTTAACCTATTTAACTTCTTAATAAATACGTTTATAGTTCTCTTTTGAGACATTTATCCGACCCTATTAGCGTTTTAACATTGTATTATAACACTTGCAAACAACATCTTATTAAATGTCTTCAAACTTCAACAGCTGTTTTTTTGCAAGAACTTTGAGCTAAAATCCTCTACCACTATTCTCTTATATCTTAAATCAAGAAAAATTACAACAAGCAAAACAGATTAGGTATTGGACTTTTATTTTTTTTATCTACCTTCGCGAGCAATTAGGACAAACAAGAAATAGAAACAACGAAATGAACAAGAATATGTACATGATGGCTATGATGATGCAAATGAGGTTTGCATCGGTTGTCTTGTACGCATAAGTTCCGAAATATACTTTGCAATATATAGACAGACCGCTGCAATCTTAAGACTGCAGCGGTCTTTTTTTGTACAATATCACAATTATATAATAACCCTAAAAACTTTAAGATCATGGCTACAAAAGCAACAACACAAGCACTACACGCCGCCTACGAACCCTCGGCAAACAACGGCTCAACGGCTATCCCTCTCTATCAGGCTACCGCTTACACATTTGAAAGCAGCGACCACGCCGCAGGCGTATTCGACCTGCAAAAACCGGGATACATATATACTCGTCTCAACAATCCTACCACAGATGTTTTGGAACAACGCATCGCTGCTCTCGATGGAGGTATAGGAGCCATAGCCACAGCAAGTGGAATGAGCGCCATTACCACTACTCTTCTCACACTTCTTAAGAGTGGAGACCATATTGTTGCTTCGTCCAGCATCTACGGTGGCACCTATAACCTGCTCAGCGTTACACTCCCCCGCCTGGGTATCGAAACCACTTTTGTAGACCCCGAAAACCCTAAAGCTTTCGAGGAAGCCATACAACTCAATACGAAGATTGTCTATACGGAATCTTTGGGTAACCCAAAATTGGACTTCGTAGACATAAAAGAAGTAGCAAACATCGCGCACTCGAACGGTCTTCCACTTGTTGTGGACAACACTCTTACCCCTATTCTCTTCAAGCCCATAGAGCATGGAGCAGATATCGTGATCTACTCTCTTACGAAGTTTTTCTGTGGCAATGGCACAGCAATGGGAGGTGCAGTGGTAGATGCGGGAAGATTCGACTGGAGCAATGGTAACTTCCCGGACTTTACCGAACCAAGTCCCGGATACCATGGACTTATCTATAGCAAAGTGTTCAAAGAGGCTGCATTCATCGTGCGTGCAAGGGTGGAAGGGCTCAGAGACTTCGGTAGCTGTATCAGCCCAACCAACAGCTTTATCATACTACAAGGGTTGGAAACACTATCCCTGAGACTCAATCAGGCATGTAAAAACGCCCTTGAGATCGCAGAATGGCTAAAAGAGCATCCTTTGGTAGAGTGGGTACACTATCCGGGACTTGCTTCCGACAAGCATCATGAGATATGCGCGCGCTACCTGAATGGAGGTTTTGGCAGTCTTGTTACGTTCGGACCAAAGGGTGGATACGATGCTGCCAAGTGCGTAGTGGATAACACAAAGATCTTCCGTATCGTAGCAAATCTCGGAGATACGAAGTCGCTTATCATTCATCCAAGCAGCACGACACACCGTCAGCTAAAAGAGGATCAGCAACTAAGTGCCGGAGTAACTCCTGATCTTATTCGTCTCTCTATCGGACTCGAAGATGTAGAAGATCTTAAAGCCGATCTTCATAATGCACTAACTCAATCTGCACAGAAATGCTAAAGGAAATAGTCATAAAAGATTTCCGTTCGGAGAAAGGGGTGGAGCACTCTGACATAACTCTAAGCTACGAACTGGCAGGACCTTCACTTGGTTCGGCTCCTATCGTTGTAGTGAATCACGCTCTGACCGGAAACTCTTCCGTCACGGGAGAAAAAGGGTGGTGGAACAAGCTGATAAGTGATGAGGGAGGTATTCCTCTCTCTCACTACACCATTATTTCCTTTAATATCCCCGGTAATGGATACGATGGAAGAGAGAGCACAGACCCTGAAAGTTTTTCCCTTAAAGACATTGCCGCCTTGTTCATAAAAGGTATAGAATCTCTTGGCATCACGGAAGTCTATTGTATCATAGGCGCTTCGATGGGAGGTTCACTCACGTGGCAGATGGCGCATTTACGCCCTCAGCTGGCAAAAAAGATATTCCCTATCGCTTGCGATTATCGGGCTTCGGACTGGCTTCTGACTCAGACACTGATACAAAAACAGATACTTGCCAACTCTTCAGACCCTTTACGAGATGCCCGCATACACGCTATGTCTTGCTATCGGACACCTCAATCGCTCAATGTTCGCTTCAATAGCACACAGGAAGAGCAGGAACAACTCTACGATGTAGAGAGATGGTTGCTCTATCATGGCGATACTCTGAAAAAGCGCTTTAAGCTTTCCGCTTATAAGGTAATGACGCATCTCACCTACTCTATCGCTGTTTGCAAGACAGCTTTGGAGCTTGCACAGATCCATTCGGATATTCACATGGTATCCATAGACAGCGATCTGCTCTTCACGCACGACCGTGCAGTGGATACTTATAACGAACTATCGGATATAAAAAACAATATCACGCTCGACACCATAAACTCCATACATGGGCACGATGCATTCTTAATGGAGTATGAACAGCTGAACCGTATTGTCAAACCTCACTTTCCTACATTGTAATGAAGATATTAAAATTCGGAGGCAAATCTCTTGACAACGGGCTTGGAATAGCCAAAGTATTAGAGATCATCACAGACAACCATGAGCGGGAACTCTCTCCCGTCGTGGTGGTATCTGCTCGAGGTGGCAGCACAGATACCCTTCTTGCTCTTATAGATAAAGCCCGAAAAGGAGAACCATTCAAGGACGACCTCTCCCTTTTCTGGGAACATCAGACGGAGTGTTCGGAGATAAAGTTTGAACAAGAGCAGGAACAGCTCCTAAGACTACTCACCGGAATTTCTCTCGTAGGCGAGTGCAGTCTGAAGCTGGAAGACGAAATCGTAAGCTACGGAGAGCTACTATCGGCCAAGTTTGTAGCTAATGCGCTGGAGCGACAGGGGTATAAAGCTGCGGCTATAGACTCCGGAGACTTTTTCGTAACCGACTCACAGTTTGGCTCAGCCTCCGTTCACGTAGAAGAGTCAAGAGAGAAATGTCTCCGGCTGTTCGGTCAGTTGCCTTCGTCTTGCATACCTATCGTTACGGGATTTATTGCACGGGACAGAGAGGGAGTCCGTACCACACTCGGAAGAAATGGCAGCAACTATAGTGCAGCTCTCCTTGCCAATTTTTTGGATGCGGAAATCATGGAAAACTTCACCCATGTAGACGGTATCTATACAGCCAATCCGTCCGTAGTTCCGGAAGCTCGAAAGATGGACGAGCTCTCTTACTCCGATGCGGCGGAGCTATCTCAGTTCGGAGCGGAAATTCTTCACATTAAAACCATAGAGCCTTTGCAGGATAAAAATATCCCATTGAGGGTGCTCAACACTTTCGGATACGGCTCCGGGCAGAACGGGACTCTCATCACATCCAGTCCGAAAGCAAAGTCGGTACGAGCCTTGGCATCTCTTTCACAAAAGGCACTGATCCACTTCGAAGGACGCAATATGCTTGGGCGTTCAGGAATAGATGCTCGAATCTTTGGCGCATTCAAGAGTGCGGATGTCAGTGTCAGCCTTGTCTCCCAAGGCTCCACAGAGCGCGGTATAGCCATAGTGGTAAGCGAAGTGGATGCCGATAAAGCGGTGGAAGCCCTGCACCAAGAGTTTCGCCAGGACCTTTTGGAAGGGAAGACCACCAAGATCTACGCAGAAAAAGGGCTTACCATCGTTGCCATCATCGGGCTCAATCTGGCGGAGTTTGACCGTCCGTATAGAGCACTGGTGCGCAACCGCATCTTGCCTGTTCTGCTCAATAACGCCGTTCCGGACAATACACTCTGCCTGCTTGTTCGGGGGGAAGAAGAGCGCATCAAGGCTCTCAACGTGATTCATGGAGAGATGTTCGAGCGTCCCAAGCGTGTCCATCTTGCCATTATCGGGCACGGCACGGTGGGCGGTGCTCTTATAGAGCAGATCATACACCAGCATACACAGCTGAAAGAGCAGAAAAACATTGACCTCCGAATATTTGCCATTGCCAACTCTCGGCAGTTGCTTCTCTCTCATACAGGCATCGGAGAGGGGTGGCAAGAGGAGTTGAAACAGTCGGCATCCGTAAACAGTCTGGCAGAGACCATCGTCGAGTATGGGCAGAAGTTCGCTTTGGAGAATATGATTTTGGTGGATAACACCTCTTCCGAAGCCATCGCTGCGAAATATCCATACTTTGCAAGCAACGGCTTCGACATTGTCTCTTCCAACAAGAAATCGAATATAGCACCTTACGCAGACTATATCCACCTGAGAGAGACACTCAAGAAACACAGACGAAGCTACCGCTACGAAACCAATGTTGGTGCCGGTCTTCCTCTGATAGATAACCTCAAACTGCTCCATTTGGCAGGCGAACGCATTACACGCATTCACGGACTTTTCTCGGGAAGTTTGAGCTACATTTTCAATACGCTTACCGAAGAGCCTTCTCGCTCTTTCCGTGAAATCGTAGAGGAGTCTGCCCAAAGAGGACTCACCGAACCCGATCCTCGTGAAGATCTTAGCGGAGAAGATGTGGTAAGAAAGGTTCTGATTTTGGTGCGAGAACTGGATGTGGCGGCAGAGCTTTCGGATGTAAACTGGAAAAATCCTGTACCCGAACAGCTGAGAAAACTCTCTTTGGATCAGTTCTGGACGCGATTCGGAGAACTGGAGAAAGAGATAGAAGAGCTTCGGGGAACCTGCTCTCCGGACGAAGTTCTCAGATATGTGGGAGACATCGTTTGGGACAACACAAAGCAGGAAGCTACTCTTACCGCAGCTCTTAAGCGTGTATCCAAAAACTCTCCTTTGGGTAGAGTGAGCGGCGCAGACAGCTGTTTTGAAATCTATACCGAAAGCTACGGTAGCAGACCTATTGTAATACAGGGAGCGGGAGCCGGTGCCGTGGTAACGGCAAGAGGTGTGTTTGGCGACCTCTTAAGGCTGGCAGAGGGCTACGAAAGTTAGACCGCTCTCTCCTTTAGACGAATGGTAGCAAGTGCGATCCGGACAAGAGTTGGGATATATCCTTTTTCTGTCCGGATCGCACTTCTTTTACAGATGAAATCATCTCCTCTTCCCCTCCCGGTATGCTTTCTCTTTTTCTTGTGGAGTGCATGATTCATAATCATGATGTCCCGAGTTCCGGTTTCGGTATGCTTGTTTTTTCTCTGTTCTAAAGCTGTTCAGAGTTTACGTTATTCACTTTTATATCTTGCACTAAACCCATTCACTTCCTCGAACCAAGCTTCGACTTCTGAAAATCGAACCTTGACTGCTCCAAAGCGAACCACAACTTCCACCCCTCAAACGTTGATTTTGAAATCTTATAAGGTTCGGAAAGTTTTCTAAAAGTGTTCGACAGATTTTTTATCCACGCTAATGAATATTTCTATTCTTGACCTAAGCGAATGCTCTCCGGCTTATCCGAATGAAGGAATCCGATGAACGACAATCTTTAACCCTCAGACGGAGAAAAAAGAGACAAGGAAGAGCAGAGCCAATCGGGAGTAAAATAGCAAAAGAAGAGGTAACATTTTTTCTTTGAGCTATTGCAGGATAAAAAAAAATGCCTAAATTTGCATCGTCTAAGAGATAAGACAAACACTCTTCCTTAGCTCAGTCGGTTAGAGCATCTGACTGTTAATCAGAGGGTCCTTGGTTCAAGTCCAAGAGGAAGAGCAGAAAGCACACAGCGAAAACCTCTCTATCCGGAAACAGATAGGGAGGTTTTTCTTTTTCACGAGGCTAAAAGCTCCACGAGAAAAGCGTAAACCAAAAAAAAGCACGAGGATCTCTCTGCATAGAGACATCCTCGTGCTTTTTCTTTTTCCGTTCGGCTCTTCCGCCCTACTTGGCTGCGTTTTTCCTTGAACACTCTATGTAGCTGAACGGGATGGAGCCGGGATCTCCCGTTTCGGGATCGGGACCATAGAAGTTTATGATAAGCACCTCGCTCTCTTCACCATTGCCAAGATCGCAGGTTATGACAGACCATTTACGTCTAAGCTCCCAGTAGTAACCCTCACAGATGTCCAAGGGGAACAAATCGAACTCCACTCTCAGCTTGTTCCCTATCACTTTCCCGGAAAAAGAAGCATCCCATCCCTCGCCATCGGCAGGGACAACCTTGAAGAGACCTTTCACTGTACCATCGGAGGCAATATCCATCTCGATATTGGTGATATCCTTGCCTTCATCACTGTTTGTAAAGCAGCGTTTGCCGGGGTGCAGAAGCATTGGTACAGGCTCTGACGGAATCCTCTTACAGCTCATCTCATCTATGACAAAGCCCTCTCCCTGCTCCACAAGACGCACCGTGGATTGTATTGCACCTCTCCACTCATACTCAAGGATTACGTTATAACGAAGCTCTCCAAGTGGTACCACCTTGACGTATTCCACAATTTCCAGATCATCATATCCGGCTCCGAAAAATCCCATTGCATCCTCTTTGATGGGATAGATGCCTTCCCACTTCTTTTTGTACAGCTCTTTTGCCTCTTCCAACTCCGCATCGCTCATGTCATTGGAGCGTGTGTCGTAGAGCATATAGGACTCTTCAAAAAACTGATGCAGACGAGGGGTGAAAACAGCCTCATCGTAAGGTAGAGAAAATCCCTCTCTCTCTGAAGATTGGAAGAGTGCCATGAGCCAACGACCTCCCTTGTCCAATGTTTCTGAAGCCGAAGATTGGGTAGTGGTATCCTCGGTAGAGGAGTTGCCGGAACTGCTACAAGCCGATAATGCAAGGCAGATCGCGACCAAAAGTAGTAGGTGTTTCATATTATTTGATGTGTTTTATATAGATGACAGATCTGTTTTTTCAATTTCATGCTCCCGTTTTTATCATCCCCAAAAGGGATTGGACGAAGGAGGTAGCATATATTATATTAGTTCAGCAGCCCGTTCTCTCTTGCCCATGCCACGGTTGCGGTGAGCCCTTCTTCGAGATCGTATTCCGGCGAGAAGCCTAAACGGAAGATAGGAGAAGCATCACACCGCCAGTTGCGCTGCGCAAAGATCGTATATTTATCTCTATTGAGAGGTGTGAGAGAGCCGGTCAGACCGCCCCAAAGTTGCCCTATAACGCAGCCGACATACACCAACGGCAGGGGAAGTGCGAGCTTTAACAGACGCTTCTTTCCGAGTACTTTCCGGAGAAGTTCTCCGAAATCTTTGTCCGTGTAGCTCTTTCCGTCCGAAACGATGTACTTGTTCCCCTCTGCTTCGGAAGCCTCTGCGGCAATGAATGTAGCACGGGCAAGGTCGGAAGCAAAGATAAACGTGAGATGTTGAAGAGCTAATCCGGAACGGACATAAATCCCTTTGGATACACTTTTTATAGCCATGAGATAGTCTTGGTCATACGGCCCGTAAACGCCGGTAGGCTGTATAATGGTGTAAGGTAACCCGCTCTCCTGCACATACTGCTCGGCAAGCAGCTTGCTCTTTCCATACTCCGTGCCGGGATGGCAAGGGTCAGAGGAACGAAGAGGCTCGGTATCATTCGGAGGCGGACCGTAGCTGCCCATGCTGCTCATAAGGACAAAACGTTCGGGCGGACACTTTGCCTGCCGGAGCTGTGCCACGAAAAGAGCCGTCTGTTCGCTATTGATGCGATAAAACTCTTCTGTTTGCTTCACCTTCGTTACCCCTGCATTGTGAATCACCAAATGCCATGCCGGTTCGCCTTGAGGGGCTAAGCTGTCTGCAAGATGAGCGATGTGCGTCGGGGAAGTATAGTCCAACTCCACAAAGTGAATCTTAGGACTGTTCAGGCGAGAGCGGTTACTGCTCTTTCGGACAGCCGCCCACACTTCGTATCCAAGCCGGAGCGCCTCTTCCACCAAATAGCCTCCGATGAATCCGGTTGCGCCTGTTATGAGTACTCTTTTTCCATTCATATCACAAAAAAGTCCGCAGTACTTTGAGGAAATCTCTGTACTTGCGGACTCGTATCATACCGCTCAAGAGGTAAAAACTACTTGAGCAAACGGGTTAGTCTATATTGTCAAGCTCTCCTTTAACGTACTGCTCCATAGCGGCAACACTCATTCCCATGGAAGAGAATCCGCCATCGTGGAAGAGGTTTTGCATGGTAACCTTCTTGCTCAGATCGGAGAACATCAGCACGCAATAGTCCGCACACTCATCGGCATTGGCATTACCGAGAGGAGACAGCTTCTCTGCGAAGTGGCGGAGATTGTACATACCATCTACGCCACTACCGGCTGTGGTTACGGTTGGAGACTGCGAAATGGTATTGACACGCACTCCCTTGTCTCTACCATAGATATGACCGAAACTTCTGGTGATGCTCTCCAACAAGCTCTTAGCATCTGCCATGTCGTTGTATCCGCAGAAAGTGCGTTGAGCAGCTACGTAAGTAAGAGCAAGGATACTGCCTCCCTCTGCCACTGCATCCATCTTTTTTGCCACCTGCATCATCTTATGGAAAGAGATGGCAGAGATATCCAAAGTCTTTTCAAGGAATCCGTAGTCAAGGTCATCGTACTCGCGTTTCTTGCGAACGTTCGGACTCATTCCTATGGAGTGAAGAACGAAATCTATCTTACCGCCCAACGCTTCCATACTTTCTTGAAAAACTTTTTCCAAATCTTCAAGAGAAGTAGCATCGGCAGGGATAACTTTTGCTCCGGTCTCTTCTGCCAAAGCATTCAACTCGCCCAAGCGAAGTGCCATAGGGGTATTGGTAAGTGTGATGGTAGCACCTTCCTGTACAACTCTCTGTGCTACTTTCCAAGCTATAGATTGTTCGTTGAGAGCACCGAATATGATTCCTCTCTTACCTTTTAATAGTCCGTATGCCATGATAATTCTGTTTTTTTTGATGTTAAAGCTGAACAAAGATACTAATATCCCCTTAATATTACACACAATAAGAGGATAAGTGCAATTTTACACCTATCCTCTCACTGCCGTTATCCCCCTAAGGGAACTGTATTATAATGTATGCTTATTCGTTATCGAGCAAGATCTCCAACAACTGAACGGCTGCCTTAGCCACGGAAGTACCGGGACCGAAAATAGCGGCAACGCCTGCCTTGTAAAGGAAATCGTAGTCTTGAGCAGGGATAACACCTCCGGCAATCACGATGATATCTTCACGGCCGAGCTTTTTCAACTCTTCGATAACCTGAGGAACAAGAGTCTTATGACCTGCTGCCAAGGAAGAGACACCCATGATATGCACATCGTTCTCCACGGCTTGGCGTGCAGCTTCTGCCGGAGTCTGGAACAATGGTCCCATATCCACGTCGAAACCACAGTCTGCATACCCTGTCGCCACAACTTTAGCCCCGCGGTCATGACCGTCTTGACCCATTTTGGCTATCATGATACGAGGTTGACGTCCCTCTTTCTTCGCAAATTCTTCGGCAAGCTGACAAGCTTTAACGAAATCTGCATCCTTATTTGTTTCTGCTGAGTACACCCCTGAAATAGTTCTAATGATTGCTTTGTATCTTCCCACTTCACACTCACAGGCATCGGAGATTTCCCCTAATGTTGCACGGACAGAAGCTGCTTTCACTGCAAGATCAAGGAGATTACCCTCTTTGGTTTTCACGCAATGAGTGATGGCTGCAAGAGCTTTTTGTACCTCCTCTTCGTTACGTTTCTCTTTGAGTTGAGAGATACGTTCGATCTGTTGAGTACGAACAGCGGTATTGTCTACCTCCAGAATTTCGATAGGATCTTCCTTTTCAAGTCTGTACTTGTTCACCCCTACGATAACCTGATTATTGCTATCAATGCGAGCCTGAGTACGTGCCGCAGCTTCTTCGATACGTAGTTTGGGCAAACCGGTTTCTATCGCTTTTGCCATACCGCCCATCTGTTCGATCTCCTGGATATGCGCCCACGCTTTGTGAACAAGCTCGTTGGTCAAGCTCTCTACATAGTAGGAACCGGCCCAAGGGTCTATCTCCTTACAGATCATTGTTTCCTCTTGGATATAGATCTGAGTGTTACGAGCGATACGTGCAGAGAAATCTGTCGGAAGAGCGATAGCTTCATCGAGCGCATTGGTATGCAGAGATTGGGTATGCCCCAAAGCCGCAGCCATCGCCTCTATACAAGTACGTCCGACATTATTGAACGGATCCTGCTCTGTAAGAGACCACCCTGAAGTTTGAGAGTGAGTACGCAAAGCAAGAGACTTAGGATTTTTAGCCCCGAAGTCGTTCAGGATCTTAGCCCAAAGCATACGTCCAGCTCTCATCTTGGCAATCTCCATAAAGTGATTCATACCTATCGCCCAGAAGAAAGATAGACGGGGAGCAAACTTATCCACATCAATACCTGCATTGATACCGGCACGCAGATACTCCATCCCGTCAGAGAGTGTATATGCCAACTCTATATCTGCCGTTGCACCGGCTTCCTGCATATGGTATCCGGAGATAGAGATAGAGTTGAACTTCGGCATATTTTGAGACGTATATTCAAATATGTCCGCAATGATACGCATTGAGAATTCAGGCGGATAGATATAAGTATTACGCACCATGAACTCTTTCAATATATCATTCTGGATAGTACCTGCCATCTCTTCCAACAAAGCTCCCTGCTCAAGACCGGCATTGATATAGAATGCCATCACCGGAAGCACTGCTCCGTTCATTGTCATGGAGACAGACATCTTGTTCAACGGAATACCATCGAAGAGCACCTTCATATCTTCAAGCGAGCAGATGGATACGCCGGCTTTACCAACGTCGCCCACGACACGCTCGTGAGTGGCATCGTAACCGCGGTGAGTAGCCAAGTCGAACGCTACGGAAAGACCTTTCTGACCGGATGCAAGGTTGCGGCGATAGAAAGCATTGGACTCTTCCGCTGTGGAAAACCCGGCATACTGACGGATGGTCCATGGTCTCATGGCGTACATACCGCTATAAGGTCCGCGAAGATATGGAGGAAGTCCGGAAGCATAAGAGAGATGCTCCATGCCCTCAAGGTCTTCTTTTGTATATACAGACTTTACATGGATATGTTCCGGAGTCTCCCAGTCTGCTGTGATATTATTTCTCTTAACATAGTCGGCAATGGAAGATGTACCCCATTGACCTTCATTTATATTGATACTTCTATAATTTGGTTTCATATCTAATATTCTAAAAGTGAGTTTTGGGGTCTGTTATTTCTTCTCTTGAATACCGAGCAGCTTATGGAATCCTTGCAGTGTTTCCAACACATTAACCTTAACGTGGATAAAGTGTTCGATGCCTTTTTCCTTCAACTCTTCCATACAAGCCGGAGCTCCTGCCACCACAAAAGGCACTCTGCCTGCGATAGCCTCATACGCCTGAGGAGCATACTCTGCATACTCATCATCGCTGGAGCAGAGCACTATCACGTCTGCCTTGGCTGCCATGGCTGCATCCACGCCCTCTTGAACGGTGTTGAAGCCCAGGTTGTCCTTCACTTCGTATCCTGCCACGGCAAAGAAGTTGCTGGAGAACTGGCTTCGAGCAAGTCTCATGGCAAGGTTACCTATTGTAAGCATGAAGACCAACGGACGCTTCGGAGCCTCTTCCGTTGCCAAACGAAGCAGTTCAAAGTCCGAACCTCCGCGACGATAATCCAGTGCGGTAATGGTTGCATGCTTTTCGCAACCGCAAGCCACGGCATCCGGTTTGGTGATTTTATCTTTTGCCATCTCGGAGAAGTTGGGGAAGATATTTGTTCCCAACAGACTTTCTCTGCGAGTAGCCACATCTTTATGACGCTTCCGGTTGCTTTCGTTCACGGCTGCCTGTATCGCTCCTTCGTTTGCAGCTTTTGCAAAACCGCCGAGATCCTCTTCGATATGCAGGAACAACTTCCACGCTTGCTCTGCAATAGCGGATGTAAGATGCTCTATATAGTACGATCCCGCACCCGGATCCACCACTCTGTCGAAGTGGCACTCTTCCTTGAGAAGAAGCTGTTGGTTGCGAGCGATACGTTCGCTAAACTCATCGCTTTCTTTGTAGACGGCATCGAATGGCAATACGGTAAGAGAGTGAACACCTGCAAGTGTAGCAGACATCGCTTCCGTTTGTGTGCGAAGCATATTCACGTATGCGTCGTAGATGGACATATTCCAAGACGATGTCTCGGCGTGTACCACTGCTTTGGCTGCATCGCCTTTGCAATCTTCGCCATGCGTTCCGACTATCTCAGCCCAAAGCCAACGAAGAGCGCGGAACTTTGCAAGCTCCATGAAGTAGTTTGTTCCCACTCCCATATCGAAGCGGATACGAGGAGCTATTTCGGCGGCAGACCCACAACCTTCTGCCACAAAAGTATCCAGGATGGTAGTGGCTGCACTGAGAGCGAAGCCGAGTTCCTGATACACGAAAGCACCTGCGTTTGCCAAAGAGATACCGGCAACATCCAGCACAGTAAACTTCTTAAGCTCGTAAGCAGAGCACAAAAGCTCTTTACCGATCATGATCCACTCATCGGTTACGACGCCTTTGCTCAGCTGTTTCTTGAATACATCAAAATGGAAAGAGCCGGGACACGCTGCAAGATCGACACCTTTCTCACGATAGATCTCTACGATCAGCTTAGCCACAGCCACTATTCGGGTACGGCAGCTCAGATAGTTAAGCTCCACTTTTTCCACATCTATACCATCCAAAAGAGTAGTCAGATGCTGTTTGCTTGCCATCTCCTTGCTTATCTTGAGTCCGAAAGAGGTGATGCCTTTACCCAAAAGCTCTTTCATCTTGGCGTTAGCTTCCTCTGCGTTGGTCACGTTGATATCCTGACGGACATACCAGGAGTTGCACACCTTTGTACCTCTAACGTAAGGGAATTCACCGGGTAGCGCATCCGTTGTTTTGAGATGGGCTATATCCTCTGCCCTGTAAAAGGGATTTACATTGAAGCCCTCGTTGGTTCTCCATACGAGCTTCTTATCAAAAGGAGCCCCTTTAAGATCGGCTTCAATCTTCTGCATCCACTCCTGAGTAGAGATCTCAGGGAATTGTGAAAACAGCTTTTCTTTAGTCTGATTCATAATCGTTACTTATTTGTTCTACTTCTGTTTTTATCCGTTATTATTGAATACATAAAATAATCGCTATTCCGCTTGCAAAGTAAGCAAAATAACTTGAAAAAGAAGCCTTTTCTCTCTTTACTCGATACCGAACAGCGCATATTTTATGACGTGTTTCTCCTACCATGCTACCCTCTACAAGAAGAATATTGGCGGCAATACACGATGAGTCTTCGGCATTCTACCCTCCTTTAGACGGAACTACAACATGGTTTACAAATATACGAAAAAGAGATCGTTGCATGATAACATTTTGCTCTCAATATCCTCTTTTATCATCTGCCGCCGGACAGACTTTCCGATGAAGCAAAGAAGAAAAAGAGCTTAACGCTTCTACAAAATCTCCTAAAGCCGTATAAAAACCGCGCTAAAGCCATTAACTTTTCCAAGTCGGGGCTTGAATCTTAAAAATCAGGGCTTGACTTCCAAAAATCGAACCTTGATTTCCAAAAAGCGAGCCTTGACTTCCGGTTCTTAACCCGTTTGGAACAACCTGTAAACCCGATAAAAGAAACCTCCAAACCTGTTCAAGAAAAGACTGCCAAGGCACAAAAAAGAAGAGAGAAAGAGCAATCCGGATCTGCCACATACGATGTCTGCTTTTTTCACTAACTTTGTATACAAGCGGATATTCAGCATCCGAACCGAGCCAAAAACAACCGATACAAAGCACAGCCATGGAAGATAAAAAAGCCAAAATCGCATTCTTTACCCTCTTTGGGGTTATCCTGCCATTGGGAGCAGTATGGGCTCCTTTTCTGGTCAAGACAACGGAGCACAGCGACAGAAAATTTCGCATGAGACTGGTAAGTGTGGAGATTATTGTGGCGATAGTCGCACTTTCTCTCAGCACTGCTGAATGGATCAAGCAGATAGAACGAATCATGAATGGAGCCGGTGAGATAGAGACCCAAAAGCTCTCCGTGATGCTCTTATACCCGCTGCTTGTGCTCTGCATCGGTTTGGGCGTAGGCTTTTACCGGCTGTACAAAAAGTAGGCTTCGGACTCATCCTCATCTTTTTGCGTTACAGCAACCGGTCTTCGGGTGATATATGCACTGGAAGTATTGTTCCTCTTTTTTTACAAGAGGAACACCTTTCTTGCCGTTCAGCGATATATTAAACGAAATACACCTGAAGAGCAGTTTCTTCGGACACATTCTGACACACCGGACTCGGACAAAAAAGAAAGGGATGATAGCTTATCGCTATCATCCCAAGCGGTTGGGCGGACTGCCCCGACCCTACCGACTTATCATTATGAAAGAGTTACTTTTTTTCGGATCAATACCTCATTTCGTGGTTTTCGGGATAGAGATCAGAACGCAATCTTGTTCCAAGGACTATCGGGCTTGGTGCAAAGCTCTGTCGCATACAGGCGGATCAAAGAGCTATCGGCATTTATTCCGCCCCATAAGTATCGACCTACGACATAGCTTTCGGCTAAAGCCTTCCAAGAGTCAAGTTTCTCATGAGCAAGTCGGTCTGCATCTTGCAGATATTTCCAAGCTGTCTCTTCATCTATATACCCGGCATCATAACAGGCACGAGCTATAAACGAGAGCCGTCCGACGTCCCAACCGCCTACGCCTATTCGTTCCAAATCTTCGATACCCGTAATGGTTCCCTCTTTTTTCATGGCCTCTACGGATCCGGACAGATTATTCAAGAAATACACAGCGCGCTCTATCTCCTCCTCTTCCTCGAAATGAGCAAGAATAACATCCCCTTTAGCCTGATCATCGGGTTGCTTCATGGCTTCCAAGACATAAGGGAAGAAGTAACGATGCCCTTTGTCTCGTAAACCGTCAAGTGTTTCCAAAGCATCTTCGGTGCATCGAATATCCCACCATTCGTCGAGGATCATGCTGCGTTGCTTGCTGTCGATATGCAGTTTAAGAGAGTCGAGCCGGGCATTCTGCTGCGAGGAGAAGATCGCTCCAAGCAGTATATGACGTTGCTTTTCGGTGCTTAGAGGATTATTGGAAGTAACATCGAATTTTCCCGAGATGGCACGGAAAATATTGGCAAACATTCGTCGTCTGCTTACAAAGAAATAACCCACGAATACGATTCCGATCAAGATCAGAACATACGTTGTGTAGTTGGGAGATGCCGGGCTTTCCACAGGAAGGGTTTCACCTATTCCGGACGGAATGGTATCGCTCTGAGCGAGCGCTTGAAGAGATAATAATAAAGGTTTCATCTGACAATGCTCTAAAATTAGTTTTATACTGTACGTTGTTAACTATTCATGTCCATAGTTCCGGACAGTGAAACTATCCGACCCAAATTTAAGAAAAAGATTTCTTTTTTGGAATAAGAAAAAGGCGATAACTATTCGCCACCGCCTCTCCGAGGGTTGAGCGGATTGCCCCGAACAACCAAAATCGTCCCCAAAAAGAGTTTTATTTATGGTGTAAATGTAAGGATTTTTTCAAATGGCAGGCATAAGTTCCGAATAAAAACAATCCTCATAAACACAAGAACGCTCCGAAACATCTGTCTCGGAGCGTTCTTTTGTGTTCAACATCGTGTTCAAAACTTTTTTAATACCGACAAGCAGTATCATTCTGTGGAGATGGAGGGATTTGAACCCTCGTCCAAACACGGAACTAATTTGCTTTCTACACGTTTAGCTTCACTTCTATTGTCGGCGTCGGAAGTATGGATGAAGCTACCTCTTCCGTGCTTAGCCTCTAAAATGTCTCCCTTACAGCAAGGCGATGCAAAGGATAACCCCGATATACCGGCACTACCATGATCGGACCACTTCGGGATAAGAGTATCCGGGTAGTGTCTCGTCCCCGCAGCTTGCAGGGATAAAGCGTTAACTTACTGTACTTCGGTTACGCAGCAAGAGCGTAATTATTTGCGCCATTTAAAAGGTCTGAAGTCTGAGATTAAAGTGCCAGGCTACAATGCACTACGTGCTTACAAACCACCTCTACGCGCTGTCAAAACCAGTCATCCCCGTATTGGTCTATTTGTATAGTGGCACAAAGTTAGTCATTTCGCCCCAAATGGCAATTTCTATTGCCCACTCTCTCGCATTGCCAATAGAGATAAAAGAAATACTTTTGCAAAAGCAATACTTACTTATGATAGTAAAACCATGAGCCAATCACTATTCGGGAAAATCTGTGGTACGCTTTTCATCGTTCTTTTTGCCACGATCTTCTCTCATTCAGAGGCACAGACAGAGCCGGCTGCTTCTGCTGTTTCCATCTCCGGAGTCATTAAAGACAAAAGGAGCAACAAGGGTATTCCCCACGCGACACTCTATATCAAAGAGCTTCAAAGCGGTGTCATCGCAAACGAGAGCGGACTCTTCAAACTGCATCTCAAGCCCGGCACATACGCTTTAATCGTCAAGTCGTTAAGCTATAAACCGCTTCACACCTCTCTTTCCATCCATGAGGGAGAGAACGAGAGTGCAGAGTTTGCGCTCGAACCGGCAACATACAACATTGCCGACGTGGTCGTAAAGCGCGACAAACGAGCCGAAGACCCTGCCTATGCCATCATGCGCAAAGTAATGAGCCGTACTCCGATATATGAGAAGATAGTCAAAAGCTCTGTCTCACACACCTATACCAAAGGAAGTATGAAGCTTGAAGATCTTCCTTTCTTCCTTAAAAATGTCAAGGATGAAGGCGTGGCGATGAAAGAGTACATCGGCAAAAGATTTGTCGTAGAGGGAGAACTCGAAACCGCTTACACCTCTCCGAACAGCTACAAATACCATACGTTGGCGATGCGATCCTCCATTCCGGAGAAGCTGACCAAGTCCAGCGCAGCTGCCGTACCTACCATAAACTCCATGATGAGCAATATCTATGGTGCGTACATAGGCTTAGGGAACAACGGTTCGATACCAAGTCCGATCCGCCTGAACGGGTTGCGCCTCTACTCTTACAAGCTGAAGAGTGCCACCACAGAGGGTCAAGAAACCATCTATCACATATCTTATGGCAGCAGAGAAGATGGAACCACGAAGGGAGAGCTATCCATATCGGACAAGACATGGGCGCCCACACATCTCACTGCCCACGTATCCCTTGCAGGGACAATGCGACAGACGCTCAACGTAACACTCAATCCCATTCAGGATGGTCTGCTTCTGCCCACCTCTTATGCCTTGAACATGTATCTGAATATGCTGGGTATCAAGATGGATTTTACCCTTTTCTCCGCCACTTCATACAAGGAAGTGGTGCTGGACGGCTCCATAGACAAGATCAAGGAAGCCAGACTCTCCGAAGAGGAGAAGAGTATGCCGGATGATGCAATCTTCTTACCTCAAAAGCGCGGACAGAAAAGAAAAATAGAGAAAAGCATTGCCGCACTGGAGCATAAGATGGACACACTTGGTCTGAATGTCAAAGACCCATACCTCATCCCCGAAATCAAGAGAACAATAAAGGTATCGTCCGACTCTCTTGCACTCCAAAGAGATTCTCTCTACTGGCAGGAGATCTCCACGCAACCGCTGTCCGCAGAAGAGAAAGAGAGCTATGCAAAACGAGACTCACTGGCCAAAGTCTTTGAGAAAAAGCGTGCATTGGCTCCCAAGAAAGAGGGTGAGCGCACCGGCGCAGACCCTTTGGATATTCTGTTTTGGGGATATGACCATATCTCCAAGAACAAAAAATGGGTAGTGGGAATCAACGGACTTTTAGGAATGACCCTGAACAACTACCGGTACACAGACGGCTTCTGGCTCGGCCCGACACTCTTCTTGCGCTACAACAACCGCAGCAAGGAAAACCCTTTACGGCTCGACATCAAGCCAAGCCTGTACTACACCACTCATCGAAAAGAGTTGTACTGGCGTGTGGAATCTTATCTGGAGTATGCCGGAATGCGTAGAGGACTCCTCACACTAAAGGCTGGACATCACAGTGATGATATTAGCGGACAGCAGCTCGGCCTACTCACCAATCTCAACAACGCCTTCTTCACCCTCTATGATGGCCGTTACACCAACATGCTGTACGATAGAAGCTACATACGTGTACAGAATAAGATAGACCTCTTCAATGGTGTAAAGCTCTCTTTGGGGGCAGAACACCGAAGAAGCCAACAGCTTCCGGACAAGCGGATATGGGGGTTTGTAAAACCGGGGCAAGAGAGTTTCGTCAACTTCATGAATGCGGAAACGCACTACCCTTACCCCAACTATTACAGCATGGAGAAGCACCGCTCCAACACGATAGACGTCGCCCTCTCTTTCAACACATCGCCCTATTACAGAGTGATAAACGGAAGAAAAGAGGTGGTGAACGAGATCAACATGGATAAGATCCTCTCCGACAACTTCTCCATACAGCAAAGTGAAGACGGCACAAAGCGTGTGGTTACACTCTCTACCGGGAGTAGCAGTGCGCCCGTTTCAGCAAGTTGGACTGCAAGAAATCCGCTCTTCTTCTCCTTGAGATACAAGCAGGCAATCCCCTCTCCGGGTAGCAACGACAGCGACTTCAGCTTTGTCTCCGGCTATGTAAAGGGACTCTATCACATCACACGCAGCTATCCCATACTTTATGAGGCAGAGGTGGGCTACTATCCGCATCTGAAGCGTATGTATGCAGATGATAGAAACTATCTCAAGTACGAAAATACCTCTTTCGTATCTCCTCAAGACTTCCTCTTCCATACGATGCCGCCTTACACCTATGCCGGCAAGCTGTACGGCAAAGCCCAAGTATCCGCCCCTCTGCCACGCATACTCGGCAATCTGTTTGGGAAGCGAAAATATCTGACACAGGAGAGGCTGCTGTTGAAGTCTTATTGGGACAAAGCTCTGCCGGAAAAACCATTTTTTGAAGCCGGTTACAACCTTTCTCTGTTAGGCGGATTCAATATCGGCGTGTACTATGGAGGGTACAACTTCCGGGAAAATCCGGGAGTCGCCGTAAGATTCATTTGGAGCCTCTAAACGAAGGCGGTTTTGAGGGTGCACTTTTATATAAAAATAGATTTGGAGTGCGCCCTCAAAACAGACCTTCTCATCCTGTCGGTTTTTCAGTCTCCGCTTGAACAAAATCCATAACACACTATCAATCAAACGGATATAAATATCTCGAATTTGCGTCCGACTCTCCTCTTGGTCGGTTTTATCGCTTGATTTTGCGTTAATAAGCATAAAATCTAAGCCGCTCCATTGTGAATAATTGTTAATAGAGAAATAGTGCCAAAAAGCACCTTTTTGGCTCAAAAATCCATAAAGCACTCTATACCAACGCAGTAACCAAAAACTCTAAACACGTTAATTGAATTCGGTAAACGTATTAAATGAAATCGGTAAATACGTTTATTGATTTCGTTGAATACTTTAAGCCGACAGAATATACTGCTTTAGCGTTTTGAGTAAACCTGTATCGAAAATGGTGTTAATAAAACAGCCCGGATTTAACAATTCGGTCATGCTCCGGAAACGACCTTTCCGATCAAAATAGAGAGCTCGAAAAAAGTGAGCATTTTTCGGGATGGAATATATAAAAATGACGCTCTGAAAATCGCCTCAAAAACCGAAAAACGAATACAACAAACAGGGTCAAGGGGGAGCTTCTCTGTTCAGAGGTCTCAATATAATTTGTATCTTTGTATGCTACGAGATACAGCTCTCTTGTCGCGAAGAAAGATTGAACAAATAAAAGATATATAGATCAGAGGATGAAGCATATCCGCAACTTTTGCATCATAGCCCATATTGACCACGGGAAAAGTACACTGGCAGACCGTCTGTTGGAGTTTACCAATACACTCGACAAGAGTAGTATCACTTCGCAGGTGTTGGATAACATGGACTTGGAAAAAGAGCGTGGGATAACCATTAAAAGCCATGCCATACAGATGAACTACGTTCACAATGGCACGGAATACACCCTCAACCTGATAGATACTCCGGGACACGTGGACTTCTCATACGAGGTCTCCCGTTCCATTGCTGCCTGTGAAGGTGCGCTGCTTATCGTGGATGCCGCTCAAGGTATTCAGGCTCAAACCATATCCAATCTGTATATGGCACTGGAGCACGATCTGGTCATCATCCCGGTTTTGAACAAGATAGACTTGCCAAGTGCGCTTCCGGAAGAGGTGTCGGACGATATTGTGGCTCTTCTCGGCTGCGATCGTTCCGAAATCCTGAGAGCAAGCGGAAAGACCGGAGAAGGCATCGAAGATCTCCTCAATGCCATTGTGGAGCGTGTGCCTGCACCTACGGGCAGTCCGGATGGTCCGCTTCAGTGTCTCATCTTCGACAGTGTGTTCAATCCGTTCAGAGGTATCATCGCCTACTTTAAGGTCTGCAACGGTGTCATCCGAAAAGGCGACCTCGTGAAGTTTGTCGCCACCGAGAAGGAGTACGATGCCGATGAGGTGGGTATCTTGAAGCTGGATATGGTGCCACGTCAGGAGATTCGCACCGGCGATGTAGGCTATATCATCTCCGGGATCAAAAGCTCCAAAGAGGTCAAGGTGGGAGATACCATCACTCACGTAAAAGGCGGTGCACAAGAAGCTATTGCAGGTTTTGAGGAGGTAAAACCAATGGTCTTTGCGGGAGTTTACCCAATAGAGGCGGAAGATTTTGAGAATTTACGCGCCTCTTTGGAGAAGCTTCAGCTCAACGACGCATCACTCACATTCCAACCGGAAAGCTCGGCTGCGCTGGGCTTTGGATTCCGTTGCGGATTTTTGGGACTGCTTCACATGGAGATCATACAAGAGCGTCTCGACAGGGAGTATAACATGAGCGTCATCACCACAGTGCCTAACGTGTCGTACATTGTACACGATAAGAAAGGAAAGGTAACGGAGGTACACAACCCTTCGGGGCTGCCCGACCCGGCATTTATAGACTATATCGAAGAGCCTTATATCAGAGCATCCGTCATCACGGATGTGGCTTACATCGGACCTATAATGACTCTCTGCCTTGGCAAAAGAGGTATATTGGTACGGCAAGACTATATCTGGGGCAATCGGATAGAGATCATCTTCGACATGCCTCTGGGTGAGATCGTGATAGACTTCTATGACAAGCTCAAGAGTGTGTCTAAAGGATACGCTTCCTTCGACTATCATATCCACGATTACCGGGAATCGAAGCTGGTAAAACTGGATATACGACTCAACGGAGAGCCGGTGGATGCCCTCTCTACACTGACTCACGCAAGCAACAGTGAGGCATTCGGTCGTCGTATGTGCGAGAAGCTGAAAGAGCTTATCCCAAGACATCAATTCGACATTGCCGTTCAGGCAGCAATCGGAGCAAAGATCATTGCTCGCGAAACCATCAAAGCCGTCCGCAAAGACGTAACGGCGAAGTGTTACGGAGGAGACATCTCGCGTAAGAGAAAGCTACTGGAAAAACAGAAGGAAGGTAAGAAGCGCATGAAGCAGATAGGTTCGGTGGAAGTGCCACAAAAGGCATTCCTTGCCGTTCTAAAGCTGGACAGCTAATCTCCCATCCTTTCAAACGACAGAACGATCAACAGATAAGATATGGACTCTTCCACAACACAAACACAAGCATCCGGGCATAGAGGCAGAAAGTCTCCCAATGTCCTCTTGCCGGCAGCGATGAAACCGCCACAAAATCTACAAGCGGAGCAGGTCGTATTAGGGGCTCTTCTTCTGGAGAAAGATGCTTACACAGAGGTGGGAGAGCTGCTTCGTCCCGAAAGTTTCTACGATCCGCAGCATCGGATCATCTTTGAAGCGATAAGGGATCTCATACTTGAGCAGAAGCCTGCCGATGTTATCACCGTCATCCGAAAGCTGAGAGAGAAAAAACAGCTGGAGGCTGCCGGTGGAGACCACTATGTAACGCTTCTAAGTACACAGGTAACGAGTACGGCGCATTTGGAGACTCACGCTCGGATCATGCACGAACATGCAATCCAGCGAGAACTGATCGGATTTTCCAACGAGGTGATCAAGTATGCCTATGACGACAGTATAGACGTCAAGGATACCATGCAGATGGCGGAGAGCCGACTGTTTGAGATCACCCAACAAAACGATAAAAACGAAGTGGTACCTGTAAGCTCCGTCTTGCAGGATGCCATGAGACAGATAGAGGCTGCGTATATCAGGAAAGACGGTATAAGCGGTCTCAACTCCGGATTTACAGATATAGACGCCCTCACATCGGGTTGGCAAAACTCCGACCTTGTGATCATCGCAGCCCGTCCGGCTATGGGTAAGACAGCCTTTGTGCTTTCCATGGCTAAGTCTATGGCTATGGACTTCAATCTTCCGGTAGCCATATTCTCCCTCGAAATGAGTAAAGTGCAGCTGCTGAACCGTCTTATCGTGAATCATTGTGAGATAGAAAACGAAAAGATTAAACGTGGAGACCTTTCGGCTGACGAGTGGCGCATATTGACGGAGCGCGTCAGCGACCTCTATCAGGCACCTCTCTATCTGGACGATACCGCAGGTCTTTCTGTCTTTGATCTCCGCTCCAAAGCAAGAAGACTTGTACGGGAGCATGATGTGAAAATGATCATCATAGACTATCTTCAGCTCATGACCGCAAGCGGAATGAAGAGCAACGCAAACCGGGAACAGGAAGTGAGTATGATCTCTCGCTCTTTGAAGCACCTTGCAAAGGAGTTGAATATCCCCATTATTGCTCTTTCTCAGCTCAACCGGGGGGTAGAAAGCAGAACGGGAGAGGCTAAAAGACCGCAACTTTCGGACCTTCGGGAGTCGGGAGCAATAGAGCAGGATGCGGATATGGTCTGCTTCATCCACCGTCCGGAGTACTACAAGATCTTCGAAAGTGAGGATGGAAAGATAGATTACAGAGGCATGGCGGAGTTCATCATAGCAAAACACCGTAACGGTCCTACGGATATTGTGCTGCTACGTTTCAGAGGCGAACTTCTGAAATTCTGTAACGGGCACGACCTCGATATTCACCGCAACAGTTCGATGAGAACGGTACAAAGCGGTATGAACAATCACAACAGAAGGGAAGAAGAAGATCTTCCTCCACATTAAAAGATGTCCGGCAATGAAGAGATTCTTTTACCTTGTTTATCTTATCATAATAGCCCTTCCTCTATTTGCTGTTACAACGATCTTATGTGCCATCTTTGCAGGAGTAGGATCTGCATTCATCAATGAGCGGATATTCAGTTACTATCCGGGGCGTATCTGGTCGCGTATAGCTTTGGCTCTATTCCTCTGTCCGATAGAGGTGCATGGAAAAGAAAATATCCCAAAGAACAGAGCAACAATAGTGATATCGAACCATCAGAGTTCTTTGGATATCTATATGCTCTATGGTTATATGGGAATCCCTTTCAAGTGGGTACTGAAAGGTGCTCTAAGGAAAGTGCCGTTTGTGGGATGGGCTTGCGAAAAAAGCGGATTCATCTTTGTGGATAACAGTAGTGCAAGAGCCGCAGCTCTTACGATAAAACAGGCAGAGGAGGCAATAGAGAAAGGCTATTCGATATTTATTTTCCCGGAAGGCTCCCGTACCAATAATGGAGAGCTGCAACGCTTCAAAAGAGGTGCTTTCAAGATAGCTCTCGACACGCAGGCTACGATTCTGCCGGTGGCAATAAAGGGTGCTTATGAGGCTCTTCCCAAGAATGCGCTGTTTGTAAAACCTCGTCGACTTGTCTTGGAGATAGGTCGCCCGTTTGAATCCTCTGCTTTTGAGCAGTCGCCGAGAGGACTGATAGAGCTGACCCAAAAGGGAGAGAATGAAGTACGAACACTCATAGGGTAAAAGGTATGAGATCCAAAAAGAGATTCTATTATATCATTTGTAATCCGGCTTCCGGCAAAAAGAGGGACAAGGATGGTGTACTCGCTTCTCTTGAAAAAGCGATTAAAGAGAAGAAGGGCAGATACGAATCTCATAAAACAAACCATAGAGGACATGGTGCCGAACTATCTAAAGATGCCGTAGAAAAGAGAGCAGACATCGTGGTGGTTATTGGTGGAGACGGGACTGTAAACGAAGTGGCAAAGTCGCTTGTAGGAACAAACACTATTTTAGGTATCATTCCGATGGGTAGCGGAAACGGTCTCGCGAGAGAGTTGGGCATTTCTCAAAATCCGGAAGAAGCAATCGCCACCCTTTTGGAACACAAATGCCTCCGCATGGATGCCTGCACGGTGAATGACGAATACTTCTTCTGTACATGCGGTGTAGGCTTTGATGCCGAAGTCTCTGCCCGCTTCAGTGAACGCACTCAACGAGGTCCGGCAGGATATGTACAAGAGGTAATAGATACGTTCTTCAAGCATGAACCTCTTCGATGCGAGATAGATGTAGACGGGAAAAAGAGTACAAACTCTCTTTTCCTACTAACCTGCGCCAATGCTTCCCAATACGGCAACAATGCGTATATCGCTCCTCAGGCAGACATAACGGATGGAATTATTGATGTAACCATGATCGAGGAGTTTTCCTTAGTACACTCGGGACAGATTGCATACCAGCTTTTCTCCAAAGGCTTGGACAAAAATCCATACACCAAACAGCTTCGCGGCAAACGCATAGAGATAAAACTCCAAGATCCGGTTCATTTCCATGTGGATGGAGACCCTAAACCCAAAACCGATCATCTCCTCATAGAAATGAAGCCACAGGCTCTGAATGTCATACATGGGCAGTATGACAAAAGAGAACAGACGATATTGGATATATTCTTTACCCATACGAATAACTATTTGGAGTGGAAAGATGGAATACTTGAAGAGGTCGTCTCCACACTGAAAGGGATAGGAAAGAAAAAAGAGGAGAACGAAGGCGAAGACAACCCGAAAGAGATAGAAGAATGAGTGTGATGCCCCATTTGCAGGAACAGACTCCGGAAACAGTTCTTAGAGAACAGTTTGGACTCTCTGAGTTTAGACCGCTCCAGAGAGAAGCGATAGAGGCTGTTCTTAACGGGCAAGATACTTTTGTACTGCTGCCGACAGGCGGAGGGAAGAGTCTTTGCTTTCAAATACCTGCCCTTATTCTTCCCAAGTGTACAATAGTGGTATCTCCTCTGATCTCCCTGATGAGCGACCAGGTCAAAGCTATTTCTCATAAATCTTCAGACCTTACAGCTGCCACTCTCAACAGCAGCATGAAAGAGTCCGAACGGAGAAACGTCTTGGAGCAACTCTATTTCGGAAAACTCAAACTCCTTTACCTTGCTCCGGAAACACTTCTCAGTCCGCTCGGATTACAACTTCTCCAAGAGAAATATATATCTCTTATTGCCATAGATGAAGCACACTGCATATCCCAATGGGGGCACGACTTCCGTCCGGAATACGGCAAGCTCTCCATCGTAAGGCAATATCTGCCGAATACTCCCATCATAGCACTTACCGCAACAGCGGATGAGACAACCAGAAAAGATATTATAGAGAGATTGGATCTACGTAATCCGACAGTGCTAATTGGAGATTTTGATCGCCCCAATCTTACTCTGACCGTCAGGAGAGGATATAAAAAGGAAGAGAAGATACGTGCCATACAACAACATATAGAAGCCCACGAGAGGGGATCAACCGGAATCATCTACTGCACTAAGCGAGATGATACGGAAACACTCGCAAGCAAACTCAACAAGATGGGTTTTCGGGCGATGCCTTACCATGCCGGACTCCCGGCACGATCTCGTGATCTGGTTCATCAGATGTTTGTCGGAGATCAGATAGACGTCATCTGCGCCACTGTCGCATTCGGTATGGGCATAGACAAGTCCAATGTCAGATGGGTCATTCACTACAATATGCCTCGCAACATAGAGAGTTATTACCAAGAGATAGGCAGGGCAGGAAGAGACGGGAAACCGGCTTCCACGATCCTCTTTTACTCTTATGGGGATATTTTTATACTCGACAAGCTGTTGGAAGAAGGGGGACGCACAGAGCTGAATCAGCAGAAGATGGAATACATGAAAAGATTCTGCGAAAGTTCTATCTGTCGAAGGAGAATATTGCTAAGCTACTTTGGGCAAGAAGCTCATCACAACTGTGGCAACTGCGATGTATGTCTCTCTCCTCAAACAGATCTATTCGATGCTACGATTATTCTTCAAAAAGCACTCAGCACAATCATTCGTGCCGGAGAGAAAATCAGTATAGACACAACCGTGGAAATCCTTCGAGGATCAAGAAGATACGAGATCCTAAACAGAGGTTATCACCATCTATCCACTTACGGCATAGGGTTAGACCTTTCTTATAGAGAGTGGAAAGACTATATCTTTCAAATGGTACAGCTCGGTCTCTTACGTATAGACTACTCTCAAGGATATAGTTTACAGGTAACTCCATCCGGTCGTATTGCTTTGAAAGGAGAAGAACCTACCATGCTGCATCGCGTAGAAGTTCAGCCTTTCACAAAGGTTAAAAAGAGTTCCAATCAAAGTAAGACAAGGAAATGAAACGCATAGGACTACTGTCGGATACCCATTCCACTTGGGACGAAAGGTATAGAGAGCACTTCTCCGGCTGTGATGAAATATGGCACGCAGGAGATATAGGAGATATAGAGATTTCTGATAAACTCTCGGAGATAGCTCCTTTACGCGCTGTGTTGGGCAATATTGACGGTGGAAAGTTGAAAGGAGAGTTTCCTCTCGCACAAGAGTTCACCATGGAAGGTATACCGGTTCTCATGACTCACATTGGAGGTTATCCCGGAAAGTATGCCCCAACCATTGCGACCACCATCCGCAGAAAAGGGATAAAGCTATTCGTTTGTGGGCACTCACATATCCTGCGTATAATGTACGATCACTCCTTAGACTGTCTGGTGGTAAACCCAGGAGCTGCGGGGACGTATGGGCAACAGACAGTTAGGACATTGGTTCGCTTCACAATGGATAACGGACTAATATCCGATATGGAAATAATAGAACTTGGCTCGTGAAACTTTTACAACAAATAGCCGATCATTTTGTCTCGGCACATCGTTCGGACTTATACCGCTACACATTCATCTTTCCCAACAGACGTAGCGGAGTGTTTTTTCGGCACTACATACGCCAACACGCCACGGCGGATCTGCCTATACTCTCTCCCGAAATAGTTACTCTCGAAGAGTTTTTAGGTAAGATGAGCAAGAGTACCAATGCCGACCCTGTCCTCCTTGCATACCGACTCTACATCTGTTATCTGCAACTCTGCCAGGAGCTACCGGGAGAAAATGAAGAAGATGAGAGCCTTTCCACTCGAAACTTCGATGCTTTCTACTCTCTCTCCTCTCTTATTCTCAGCGATTTTAACGATATAGACAAACACTTGATAGATGCCGGGGCTCTGTTCCGAAACCTGAGAGATCTCAAAGAATTAGAGGGCGACACTTCCTATCTATCCGAAGAGCAGAGAGAAGCATTGAAGCCATTTCTCCACAGTTTGCCGGCATCCGGGCAGAGCGATCTCTACCATCGCCGTTTTCTCCTCTTTTGGGAGAGAGTCTGCAAGCTCTATTTCAAGTTCAGAGAAGAGCTGCAAGACGAAAATCTTGCCTATGAAGGCATGGCGTTGCGAGCATTATTGGAAGAGCTTCAAGCCGATCCCGCTCCTCTCTCCTCCTCTAAAACGACCTTTGTATTCGTTGGTCTAAATGCTCTTACTCCTGTTGAACAGCGGCTCTTATCTCTCTTCAAAGAGCACGCATCCACCATCTTCTATTGGGATTACCGTTTCGAAGCACTTCTTCCCAACGGCAAAGCGCTCTACTTCAAAGAGCAAAATCTGAAACTCTTCCCCTCTCCGTCACCGGGAGATACGGACTATATAGAGTATAAGATCAAGCAGACCGTTCCGGAAGTGTCTGTTTACAGCGTTCCTTCAAGTGTAGCCCAAAGCAGAGTGATAGGACAGCTTTTGGAGCAAAACCCATCACTCTCATCCGGAGATCAGCTTCATACCGCCATTGTTCTACCCAGCGAGTCGCTCCTGCTACCTTTACTCAACAATATTCCATCCTCTGTTCCTGAGTTGAACATAACCATGGGGTATCCTATCAAAGGATCATCCTACATCGGTTATATAGAAACTCTCATCCGGATGCACCTGAGAGCGAAAAAAAACGGTGCCGGAACAGTGGAATATCACCATACGGATGTCGAACGTGTGCTATCCAACTACATCGTCTCCGATATCATAGGAGAGGCTTCCACAGCTATACTCAAGACCATGGAGAGAGAGCGTATATTTTACATCCCATCCGATCAGCTTCTCAATCCTGCCGGTTTTCTTTCCAAGTCGAAATATTCTCACTCCTTCACAGCAACGGAAACAGAGTTTTTCAAACGGATCTTTCTACCACTCTCTGCGGATGACGGCTCTGCTCTTCTACCCTATCTGAAGAGCATCTTGCGGCTCATTGCAGACGTCAGATACAAAAAGCCTGAAGAGAGTGAAGAGTGGAGATCCGAAGAGTATAAGCTCAAAGCCGAGAAAGAAGCAGTCGAGCGCACCAATGCAGAGTTTTATGTCGTTCCGCATCTGCTAAAGATCGTGAAGACGCAAGAGCAGCTTTTTGAAGACCTGCTCCGTCTGCACCGCTCCCAGACCCTCTCCACTCTGCCTCCTTTTACGCTCAAAACTGTGGCTTCGATGATGCTGACCATATTCAAATCGCAGTCCATTCCTTTCGAGGGAGAGCCTCTTCACGGACTCCAAATCATGGGAGTGCTCGAAACAAGAGGACTCGACTTCGATACCCTCTATATTCCCGATGCGCAAGAAGGACTTCTACCGCCCAGGAGAAGCATATCCGGCATTATCCCCATGACGCTTCGAGTCGGGTTCCAATTGCCTACTTACGAATGGCACGAGCAGGTCAGAGCCTACCACTTCTATCGTCTCATCTCATCGGCAGAGAGGATCGTCTTCACCTACGATACCCGAAAGGGAAAAGGCTCATTGGGAGAAGTCTCTCGTTTTATCCGCCAGCTCGACTTCATTCATGGCATCAAAGTCTCCTACAAGAGTGCTCACTATCCTCTCATCATGGATAAAAATCCGGATCTGAATAAGGAGATAGACAGAAAGCTGGTACGGAAGTTCATTGCCGAAATCACGGATCCCGAAAGTGGTAAATATCTCTCCGCTTCTTCCATAAAGAGGTATCTCTCCTGCCCCAGACAGTTTTATTACACCTATATATATGGGATAAAAGAGGAGACTGGTTTCAAAGAACTTCTCGACCCTGCCCTTATAGGAAGCATCATACACAGGAGTATGAACAACCTCTATCGGAAGTTCCTCTCATCTCCGGATAAGCCCGGACTCATCTCTAAAGAGCAACTCAAGTCGTGGCTAGAAGAAGAAGAGCATCATGTGATAAGCGAGCTTCGCAGCTCCTACAACTATTATATGTCCGGCTCAAGCGGTGTTCCCAATGATCCGAAAGGGTTCAACACCGCACTCTTCGCCAATGCTTGTGATCAGGTCTTTAAGATTATCCGCACCGATCTGGAGCAAGAGGAGACTCCATACTACTTCATCGCAGGAGAGAAGGAGTATAAGCTCTCTCTTTCCGTAGGAAACGGAAAGAGTGTCAACTTTACGATGACCATAGACCGACTCGATACGGACACCAGGATACTGCGGATTGTGGATTATAAAAGCGGTAGAGACGAAACCACTCTTCCCCAAGAGTTATCCATGGAAAAGCTCCCCTCTTTCAAGAAGCTCGCCATTGTCCAGCTTCTTCTGTACTGTGAGGCACTTCTCTCTGCTCCGTCCGATAGCGAAGCCGGTATGTTGAACTCCCGATATGAAGGTGTCTGTCCGATGATTCTCAAGACCTACGATGCCACTCCGATCAACTACTTCCAATTCTCCAAAAAGAAAGGAGCAAAGAAAGAGACGGATGCAGACGAGATAAGAGACTACGCAAAAGACTACCGGGAGACTTTTCTCCCCTTCATGCAAGAGCTTTTGACCGAAATCATCAACCCGGACAATCCCTATACTCCCAACACCAAATCCTGTACCAAATGCCACATGAGCGAAAGCTGTTGGGCAAATAAGTTCGGCATACAAGAGGAAGAAGATGACACGGAAGAGGAGATATAGGAAAAGTAACACTTACTAACACCATAAACAACCATGACAACAGAACAGCAACAGACAGATAAAATACTCCACTATACCACGCTGAGGGAGATCCCTTATGCAACAGGTCTTGCCCTGCAAGAGCAGTTGTTCAACGAAGCCCTCCCTAGAAAAAGAGAGTTGGAACCGGCTCGCCATGCTCTCATAAGCCTGACACACACTCCCGTCATCACGATGGGAAAGCACGCAGACCCTCACAATATCCTCTTCTCAAAGGATGTACTAACCGAAAGAGGCGTAGAACTCCACCACACCTCCAGAGGCGGAGATGTTACTTACCATGGTCCGGGACAGCTTACGGTCTATCCCATCATAGACCTTGAAGATCTCGGCATCGGGGTAAAGAAGTATGTCTGGAGTCTGGAAGAGGCTGTCATGAAGCTCCTTGCCGAATATGGTTTCAGGAATACCACTCGGATCGAAGGCGCATCCGGTGTATGGGTTCCCGGAGAACGCAGCTACGACAAAGTGTGTGCCGTGGGCATCTACTGCTCAAAGTACATCACCATGCACGGCTTGGCGCTCAATGTCGATCTCGATACCTCTATCTATAACCTGATCAACCCCTGCGGATTTACCGATAAGGGTGTTACCACCATGGAGCGTCTGCTCTCCTCTTCTCTTCCTCCCATGGAAGATATAGAGAAAAGACTCATAGAACTGCTTGCGCAAGAGTGGGGCATATCTCGCATAGAGCTTGCAACGTTCTAATCTCATCCCGATGTACACAAAAGCCGAATTAGCTGCTCTCAAAACCGAATTCTGGAACGCTTTTGCCCGATATGCCTCGGTGCAACCCTCGCTGCGTGGCAGAAAAAAGCTCTGGATACTGCACCACACCAAAGTGAAAGGCGTTGCACTGAAATTTATAGTGGAACGTCGGCACGTGGCAGTGGTCATAGAGCTGAGCCACAACGCTCATCACGAAAGAGCCGAAATGCTTGAGCGCATCGTGCCATACATGGATACGCTCCAACGAGACATAGATCTGCCCCTTGAGACCCGGACGGAGACCACCACCGAAGTGGGTAAGTGTGTAACGCAGATCGGCATCTACAAGGAGGGTGCATTCGACTATCATGTGCCGCAACAGTGGGGAGACTACTTCTCTTTCATGGCAAAGTATATGTATCTTCTCGAACGCAATTTTTTGGAGATAAAACCATACATCTCCTTTGAGGTATAAATATAAAACAGAAAGACTCTTTTCTAACAAAAGCGACAGCCTTAGGGCTGTCGCTTTTATATAAAAACGGATGCGGCTCTCCCCTGTTTTTCATCGCTCCTTTTCCTCTCTTTTTGAGAGCATTTTCACCTGTCTGCTCTGAAATATCCCTATAATCTCCTCATAAACAGCAGGATATAAAACCAGCCCATCCTTGAAAAAATTTTCCTCCTGATCGAATCCATGGGCCTTTTTCGAGTTAATAACCCTAAAATTTAACACCTCTAATTGTAAACAATTCCAAATAAAGAAATCCTCCTGAAAACACACTTTTTATGGAGGAAACAGATAAAAAGCTAACAACCAACAGATTAACCAAAAATTCTAAACACGTTAATTGAATCCGGTAAACGTATTAAATGAAATCGGTAAACGTGTTCATTGAAAAATTAAACACGTTAAGCCGAAACAATATGCTCATTTAGCGTTTTTGATGAACAGGTATCGGAATTTGTGTTAATAAATCGGGGCTGATTTAACAATTCGGTCATGCTCTGAAAACACCATCTCCGACCAAAATAGAGAGAGCAAAAAAAGGGAGTATTTTTCGGGATGGAATATATAAAAATCCGGACTCATCCGAAGCGATTTTTACGGCTCTCAAAACAGAGTTTTTGTCCATTCTTTTGCTTATTCCTTTCAAATTTTCTTACTTTGTGCCACCGAAAAGCGATATTCTCACGAAGAGTAGCTTTCGGCACCATATAAACAGAGAAAAACATGAAAGGAAAGTATATCGGCTTGATAGCATACGTGTGCATACTATCAGCATTTGCAGCCCTGTCTTCGAGTGCACAACCCGGACAAAAGAGGTCGGAAAAGTATTTCAGTGTAGCGTTCTACAATCTGGAAAATCTCTTTGACACCATCAATCAGCCCAAGGTGAACGATGAAGAGTTCACTCCAAAAGGCAAGAACAAGTGGGACACCAAAAAGTATCAACACAAGTTGCACAACATGTCAAAAGCCATATCTCTCATAGGAGGTATGGGCGGTCCGGATATTCTCGGTTTAGCCGAAATAGAAAACAGGTATGTACTGGAAGATCTTGTCAAAATGCCGGCGATAGCGGATAAGGGCTACGACATCATACATTACGAATCGCCCGATCCCAGAGGCATAGACTGCGCTCTGCTCTACCGTAAAGAGATGTTTGAAGTGGTAAGCTCAGGCATCAAGCCGGTAGTGATCCCAGACGAAGAACATATTAAGACAAGAGACCTCCTACACGTCGAGATGCGCCACGAAGGCGAGACATTTCACTTTATCGTAGGACACTGGCCATCCCGTTTCGGGGGTGAGCAGATCTCTCTGAAGCGAAGAATGGCTGCCGCCGTTACGATGAGACAGATGAGCGACTCCATTGTGGCTCGCTCTCCGGAGGCTAAAGTGGTTCTGATGGGTGACTTCAACGATGATCCCGTAAGCCCAAGTATCGTAAACGGACTACGGGCACTTCCGTCCGCAGACCTGCTCAAAGAGCCGTCCGACCTGCTCTCTCCCATGCACGCTCTGTATGCAGACGGTTACGGGACTCTGGCTCATCAGGATGCCTGGAACCTGTTCGACATGTTGATGATCAATAAAAATGCGGTCTTCGGAACAGCTTCAAACCCCGACGGATTTACCGTTTATGCAGATCCGGATAAGGGATACAGGGCATTTATTGTCAATTCTTCTCTTCTCACAGAGCCTGACGGTCAGTACAAGGGTTACCCTTCTCGTACATTTGTGGCAGGGGAATACAGAGGAGGATATGCGGATCACTTCCCGGTCTATCTCTACTTCGTAAAAGGGAGAAAGGATAGATAGGAAGTTCTTATCAGAAACGTTTCAGCAGAAAAGAGGGCGAAACGCTGATGTAAACGCCCAAATGATGACTCGTGAGCGAGGAGGCTTGCGGATGTATCCATAGCGAGGCTTCCGCCCCAAAGGTGTATAAGTTGCGCTCCACTATCTTATAAGAAGCTCCTATCTGCCCGAAAGCAAGGCTCCTATCGGCATTATAAAATGCGCCATGCCTGTCTATGCTCTGCACAAAAGGCGATCCCAACACACCCAAAAAGCCTTTCCCATACCAGAGAGAGCCGAAGAGCTGAACGCTTTCAGACTCCAACGTCATCTTCCCATAAGCTCCCCAACCTTTGTCGGAAGCGAAGTGTCCGCCTCGTTGAGAGTATCCGAGCAGATACGCTTCGGATTTAAGCGTGTACCTGTTACGGATGAGTCCGGGTATCGTATGCACTGCTCCCACTGCGGCATTGACCCAAGTGTGAACGGTATCGGGATGTATGTCATTGAGTTTTCCGCCCCGATGATGAGCGATAAACTGCAAGGAGAGATCGAGAGCCTGCTTGCTCTCCGTGTGAGCCGTGAAAAGCCTCTGTCTCAGATTGGCTCCTGCAACAAACGCTTCGGGATGAGTGGCGTGTTTGAATATGAAGCTCTGCCAGTCTATCCAGAGATCGAAATGTCTTCGAGGCGTATCGTAACGGAGCTGGAAGCCGTTCTCGAAGTCGGACGTGAGGTTCAGCTCCGAATGGAAAAGAGGTTCGATGAGCTTGTGTCTGCCTAAACCCTCCAGTCTGCCCAGTATGATCAGCCACTCTTTGCTCGGTGCCATTGCGGCTCTGAAGCGTGGTTTTATCCGAAAACGCGTGTACGGGTTTTCATCTTTCCAGTATGGGAGGTCGTTGTAAGCGATGGCAGCCGGGTATTTGGATGCTCCAAAGAAGTAGAGATTTTCCGCTCCCAACGAGAGACGAACAGGGATAACGCTCTTAAGGTCGTAGGTCAGATCGAATGCCGCACGGTATCCGGGAAGCGTGTAGTCTGCTATAATGCTGTTGGCATACTCGTTGTTTCTGAAAAATGCTTCTGCTTCGACATCGAGAGAAAGCTCTCCACGCTTCATCTCCATAGCCGATAAGACCGAACGCTCGGCCCTGTAAAAGTTTTGAGCATACATCTTGGCAGAAAAAAAGAGCAGTGCCAAAGCGAAAAGAGTAGTCTGTATCGGTTTCATGCGATATACGAAAAATCGGTTTAAGGAGAGAGAAAAGAGTTCAGACAGAAGAGCGATGAACATTGCCCTCATCGTCCATCAGCAATATATGAAAAGCTCCATGCGTAAACAGAGACGAGCAGTGCCGGCGGCATAAAGAGATCAGTCTGTCGAAGAATAGACGCTCCGCTGCCGGGACAATCTCCCAAAGCTGGCGCGCCAAAGTGATCTCTCCGATCTGCCGGATGGTCTCCGAAGAGCATCCCGACTCCTTTGCCACTTCCTGCAAAAAGGTTTTGTTCATCACGCCTTTCTTACTGTGCGTATCCAGAGCACCTTCAGCCAGTTTGACAGCCTTACCTATCATCACGCAGAGCGTAACCTGTTCGAATGCCAAATCCTCTGCAATCTTCAGCGTCTCACCTATAAAGTTGCCATACTGTACGAATGCCTGAGGGAGGGAATCGGGGTAGAGCGCTTTCAGATACCTTTCGCTCTTTGCTCCGGAGTTGATCACAAGATGAGTTACACCTACTGCTTTGGAGACCTGAGCCTCTCTCTTGATAGAGGCTATAAACGCTTCCGTGGAGAAAGGTTTCACTATACCGGACGAGCCGAGTATGGATATTCCGCCCTCTATACCGAGACGAGGGTTGAAGGTCTTGCCTGCCGTCTCTCGTCCTTTAGGTACCGAGACTCTGATGTTGATGCCCATATCCGGGTGGTAGCCGTAATGGTCGAGCGTGCGCAACACCTCTGCCGTCATCATCTTTCGAGGAGTGGCATTCACGGCAGGCCCTCCGATCTCAAGCCCCAAACCCGGAAGCGTAACCACGCCGACACCTTCGCCATTTAGAAATCTCACTTCTCCCTTCGGCACATCCCTGCTCCACGAAACAGACGAACAGATCTCCAGACCATCGGTAATATCGGGGTCGTCTCCTGCCTGCTTTATCACACAACAGATGATACCGCCATCGCTCTCCACACCGGTAGATGCAATGGGGAGAGTTACCGGCTCTCCGTTGGGCAGTAAAATCTCACTTGTCTCCTGCTCTTCGCCTGTAAGAAGCGTTGTGATGGCTGCTTTCGTGGCAGCCGTAGCGCATGAGCCTGTGGTGAATCCGGTTTTTTGAGGGAAAAATGAAGGTAGAAGAGCTTCGATCTTCTTTCTCAGTCCGTGAGGTCCATAGACTGTCTCCGTAGGATTATAGGGCAGAGGCGGACGGCGTATCACCAACACCGGTATTCCCATGCGTAGTGCCACACTCACCTTATCGGCAAAACCTCCGCTCTCACCGCTCTCTTTGGTGATGATTGCCTGCGGCTGCACTTTCTTGAAAAGAGCTTCATCGTCCTGCTCATCGTCATAGAAGACAATCTGTTCGAGTGGAAAGTCGTTTGCCTTGACACTCTCCAGCGACTCCTCTCTCCGCATTATCCGGAAAACGCAAGTGTGTTTCGTCCAATAATCTTTCAGCTTTGCTATCGTATTGACGCCCGTAAGAGCAAGCAGCGAAGTGATGTCCTGCTCGAAAAGATAGGCAATGGCATCCTGATAACTATCGAACGGAATGATGCGTGAATCCACTTGCGGAAACGAACGTTCCATACGAATGGTCGAAATATCCGGCAACAGCTCTGCCGTCCTGCCGATATTGGCATGGACATTCAAGGCAAAAGGATGAGCCGCATCTATGATAAGAGCCACACCGTTATCCCTGCAAAAACGGGGCATACTCTCTTCATCCAATCCGCCCGTAAGGCGTATGCCGTGAGCGCATTCCACTTCGCCCGAACGGTTTTTCGTGGAGTAGAAGTAAGGTTTTGCGGCTTCGTCGCACACCTTGGCGGCTATCTTGCCTTCCGTTGTCCCTCCTATTACAAGTATTGCAGGTTCACTCATTGCGAAGGATCAGGATAGAAAAGTAAGGCACTTCCCTTTCGGCTATGATGCTCTTATCTGTCGTGTAGTACTCTTTGCCCGATACCCCGACATTCTCAAAGTAGTGCCACGAGAGATCGGGACGGTTTTGCAGCAGAGTCTGAAGCGTCTGTTGCTGCTGGGAGACCTTCATCAGCACCACGGTTTTATGCTCCGAGAGATCTTTCTCTATCTGTTCCGGTGTAACATTGGAAGGATAAACGGAGAGTGGTTCATCCTGCTTCACGATATGAATACCTGCCAAAGAGCCGCAAGCAATAAAGGCAGGGACACCGGCGGTATGCGTTGCGGACAAGCCGTGATGCTCCAATAGAATATCGGATATATAGTGTACGGAGGAGTAGAAACAGGAGTCCCCCTCCGCCACGAATGCGGTTCGGAGACCTTTCTGAACGGCTTGGAATATCTCCCCGGCAACCTCTGCGTAAGCAACCATAGCCTTCGAGCGGTCTTTGCTCATGGGTACATGAAACAGTCTCAGCTTGCTCTCCTCTATGCCGACAGCGAGTATGATGTCTCTTGCACGTGATGTGACGGAACTCTCTCTAATGGTAGCCGGACAGAAGATAACATCTGCCTCTTGAAGTATCCTTAGTGCACCAAGCGTAAGAAGGTTAGGATCTCCCGGACCTAACGAGACGCACTGAGGAGCGTATGCCGTTGTTTTTGTCATGGATAAGTGATAGTCTGTTTTCCGTGTAAAGGTACGGAAATATTTCAATGGGGCTGTTCTGCCCTCTGCACACGGCAAAGCCTCCCTCTTGGTCGTTCTTTTTTTGCCTTTAACCTGTTCACAAAAAGAGTTTAACCCGTTCAAAAGTGGAAGTAAACCCGTAAAGATTTAAGATTCAAGGCTCGATTAGTGGCAACCAAGACTTGAAAAGTGGAAGTCAAGCCTTGCCATGCAGTTTTCAAGCCTTGATTTCCTCTTCCGAACAGGTTTAGAAAAAGAAATTAAAGTGAATAACCCGATTTTCAAATGGCTTTATCAAAACTCTTGATCCTGAAACGGGAAAGAGGGAAGGAGATTCCTCTGCAAAAGATGCAGGGATATAGAAGGTAAAACAAAAGCCCGATGAAATTGCTTTCACCGGGCTTTTAGTATGATGTATAATCTAAGATTATTCTTCGTTACCGCCTAACATCTTTTCGCGAAGAGCTGCGAGCTCTTCAAGATCACCAAGAGTAGATTTTTCTACTGTGGTAGCTGTAGCTGTGAATGCAGGTGCTTGTTCTGCCTTCTTAGCTTCACGGCGTTCCTTAGATGCTTCTTGACGAGCCTTCTTTTGCTCATCTTCAAAGATACGGCTGTGAGAAAGGAAGATGCGACGAGCGTCCTTGTTGAACTCGATAACCTTGAATGGAAGTTTCTCGTCCACTTGAGCTTGTGTACCATCTTCTTTTACAAGATGCTTTGGAGTAGCAAAACCTTCTACACCATATTGTAGAGCTACTACTGCACCCTTCTCTATCATTTCTGTGATTACGCCTTCGTGGATAGAACCGACAGTGAATACTGTATCGAATACATCCCATGGGTTCTCTTCCAATTGCTTGTGACCAAGGCTGAGACGGCGGTTTTCCTTGTCGATTTCAAGTACTTTCACTTCTATAGGAGCACCGATCTGAGTAAATTCGCTTGGGTGTTTGATCTTCTTTGTCCAAGATAGATCGGAGATGTGGATAAGACCATCTACACCGTTTTCAAACTCAACAAATACGCCGAAGTTGGTAAAGTTGCGAACCTTAGCTGTATGTTGTGAGCCTACAGGGAATTTCTCTTCGATGTCAGCCCATGGATCCGGCTTAAGTTGCTTGATACCAAGAGACATCTTACGTTCTTCACGGTCGAGAGT
Organism: Porphyromonas sp. COT-108 OH1349; assembly: GCF_000768755.1. Classification (NCBI taxonomy): domain Bacteria; kingdom Pseudomonadati; phylum Bacteroidota; class Bacteroidia; order Bacteroidales; family Porphyromonadaceae; genus Porphyromonas; species Porphyromonas sp. COT-108 OH1349. The sequence continues at coordinate 165,022 of NZ_JRAH01000013.1, read as the reverse complement.
AAGCACTACGGCTTCGATCTCATCGCCTACTTTCAAGAACTCTTGTGCGCTGCGCAAGTGTTGTGTCCAAGACATTTCAGATACGTGAACAAGACCTTCCACGCCCGGAGCTATTTCTACAAATGCACCGTAATCTGCCATCACAACCACTTTACCCTTAACCTTGTCGCCCACTTGCAAGTTTGCATCAAGGTTATCCCATGGATGTGGAGTGAGTTGTTTAAGACCAAGAGCGATACGTTTCTTTTCATCATCGAAGTCAAGGATAACCACGTTGATCTTTTGATCAAGCTGTACCACTTCTTCAGGATGGTTTACACGACCCCAAGAAAGGTCTGTGATATGTACTAAACCATCTACACCGCCAAGGTCGATAAATGCACCGTATGTGGTGATATTCTTAACCACACCTTCAAGAATCTGACCTTTTTCAAGCGTAGATATGATTGCTTTCTTCTGTTGTTCGAGTTCTGCTTCGATAAGAGCCTTGTGAGAAACCACAACGTTCTTGAACTCTTGATTGATCTTCACGATCTTGAACTCCATTGTTTTGCCTACGTAAACATCGAAATCGCGGATCGGCTTCACGTCTATTTGAGATCCCGGCAAGAAAGATTCGATACCGAAGATTTCTACGATCATACCACCACGAGTACGAGACATTACATAACCCTTCACAATTTCGTCGTTCTCCAAAGCTTTGTTCACACGCTCCCAAGAACGTACTGCGCAAGCTTTCTTGTGTGAAAGTACAAGCTGACCCTTCTTGTCTTCTTGGCTTTCGATAAGGACTTCTACTTCGTCGCCCTCTTTTAGGTCCGGATTGTAACGGAACTCTGCATAAGGCACCACGCCTTCGCTCTTGTAGCCGATATTCACGACTACTTCTCTTTTGTTGATAGAGCTTACACGACCTACAACAATCTCTTGCTCTTTAACGGCGCTAAGGGTGTTGTCGTAAGCTTTTTCAACTTCTTCTTTTGGTTGTTCGGAAATAATTGAGCCTTCCTCGAATTGTTCCCAGTTGAAGTCCTCTAAGGGCTTCACGTCTTTGTAAGATTTGTTCATTAACTAAAAATTAAAATTAAGCTTTAGTGAGTTGGACATTATGTTGATTATCCGTGCCACTCAGCACGGCTGCAAAGGTATAGATTTTTTCTGATATAACAATCTATTTCCTGTTTATTCTTAGGGAGTTATGTGTGTATGTAAAAAAAGGGTCGGGAGAGGCTGTTTTTCTTTCCATTTAAGCGAAAAAAATGTATTTTTGTATCACATCAAAACAGACCTCTCATGGAGAATAAAAACATAACCGTAGCGGTAATAGACTTCGGCTCCTCCTCTATAAAAGGGGCTATCGCAACCAAGCGTTTTGAAGGAGGAGCATACACCATAAATATCTTAGCCAATGCAGAAGAACCCACCGATGGCTGCATTCTTCGCGGAACAATATTCAACCTCGAAACCACAGCATTGAAAGTCCAGTCTCTTCTCAATACGCTCGAACGCCTTACAGGAAAAAAGGTCTCGCGAGTGTACGCCGGGATAGGAGGACAAAGCCTTAGGACGGCACAACATTTAGAATCGATCACGTTCGATTCGCCTCACGAAATCACGGATGAAGATGTCGAACAGCTTCGCCAACAAGCCTCCTCTTTCGAGCTTACCGGTTACGAGCTTCTCATGATAGAGTCTCCGGAGTATTATGTCAACAGCCAATACACTTCCGATCCGGTAGGAGTGCAGGCGATGAAGCTGGATGCCCGCTTCCGTCTTCTGCTTGCCAAGCCGCAAAAGAAGCACAACCTCATATCGGTGCTCACCAATAAACTCCCTTATGAGATCTGTAACATCGAAATCTCACCGCTTATACTCTCCGACATCTTCCTGACAAACGACAATAAGAAGCTGGGGTGCGTGCTCATCGATCTCGGTGGAGGCAGCACCACAATCTGTGTTTACAAGAACGGATTGCTGCAAGGCGTCAGAGTGATACCGCTTGGAGGTCAAAACATAACACAAGACATCACTTCGCTACACATCACTCCGTCAGAGGCAGAGAGGGTCAAATGCTCCGTGGGAACGTGCCAACCGGTTTATGGAGATAAGACTTTTGTAGAGGTCAATACACGAGACAAGCTCTCCACCAAGCAGATCAGCAAGTATGAGATAGACAAATACATCGAAGCGCGTACACAGGAGATCGTGGACAACATCCGGTATCACCTTTGGGAGATGATCAATAAAGGTGAGATAGGAGGCGATATAATCATCACGGGAGGAGCTTCCCAGCTTACCGGACTCACTAAGATGCTATCCGATGCACTGGGTGCAAACGTACACGAAGCCTCTACCTTGAGCCAACATCTCCAGGTAAGCCCTGCCAACAGAGCCTATATCGCAAAGCCTCATCTGCATCTGCTCTATGCTCTTATCAGTAAAGCGTACGAAGAGTGTATAGAGCCACGCCCCGTGGCAAAGCCGACAGAGATAAAAGAGGTAGCGGTAGAGCCGCAGGGAGCACAGGAAAAAGAAGAGCCGGAAGAGAGCTACGCCACAGAGACGACACCGCAAGCTCAGAAGATAGAGTTCGACGAACCGATAGAAGAGATAGAACCGGAGCCGGAACCGACAAGAGACACCACCTCCTCCGCACAGAAGCAGAAGAAGAAAGGAGGCTTTATGGGTTGGGCAAAGAGCTTTATGGACATCATAACACCTCCGGACGAAACCGAAAATTAATGTATTAGAAGATTATAGCTTATGACAACTACAGATAATCTACTCGATATAAACGGAGACACCATTTCCAATACCTCCCCCATCATAAAGGTGATAGGTGTGGGAGGAGGCGGTGGAAATGCCGTCAATCATATGTATAAAGAGGGCATAGAGCACATCACCTATCTTCTATGTAATACAGACCGGCAACACCTCCAACGCTGTAGCATCCCACACAAACTCTGTATAGGAGAAAATCGGACGCGCGGACTTGGAGCCGGAGATAAGCCTGAAGTGGCAAAAGAAGCCGCAGAAGAGAGCGAAGAAGAGATTCGCAGAGCTCTCAATGACGGCACTCGCATGGCATTTATTACTGCCGGGATGGGTGGCGGAACAGGTACAGGAGCTGCTCCCGTCGTGGCTCGCATCGCCAAAGAGATGGGTATCCTCACCGTGGGGATCGTTACCATTCCGTTCCTTTTTGAGGGACAAGAGAAAATCCTGAAAGCGTTGGACGGACTTGACGAGATGAGTAAAAACATAGACGCGATGCTGGTCATCAACAACGAGCTACTCCGTTTCGTCTACTCCGATCTCAACATCATGAACGCCTTGGATAAGGCTGATGATACGCTCACAATAGCCACACGCTCAATTTCGGACGTCATCACTCGCGACGACATCGTCAATCTCGACTTTGCGGATATTCATACAACGCTCAGCAATGGCGGCGTTGCTATCGTGAGTCATGGGTATGGTTCCGGCAAAAATGCGGTGATAGAGGCGATAGATGCCGCTTTGAACTCTCCCCTTCTCAACTCTGCGAATGTTGCCGAAGCAGGTCGAATCCTTCTGCATGTCTCTTTCTCCAAAGAGAGCGCACCGCAGATGGATGCCATCCAAGAGCAGATAGGAGAGTTTACGGGAAGGCTCAAAGGACGCTACGGATGGATATGGGGCTACGGCTTGGACGAGTCTCTCGGAGACAAGGTCAAGGTTATCATCCTTGCCTCAGGCTTTAGCCTCAAAGATGCGAAGCCGAACATCACGAACGAAAAAGACCTCAACCGCATCCGCGAGTACTACAAGCAGGCGATGGGAGACAGCATTGTTCTGGCGAGCAAGCCGAAGTCTGTCATCTTTGAAGAGGAAGAGCTGGACAACGATATCTTCATCTCCTTTATCCAAGACACTCCGACTCTGCGCCGTGTAGACTCTATGATCGAGCGTTTTCGCACTCCGAAAGAGGGAGCAACGGCAGGTCAGTCATCCGATGGAGGCATAAAGGAGGGAGAGACAGCAGCTTCCGGCTCTGCATCATCCGCATCCGGCACTTCGGACAAAGGACAAACGGAAGAGAACAAAGAGCACGATAACGATCGTGAGTGGGATTCGGACGTCATCACATTCGGAAAGAAGTAAACCCCGACCCCGACACAACGAAACAATTAACACATACATATAATATATATAAGAGATATATGAGCCTATTCGACACCATAAGCGATGGCATCAAATCCGCCATGCTTGCTAAAGATAAAGTGCGTCTCGAAGCACTCAGAGCCGTCAAGAAAGAGTTTTTGGAAGCAAAAACCGCCAAAGGTTCGGACGGTGAACTGACAGACGAAGCCGCCACCAAAATCGTGGCAAAGCTTGCCAAACAACGCACCGAAAGTGCAGAGATCTACCGTACACAAGGCAGAGAAGATCTCGCACAAGAGGAAGAAGCACAGCTTGCTGTACTGCAAGAGTTTCTCCCCAAGCAGCTCTCCATAGAGGAGATAGAAGCACACGTGAAAGCCCTCATAGCCGAACTCGGAGTGGCAGACATGAAAGGCATGGGACGTGTCATGGGTGAAGCATCCAAACGACTCGCCGGACAAGTGGATGGAAAGGTTCTCTCCGAAGTGGTAAAGAAGCTCCTCTCCTAAACAACGCACTCTTGCCGTTTCGGGAGAAAAGGCTCCCCATATACGGTGCGATGCTTCACACAATCGAAGCAAAACAGACATTCCAAATACCGAAAGGCAACATCCTATAACGGGCTATCCGATCACACTTTCGGATAGCCCGTTTTTATCTGAAATCAACCACAAAAAAGCGAGCTTCCCGAAGCGCGTTTTTATATATTCCATACCGAAAAATGCCTACTTTTTTCGGTCTCTCTATTTTGATCGGAGGTGGTGTTTCCGGAGGGGTGCCGAATTTGTTAAATCACCCCGTTTTATTAACACAAATTCCGATACCTGTTTACCCAAAACGGTAAACGAGCATATTCTTTCGGCTTAACGTGTTTAATTTTTCAATGAACACGTTTACCGATTTCATTTAATACGTTTACCGGATTCAATTAAAGTATTCAGCCAAAACAGACAAAGCACTAAATATCAAGCCATTAAGTATTTTTGGCCTAAAATGACCACGAAAAGGCAAATTTCTTTATTAGGAAACATTCACAAATATAGGCATTAAAATTCACACCTATTAACGCGAAAAAGCCCCATCAAACGGACTGAGAAAAAAATTTTCCCAAATTCGCGATTTCGTCATATCAATTTGCAGACAAAAGAGTTACCTCAAAACGACTTCCTCAAAAATGGAAAATTCACCTCAAAATTCCACCTGAGAAGCCCTCAAAACTGCTCTCCATTTTTATATAAAAAGTACCGACTTATTTATCTTACATTTCAAAAGCATATTATCACTATTAGAGAAAGAAATGAAGTATTTTCTTATCCTCTAAATCTATCACTTGTTTTATACAGAAAAAACCACTACTTTTGAAAAACAAGTAAAAAATTAAGTTTTTAACACCACGCAAAACTTATTTCGTAGGAAGACATTATTTACAGACACTTAACTATAAAGAAAATAAGATAGTTCAACTAAACACAGATGGCTAAACAATTATGTAAAACATCAATATAAACCAAGAGTATAATTATATTTAACCACAAACTTTTTATTATGAGCACAATAAAGTTAAATTATTTAAAATGCATTATACCAGAAGACTATGGAAAAGATGGAGACGAACCATCATTGAAAATTGTTATTGACGGCAGAGATCCTTTTAGAATTCGTGTTGCAAAAAATATTAAAAAGGGGGAGACTATCTGGCTAAACGACAAATTCGATTTTGAGAGCTACATTCAAATAGAAGTTTGGGATCTGGACAAAGGAACATGGTATGATGGACACGATTACATTAATAAGGTCAAGATAACTCCATACGCCAATTCAGGAGAATCGACATGTACACTGAGTGGAGATGGGGCAAAATATGAACTTTCATTTACATTGGAGACTCCTTTTTCAGAGTCAAGCGAGAGCTCCGAAAAGAGAATAAAAAAGATCCTTGAACATTTTGCAAATAAACCTGAAATGTCCAGTCGCGTATGGAGGCACTACAGCAGAAAGCAAATCTACTTGGAACTAAAAGCAAGGTTTTTTCGCAGTGAGATATCTCAGGATGAATATAAGATATTATCAACGTGGGACTCCTCAACAAAAATTCTTCAAAGATTCTACCCTTATCAGGGAAAAACTGCACTTTGCGGACCCGCCGCCATCGCTTATGACCTTTTTAAGTCAGATCCCATAACTTATCTCACTGCTATCATTTCTCTTTATGAAGCAGGAGAATGTCCTGTGAAAGGATTGTACCTGCGTCCAAGTGCAAAATTAAAAAGAAGTAAAAGGGAAACATTACCTGCAATTGACTGGATGCTTTTAGCTTCGATGCGAGAAATGAGAAATAAGTTGCTCAAGGAATTGCACGAGACTTCCGACTGGAGGGCTTGCTATACTCCTCCCAGGGACATAGTATACTGGTTAAAGCGAATATACCCGGGTGAACACATACGGCAAAGACTGAGCGTTGGACGGATAGAATCAGCAAAGACTCATAAAAGAGCAATTTTAGAGGCATTCCGAAAAAGAAAGAGATCTTTCTTTCTCATAGATGCTAAAATGATCACTGGTAGTTCTAATCTGTTATCCTTATCCAGGTTTCATTGGATTGTCATTGAGCCAGGAAGTGTTAAGTGGGCCGAAGATAAGAAGTCGGTAAAGGTTACTTTTTTTACTTGGGGATATAATAAATCGGAGAAGGAAATAAGTATGAAAAAACTTATTGAGCACTTATATGTTATAGTAATGAGAGATTAGATTTCACCCAAAGCTATGAATTTGAGTGATATTATTCATAGACTCACAAATTTCTTTGAAGTCTGATAAACACGACAAAAAAGGCTGTAATGAAGGTTTGCCCTTTCATCACAGCCTTTTATCTATTCTAATGGTCGGAACGGGAGATTATAGTTTTCCACTCTTCGCTTCTTCGATCATCTTTGCATTAGGGAGGATAAACACCTCTACACGACGGTTTTGAGCGCGACCTTCCACTGTGCTGTTATCGGCAATCGGTTGAGTCAGTCCTACTCCGTAAGAGTTGATACGACCGGAAGCGATACCTTGAGACACCAAAAAGTTGAACACACTTAGTGCACGCTTTTCGGAAAGTTTCTGATTATACTCCGCTCTACCTGTATTATCGGTATGTCCCACAATACGTATATCGGTATCGGGGTGCTCTTTCATGTTGGCAGCAAAACGGGTAAGGGCAGTCTTGGATGCAGCGTTAAGAGTGCTGGAGTTGGTAGGAAACAGAATGCCGCTATCGAATGTAACGCGGATCGCTTCCCCGTTGTTCACGGTCTCTACCTTTGCTTCAGGTATCACCTGTTCCAGCTCTTTCTTTTGCTTATCCATCTGCTTGCCGATAAGTCCACCCGCAACACCGCCGACGACAGCGCCGATGATGGCACCTACACCCGTGTTCCCGGCAACTTTACCAATGCCCGCACCAACAGCTGCACCGGCTCCGGAGCCAATACTTGTACCTTTCACCATATTATTTGCGCCACAACCGCTAAACATCAGAGCCGTAGCAAGGCAGGATACGCCTACAATAGATTTCAGATTTTTCATGCTTTATATTCGCTTTTAGGATTATCAAATACCGAAGAGATGGCTCTTCGGGGCTATTTTTCTTCTATCTGTTACTCCTCGTCTTCGAGTGTATCCCGATAATCATCGTCCAAAGCCAAAAACTCTTTAAATGATTCGGGAGAGAGGGAGAAGTCTTCAAAGTCGTCCCTCTTTATGTTTTTAACAACAAAATCGTACAACTCCGTATTCTTCAAAGAGAGAATATCCTCCAGCGCTTCAAGATCCGGATCCTCTTCGTCAAAGTAACCGCGAGACTCCAAAAACTCATCCACCAAATCGGTAAGATAGATGATCTTGTCATCATCCAACTGTCGCAACTCCTCGGAAGTGGCATGAGTCAAGATGTAATTGACCATTTCGTCGTCATCGTATGTCTTCATATTTTACTCGTATTGGGATGGTTGTCTCTCGTTATTTACGATATTTTGTACAAGACAAAGGTAAAAATATTTTTCCGACTACTGCACTTTATACCATTCAGAGTAAAGATTTTGACCTGCTTTAGGGGTATCGTGATACGATTACAGGGATCTCTTTTCATCAAAAAACAGATCTTCTCAAGCCATTATTGGGCATCGTTAAGATCTCTTAGGATAATAAGCGTTTTCACCCCTCGCTTTTGAATGGTATTTAGTGTTTATTCGGTGTTGAACTCTGCTGATAAATAGCTATATTTGTAGTTCAGATAAAAGAAAAGTTTATCCCGATGCCGTATACAGAACAGATGGAAGTAAAGAACGCAAGAAAAATCAAGAAGGCACTGATATCGGTGTATCACAAGGATCACTTGGATGTCATTCTCTCCAAGCTGAACGCTCTCGATATAGAGATCGTCTCCACAGGAGGAACGGAGGAGTATATCAAACGTTTGGGCTATTCCTGCACTCCGGTGGAAGAGTTGACCAACTATCCCTCGATCTTTGGCGGACGAGTGAAGACTCTTCACCCAAGCATTATGGGTGGGATACTGGCAAGGCGTTCCAATGCCGATGATGACAAGCAGTGTGCAATGTACCAGATCCCGCACATAGATCTGGTGATCGTGGATCTCTATCCGTTTGTCGATACGGTAAAGAGCGGTGCGGAGCATCAAGCCATCATAGAGAAGATAGACATAGGCGGTATCTCTTTGATACGGGCTGCTGCAAAAAACTATGCGGATGTCGTACTCTGCCCTTCGATAGCACACTACAAGACGATAGAAGGCATCCTTGAACGTGGCGGCATAACCTCGGAAGAGGAGAGACGTGCCCTGGCAACAGAAGGATTCAAGCTCTCTGCCATGTATGATGGAGCCATTGCGTCTTACCTCGCAGGGGAAAGCGTTGAGGAGTCCATGCCTTTGAGATACGGAGAGAACCCTCATCAAAAGGCGAGCTTTAGAGGAGACATTGATGCGTTTTTCACCAAACACAACGGAAAAGAACTGTCCTACAACAATCTTCTCGATATAGATGCTGCTGTCGGGATCATAGAAGAGTTTGATGCAAAACCGGCTTTTGCCATACTGAAACACAATAACCCCTGCGGATTGGCAACAGGCGAAAATGTCAGAGATGCCTATATGAGAGCACTCTCTTGCGATCCGCTCTCTGCATTCGGAGGCATACTCGTAACCAACAGAGAGGTAGGTCTCTCCGCGGCAGAGGAGATAGGCAAACTCTTTTTCGAGGTGATCGTTGCCCCGAAATACTCCGAAGAGGCTCTGAACACTCTTAGGGAGAAAAAGAACAGAATCATTTTGGAGCGCAAAGAACACTCTACGCTTCAAGACCATCTGCTTCGCACCTGCCTCAATGGTACTCTCGTACAAGAGAGAAACTGCTCTTCTCAAAGCGAAGAAGATTGCAGGACCGTAACAGAGAAGCAACCGACGGAAGCGGAAATAAGGGATATGCTCTTTGCCAACAAGATTGTGAAGCACTGTAAGAGCAATGCAATAGTTTTGGCTAAAGACGGACAGCTGTATGCCGCAGGTGTCGGACAAACTTCGAGAATAGATGCCTTGAAACAGGCGATAGAGAAAGCAGAACGCTTCGGCTTCTCTTTGCAAGGGGCTGTACTGGCTTCGGATGCGTTCTTTCCGTTTAGCGACTGCGTGGAAGAGGCCCACAAAGCCGGCATAACAGCAATCATACAACCCGGAGGCTCTGTCAGAGACGAAGAGTCGGTGGCTGCCTGCAACAACTTCGGTATAGCCATGTGCTTTACCGGAACAAGGCATTTCAAGCACTAAGAGGAAAAGAATAACAAGAATATACAGACACAGAGAAAAGATATGGGCTTTTTTTCATTCAAACATGAGTTGGCTATGGACTTGGGGACTGCTAACACCGTCATCATTCATGATGGAAAGGTGGTGGTGGATCAGCCCTCCTATGTCACGATCAATAAGAAGACAGACAAAGTGGAAGCTGTGGGAGATATGGCTTACAGCAACTTTGAAAAGGAGAATAACGATCTGCGTTCCATTCGTCCCTTGAGAGACGGTGTGGTGGCAGACTTGGAAGCGTGTCAGGTGATGATACGCGAACTGATCAGAAAGGCTATTCCGGGAAGAGGATTCCTTCCAAGATCTTTGAAGATCGTCATCTGTATCCCTTCCGGTAGTACAGACGTGGAGGTCAGAGCGGTGAAAGAGGCTGCAGAGAAAGCCGGAGCCAATGAGGTGTATCTGATACACGAACCGATGGCAGCAGCAATAGGAATAGGACTGAACGTACTGGATCCGATGGGCAACATGGTGGTGGATATAGGTGGTGGTACTACCGAAATTGCCGTAATATCTCTCGGTGGTATCGTTTCCAATAAGTCCATAAAGGTTGCCGGAGATGAGCTCACAAACGATATAGTGAACTTCATGAAGACGGAACACAATATGAGGATAGGTGAACGTACGGCAGAACAGATCAAGAAGAGTGTCGGCTCTGCTTTGATCAACCTTGAAAATCCACCCGAAGAGTTTGAGGTGTGCGGACAAGACCAGGTAGGCATACTTCCGAAGATCATAAAGGTGAGCCACAAGGATATTGCCGAATGTTGGGAAAAGTCCATACTGAAAATAGAAACCGCCATAGAGAATGCCCTTGACAACACTGCTCCTGAGTTGTACGCAGATATTGTTCGCAACGGAGTTTATCTTGCAGGCGGTGGTGCTCTTATCAAGGGGTTGGACAGACGTTTTTCCAACAAGTTCAAGATACCTTTCCATGTGGCGGAAGATCCTCTTCACATGGTTTCCATGGGGACATACGAAGCTCTTAAGAACACAAGCAAATACAGACTGCTTATAAAGTAAGCGGAATAAAGCCTCTGCTCCGAAGTGCATAAACTCTTTGAACTCCTAAGGAGAAATATACATGTCTTGCTGTTTGTTCTTCTTGAGATCATAGCAGTAACGTTGATGTATAACAGAAACAACTACCACGGAAGTGTTCTCTTTGGCACATCTAACCGACTGGTAGGGCATGTTATGTCTTATAAAGGGGAGTTCGACAAGTATAGAGGGTTGCATGATGCAAACTTGGAGCTGATGCGTTCCAATGCTGAACTGGAGAAAGAGCTGCTGAAACTGAATGCAACCATAGAGCGATATAAGGTAGACAGCCTTTCGTATAATACGGTCTTTGCAACGGAAGAGAATCCGGCATCCGATTTTGAGTACTCTGTTGCCGAAGTGGTGGGGCGTACAAACCTCACCAAGACAATCTATCTTACAATAAATAAAGGTAGTCGGGATGGGGTCAAACTCGATATGGGCGTTCTTTCAACCAAGGGAGTCGTGGGGTCTGTCGTGGCTGTGGGGACACATTTTTCCAAAGTACTTCCTTTGATCAATAACTCTTTCTCTCTGAGTTGTAAACTTTCCAATCAGGAGTATTTGGGTAGTCTTCAATGGGATGGAGAAGATTTAACACACTCCGTACTTACCAGATTGCCCAAACATCTTTCCTATACACCCGGAGATACGGTGCTGACAAGTGGTTTCTCCACAATCTTTCCGAAAGGTCTCTTTGTTGGTATCGTGGAAGGAGAGACCAAGTCCACAGACGATAACTTCCTATCTCTTCGGGTAAGGTTGGCTACCGATTTCGAGAGACTCCGATACGTATATATGGTGGAGAATATACACAAGTTTGAGAGAGATAGCCTGGATAAGGTTTCTATCAAATAGGATAAAGCTTTTGGTGAAATGTGGCGAAAAATCTCACTTCTGTTTCTTCTGCTGCTGCTGTTTGTGCTGCTTCAAGCTCTGTTCTTCAATCATATCAGAGTGTATCAGTATGCTCTTCCCTTGGTCTACCTCTATCCCATATTCTCTGCCAGTGTAAAACTACCGCGCTGGAGCATTATCCTTTCAGCTTCTCTTGCCGGACTGCTGTTGGATGTATTCATGAATACCATGGGGATAAACATGTTTGCCGCAACCATTGTGGCATTTCTGCGCAGACCTTTCTTACTTATCTTTATGGATGAAGAGGAGTTGGAAGAAGGGACAGGAAGGCCTGATACGAAAAGCTTAAAGCTCACGGGGTATCTTCTATACCTTCTGTTCTTCGTTACTCTGCTTGTGTCTCTCACCCTTTTTACGGAAGCATTCTCCGTCTACATGTTTTCCCATCTGCCGCCCTATATTATAGGGACATCACTTCTGAGTATTCTCGTTACTCTTATCTTCCACTACTTCAATACCAGAGCTAACAAGCTGAAATGAGAAAGTCAAATCCCAGATTTGCCATCCGTAAGGTGTACATAGGACTGGGGTTTACTCTGGTCACTCTGTTCTTTATATATCGTCTGTTTTATCTGCAGCTTCTCTCCGATGAGTACAAGATAAAAGCAGACGGTAATGCTTTCTACGAAAAGATAATCCACCCGTCGCGTGGAATGATATACGATGCCAAAGGAAAGCTTGTGGTGTATAATAAGTCCTCATCGAATATCATGGTTGTAACCAAAGAGGTTACTCCTTTCGATACGTTGGAGCTTGCACGGATACTGAATGTCGAGCCGGAGTATATTGCTCAACGTTTTGTGGAGATCCGAGATAAGAAAAAAAACAGAGGTTATACCCCTTTTCTTCCTCAGCTTCTTATCTCACAAATCTCGGATCAAGAGGTTGCGCTGCTACAAGAAAAGCTGTATCGTTTTCCCGGATTCAGTATAGAGAGTCGTACCGTTCGAGATTACAATCAGCCTGTTGCCGCTCTCATTCTTGGTTCCATAGGCGAAGTTCAACCCGAAGATATAGAGCGAGATCCCTACTATATTCCGGGAGATTACTCCGGTCGTACCGGATTGGAAGCGAGCTATGAGAAAATACTGAGAGGTGTAAAAGGGGTAGAAATTCTTCTTAGAGACTCCAAAGGTCGCATACAAGGGAAATATAAAAACGGGGAGTTGGATAAAGAGGTGGTCTCAGGGCATGACCTGCATCTCGGACTCGATATAGAACTCCAAGCATACGGCGAGAAACTGATGTGGGGAAAGCGAGGAGCAATAGTAATGATCGAGCCTGAGACAGGGCTTGTACGCTGTATGGTTTCGGCTCCATCCTTCAACCCCGGTATGCTTGTAGGCAAAGAGAGAGGTAAGAATCACAATCTGTTAGCCAAAGATACTCATAAGCCGCTCTTTAATAGAGCGATTATGGGAACTTATCCTCCCGGATCTACCTTCAAACTGGCACAGGGAGCAGTCTTTTTGGCTGAGAATGTCATCACGCCTAACACCGTTTACAGTTGTCATGGCGGTTATCCTTTGCTCGGCGGACGCCCTAAGTGCCACCCTCATGGCTCTCCCTTGAGTATAGTTCCGGCTATCGCGACTTCATGTAATGCCTTTTTCTGTTGGGGGCTGCGAGCGATGTTGGAAAACAAATCCAAGTATGGATCCATTCAAAACAGCTTCGACATTTGGAAAGATCACATGGTTGCAATGGGATTCGGTTATCCTCTAAAAGTGGATCTGCCCGGAGAGAAAAGAGGATATATACCCAATAGTCAGGTCTACGATAATATTTTCAAGAAACAGTGGAACTCATCCTCCATTATCTCTATCTCCATCGGACAGGGTGAGATACTTACCACTCCACTACAAATAGCCAATTTAGCCACAATCATTGCCAACAAAGGACATTTCTATACTCCTCATATTGTCGAGAGAATAGAAGGATTACCTGCCGATACGCTTCATGTAGAAAGAAGAAGTACCAAGATGCCGGTGGGCATCTTCCAATATCTTGATCAGGGGATGGCGGCAGCAGTAACCGGAGGTACGTGCAGAAAAGCAGCAATACCGGGCATCGAAGTATGTGGCAAGACCGGGACAGCAGAGAATGCCCATGGAGAAGACCACTCCATATTTATGGGATATGCCCCGAGAAACGCTCCCAAGATTGCGATCTGCGTCTATGTCGAAAATGCCGGCTTTGGAGCATCTTTTGCCGTACCGATAGCCCGACTTATGATGGAGAAGTATCTTAAACCCGATGAAGAGCTAAGCCCTGACGGTAAAGCATACGAACAAAAGATGCTCTCTACACAGCTCATCCAAATACACCCGGAATATGGAGGACAAAATAAATCCCTTTAAGCGGCTGGACTACATCACACTGCTTGTATATATACTGCTTGTGGCTGTGGGATGGTTTACCATAGCCTCTGCTACCTATGAGATGGACAATGCTCCACTGTTGGACTTCAGCGGTAGAGCAGGAGCGCAGCTGATTTGGATAGGAGCAACACTGCTCATAGGCGGAGCATTGATGTTTATAGACCTGAATCTGATCAAGTCCTCTTCTTTCTATCTCTATGTCCTGATGCTTTTTGTGCTGCTGCTCACCATATTTATAGCTCCGGAAATTAAGGGTTCTCGTTCATGGATTGCCATCGGTTCGTTTCGGATACAGCCTGCGGAGTTTAGCAAGATGGTTACAGCGATGGCATTGGCAGCATGGATGGCAAGATACGAATTCGATCTCCGCAGCAGAAAAGAGTTTTTTGTGGCAGTCCTCATTGTTTTTGCCCCGATTCTTTTAATCATCGGACAGAATGAAACCGGCTCTGCCGTGGCTTTCTTCGGACTCATTCTTGTCTTTTATCGTGAAGGGTTAAGTGCTCTTTACCTTCTTCTCATCACGTTCGTTGCCTCTTTCGTGATATTGTCTATCCGCTTTTCGGGAGAAAATATAGGTGGCACCAATCTTGGTCTTCTCTTCTGCTTTTCACTCTTATATATTGTATCTGCCATCCTGGCTCTTCGCTATGTACGAGTAAGAAGACTATGGATACTGTGCCTTGGCATTCCGGTTGTTTCGGCTATCGGTTTCGGCATCGCCTCTCTCTTTATGCCTGTAAACTGGGCATGGGTTCCGATCTCTTCCGGTATCATATTCGCCATCATCGGAGGCCTGAACTATCTCTTTCGCAGACATCTTCCAAGCCTGCTCATTGTCGGCTTCATGCTCTCTTCCGTTGCCATATATTCGAGTGTCGATTACTTCTTTTACAATATCCTCCAACCTCACCAGCAGATCCGTATTCGCAGTTCGTTAGGGATGGAAGACGATCCGAAAGGGATTGGATATAATGTCAATCAGTCCAAGATTGCTATCGGCTCCGGAGGACTCTTGGGCAAAGGATTTCACAACGGAACACAAACCAAGCTGAAATACGTACCGGAGCAGGAGACAGACTTTATCTTCTCTACCATCGGAGAGGAACAAGGATTTGTGGGAGCATCTGCCGTACTTCTCCTCTTCCTGTTTTTGGTTTGGCGGTTGCTGATAGTGGCAGATCGTCAATCCACTATATATGGCAGGGTCTACGGCTATTCTGTGGCATCATTCTTTATCATACATATTGTTATCAATATCGGCATGGTTCTCGGCATCACTCCCGTCATAGGCATTCCCCTTCCGTTCTTCAGTTATGGAGGCTCCTCCATGCTCAGCTTCTCTTTGCTCATCTTTCTTCTCCTTAAGATAGACTCGGCAAACAAGCCTCACTGATACGCTTTCAACTCTTTTTACCCTCTAAAGATCCAATAAATACGATACTCAAAATGGCAAATCCGTACCTACAAGTAGAAGATCTCACCAAGTCTTTCGGCAGTCTGTTGCTCTTTCAGAACATCTCTTTTGGCATTGCCGAAGGGCAACGCATAGGGCTGATTGCAAAAAACGGAACAGGGAAGACCACTCTGATGAATATTTTGGCAGGTAAAGAGGGCTACGATAGCGGGAATATTACCTATCGGAACGATCTTCGTGTAGGATACTTGGAGCAAGATCCGCACTACCCGGCAGACCTTACCGTATTGGAAGCATGCTTCATGCACGGCAACGAAACGGTGAACCTCATCCGCGAATATGAGCATTGCATGCAGACAAAAGGGCATCCCGGAATGGAGGAGCTGCTATCACGGATGGATGCCGCAGGGGCTTGGGAGTACGAGCAGCAAGCCAAACAGATACTTTCGCAGCTTAAAATCACCGATCTTGACCAAAAGATCGGAACACTTTCCGGCGGTCAGCTCAAGCGTGTAGCCCTTGCCAATGTCCTTATCACAGAGCCGGATCTGCTCTTTTTGGACGAGCCGACCAACCATTTGGACCTTGAAATGACGGAATGGTTGGAGAATCACCTCTCACGGACACGCATCAGCCTGCTCATGGTAACGCACGACAGATATTTTCTGGACAGGGTCTGCTCCGAAATCATAGAGATAGACCACAAGCAGCTCTACCAATACAAAGGCAATTACAGCTATTATCTCGAAAAGAGAGAAGAGCGCATGGAAGCTAAAAGTGCAGAGATAGAGCGAGCCAACAACCTCTACCGCACCGAGCTGGAGTGGATGAGACGAATGCCTCAAGCCAGAGGACACAAAGCAAGATACCGCGAAGAAGCATTCTACGAGCTGGAAAGAGTGGCAAAGCAACGCTTCCAAAACGAAGAAGTAAAGCTCTCCGTGAAAGCCTCTTATATCGGCAGTAAAATCTTTGAAGCAGAAAATCTCTGCAAAAGATTCGGAGACCGCATCATACTTGACCGGTTCTCCTACATCTTTGCCCGCTATGAAAAGCTCGGCATTGTCGGCAACAACGGAACGGGAAAGTCCACATTTCTCAAAATTCTCTTGGGAGAGATCTTGCCGGACAGCGGTAGTTTAGAGATAGGCGAGACCGTCAGATTCGGGTACTACTCTCAAGCCGGACTCTCTTTCAACGAAGAGATGAAGGTGATAGATGTCATTCAGGAGATAGCCGAAGTGATAGAGTTGGGCAACGGGAAGCATCTCACCGCCTCTCAGTTTCTACAACACTTTCTCTTCTCTCCCGAAGCGCAGCACAGCTATGTACACAAGCTGAGTGGAGGAGAAAAAAGAAGACTCTATCTCTGTACCGTGCTGATGCGTAATCCCAACTTCCTCATACTGGATGAGCCTACGAACGATCTCGACATCATGACACTCAACATCCTCGAAGAGTATCTCCGTGAGTTCAAAGGCTGTGTCATCGTGGTCTCTCACGACAGATATTTCATGGACAAAGTGGTAGATCACCTGATGGTATTCAACGGTCAGGGAGACATTCGAGACTTTCCGGGCAACTACACACAGTATCGAGAGTGGCAGGAGCTCCACAAACAGCACGAGAAAGAAAACATCAAGCCGAAAGAAGAAAAAGTCGCACGCATTCGCCTGAACGATAAGCGCAAGCTCTCCTATAACGAAAAGAAAGAGCTGGAAAGACTGGAAACAGAGATTGCCGCTCTCGAATCCGAAAAAGAAGAGATAGAAACAGCTCTTTGCAGTGGAACATTGGATATTGATACTCTCACGAAGCACTCCATACGTCTTCCGGAATTATCCAACGAGATAGACGAAAAGACATTACGATGGATGGAACTGAGTGAGATAGAGCAAAGTTAGCAGAGCAGAGCAACGATCTTTTGTATATTTATTGTAACTTTGTGGCGAAAAGCACAGACTAAATACAACTAAATCCGGAAACACACATCCCAAAAGATCGTAAGTTATGAGACTGATATTTAGAAAAATTCCAGCTGTATTGTTGCTGGTTCTATCTCTCCATGCACTCAATATCACAGCCCAAAATAGCGAGACACCTCCCCCACCGTTACGGAATAGCTCCTCCTCCATTGCAGAGATTCTATCCAAGCAGATCGTTCCGATTCCGGAGGGATACACCTATAAAGACACAACGATATTCTCTCAGCTGTTTCTCCCTATCGTATTCGACATCAATAAGATGTGGGACGAAAGAGCATTCTCTCAAACCGTAGAAACACAAAAGGAACAGGGATACAAGCTGCTCAATACACCTTCGGCACTTTCTCTGGTAGCTGTTGCAGACTCACTCTCCATAGAGCCGGCCGCTCCGGTAAGCTCGTTTGTAACATCGTGGCAGAATGGCAAATCTTTCCTTCGAGACTTTATGGCATCCAACGTGGCTCTCGTAAACATGACATCCGAAATGCTTCCGAAAGCCATCACCCTCGAAAAAGTGGATGCCGTGAAGTATGACAACCGTTTTGAGGTAAAGCAAGGACCCGCGATCTCTGCACAGGAAGAAAATTTCGAGACGGCAAAAGTAGACCCTATCTACTGGATCAAAGGTTTTGAAAGTACCATCCAATTCTCCCAGAACCATATCTCCAAGAACTGGCACAAGGGAGGAACAAGCAACCTGAACATCTTTGCCCGAAACTTCTTTAGCTTGAGCTATGTCAAAAACAAAGTGAAGTGGACCAATGAATTGGAGTCTAAAATCGGGATCTACAACGCTCCAAACGATACCGTAAACAAGTATAAGATCTCCGAAGACCTCCTGCGACTCTACTCCAACTTCGGTATCAAAGCAACCTCCAACTGGTACTACACACTTTCAGGAGAGCTTCGTACCCAGCTGCTTAAAAACAGAAAAGAGAACAGCAAAGACCTTATCACGGCACTCCTCTCCCCTCTTGCTATGGATGCCGGTCTCGGTATGAAGTACGAGATAGACAAGAGGTTCGACAGTGATAAGTTCAAACGTCTTCGCTTCTCTGCCAATATCGCGCCCTTCTCCGTGAGCTACAAAGCGACCATCAGAGAGGATATAGACAAGGCCCGTGCCGGTCTCAATCCGGATCAGACCTATATCATCGCTTTCGGATCCACGATGCGCGCGGCTCTCAACTTTGATATAAGCCAAACCGTAAACTGGCAAAGCCGATTCTATTATGGTACGACATTCAAGCGCATAGAGACAGAGTGGGAAAACACGCTATCCATATCGCTCAACCGCTACTTCTCCACCCGTCTCAACGTAAACCTCAGATACGATGATGCTGTAAAGAACACCGGCGGACGCTTCAGAGATCTTCTCCAGTTTACAGAGCTGTTTAGCTTCGGCTTCAACTACAAACTGCGTTAAACGCTCTACGGAACAAGCATAGAAAAGTCCTCTCAAGACAGTGTCTTGGGAGGACTTTTCCATTTTACCCCCTCCTTCAGAGCAACTTCTTTTCCCGTTCCCAAGAAGTCATTCCTTGTACCCTTTCTGCAAACAGAGAGTCCCGGCACAGAAAAAGAAAAGGCAAAAACCGGAAGAGAAAAAAGCGTAAGCAGAGAGCAAACGAAAGTGATTCCGGGACTCTATCTCACAACAGAAACCGATGTCAAGAATAAGGATAATTTGAGACATAAAAACAGGAGTAGTTTCTGCACTTTTCTCCCTCCTCGAAGCCTTCATTTTTATATATTCCATACCGAAAAATGCCCACTTTTTTCGGTCTCTCTATTTTGATCGGAGGGGTCGTTTTCAGAACAGCGCCCAATTTGTTAAATCAGCCTGTTTTATTAACATAAATTCCGATACCTGTTCACTCAAAACACTAAACGAGCATATTCTTTTGGCTTAACGTGTTTAATTTTTCAATGAACACGTTTACCCATTTCATTTAATACGTTTACCGGATTCAATTAAAGTATTCAGCCCAAATAGACAAAACACTAAATATCAACGAATTACCTATTTTTACCCTAAAATACCCTTGAAAAGGGAAATTTCTTCATTAGGAAATATTCACAGATATAGGTGTTAAAATTCACGCCTATTAACGCGAAAAAGCCCCATAAAACGGACTGAAAGAAAATTTTTTCCAAATTCGAGATTTTGCCATATCAAATTGTAAACAAAAAGATTACATTAAAATGACTTCCTCAAAAATGGAAAAATTATTCCAAAACCTCACCTAAACAGCCCGACCAACCACTCTCCATTTTTATATAAAAGCTCCCGGGAAAAAGGGTTGTTTTTTATCCTCCGAGACAATGCTAAAGAAGATAATTCAGAACTTGCATTTCAACTTTAAGAAAACGAAATAGCCGTGATACAAATCCGATTTTCGGGATTTATATCACGGCTTCTTAAAAACAGGATTGAGTATTTCGGAAAGAGATAAAAGGAAAAAGGAGGGAGGCATTACACGTCCCATGCACCAAGATATTGCTTTAGAAGATCCAGGTGGGCAGGAAAAAAGCTCCTTTTATTCATCTGCCAGCCATGCGCTTCCAATGCTTTCTTTAGCTCAGGATACTCTTCGATGTCTCTTCTGAACTTTTGAGAGGCATATCTTGGAGAGTAAGTCGGGTAATAGCATACGGCAACTTCTTTCACGGTCATCACGGCATATTTTGCTTTTTGTCTTTGAATAGTGTTTTGGTTCTGTGTCATGCTGTTTTCTGTTTTACTTAGTTACGATATGATGGTTTTATAGAATAATCTCTCACTCTTTAAGTTTGGAGCCCTTGAAACAGATCTCAAATCAGAGTCTGTAAACGGCTTGAGTTTTAAGCAACCTGTTTTCTTTCTTACAATCAATCTCTTACCGGAAACAGTAGATTGAAGAAAAGAGAAGAAAGAGTATGGCAAAAAAATAGAGAGAACAAGCTCTGTCTTCTCCCTCTACGAAGCCAAACCACACTGTTTTCGGCTACAACAGTTCTCCTCGGCGTCTATTCCGCCCTCTTCCAAAACCTCCTTATATATATAGGTATGGTTTTCGGTGCTTCGCTCTTTTCCTTAAACAGAAAAGGCAGGCTTTGCAACGCTCATGAGAGTCCCTCTTAAAACTCTTCGTCGCAAAGTTAAACAGTTATTTCCATTATTGCAACACTTCTCGATTTAAGAGAAAAGAGAGCCGGTTTGACAGGAAAAGAAGAAAAACAGATCACTTCTACAGCAAATAAATGATTAGTAAAGCGATTATTCAAATACGACCGAGAACGACCTCTTTTTACAGAAGTGCCATCCGGTGTGTTATAACTTTGCAATGTCTTAAGAGAGAAACGGCAACTCGCCACTCTCCAAAGGACACCAAAACCTAACTATTTTATTATTCACCATCTAAAAACATTTTTATTATGGCAATCTATTTCAAAGTTCAAGAATCGAAAAACGGCATCAACAAAAAGAGTGAAAAGCTCGTCTTTGCAAGAGCCAAAAGCATCGGAGACGTCGGAGTGGAGGATATGGCAAAGCTTATATCGGAACGCTCTTGTGTATCCACCGCAGATGTCAAAGCCACTTTGGACAACCTCGCATGGGCTTCGTCATTCTTCCTCAAGCAGGGTCTGCGTGTGAGTCTGGGCGATCTTGGAAGACTCTCTCTTGTGATCAGAAGCAAAAGCACAACGGACAAAGAGAGCTTCAACATCTCTAAGATCGAAGGAGCAAAACCGAGATTTCACGCGGGTAAATGGCTAAGAGCAGCCATCAAAGAGGCATCGCTGACCAACATAGAGGAGTACGCCAAAAAGAAGAACAAGCCGGAAGCAGGCGGTTCTGCCGATAACACTTCAGGCAGTGGCGCAGGAGACTCGACAGGAGAGCAGAACGGCGGCGGCGAAGGATCTTTCTAAGCGTACGCACCGACACCGACAGCCCCACTCTTTATCTCTCCGGGATGCTCTCTGACGGCTTCTGAGAGGATGAATGACAAAGACCGGAGCAACACCTCTCTTGCTCCGGTCTTCTTTCCCAAACAGATTTTTAACCATAATACCAAGACCTGTAACAATGGATAACAACAGACGAAAAATAAGACTCATAGTGCTGCATTGTAGCGCAACACGGATAGATGGCAACTACTCCGTTGAAGATTTGAGAAGAGATCACACTGCGCGCGGATTCCGAGGCATCGGCTATCACTTCTACATCCGTACAGATGGCTCTCTGCACAAAACCAGAGAGATAGAGGAGATAGGAGCACACGTTTACGGACACAATGTAAACTCCATAGGGATATGCTACGAAGGTGGCATAGGAAGGGATGGACAACCGGCAGATACTCGGACTGTGGAGCAGAAGCATACGATAAGAACTCTTCTGATAGCTCTGAAACATTCTTATCCGGAAGCTGCGATAGTCGGGCATAGAGATTTAAGCCCCGATAGAAACAGAGATGGAAAAATATCTCCTGATGAGTGGATAAAACTCTGTCCCTGCTTTGATGCCAAACAAGAATATAAACAGCTGTAAGGCTCTACCTCTCTAAAAACAGATGGAAATAAAACAACCGGGCTTGAAAAAGCAGAGAGAAATACAAGAAACCCCTCTTGTAAAACAAGAAAAAGCAAAATATCCACAGTTTAAGAGCAACTCAATAGCACCAATATTCCCTATCGCAAAACAGATGGATAAGAAGCAACAGAATTTGAAAAAGCAATCCGGAACAAAATGCAATTTTATTGTAAAACAGAGGAGAGCAATCCTTTCAAACATGGAGAGAGATTCAACCTCTCAAGCAGTCCCTAACACAATACAGATAAAAAAGAAACAACCGAACTTGAGAAAGCAATCTCAAGCACAACAGTCCCCTATTGTAAGACAGAGGAGAGCAAGCCATTCAAACATGAATAGCAATTCTATCGAGCAGATTGTTCCTATTGTAAATCGGATTATACCGGGAGATAGAGAAAAAGCATCCTCATCTCTCTTTTACAAAAAGATAAGATACACGATGGCTACATCCCTTCTTGTAGCAGGTGTTGTAGTAATCTTCTTCGGGCTTCTCTACGAACCTCAAGGCGAGATTCACCACTCAATCCTCACACTATTCGGAGAACTTGCCACAGTTGCCTGCTTTCTATTAGGGATAGAACCTGAAAATAAAAGAGGAAAGAAGCTTTCAAAGCAGGAAAGTTATTAAAATAATAACTTATGGAGGTCTTTTTCAAAGGTCACTATTTGGCAAAAACCTCTTTCCCAAAAGCAATTTCGAGAAGTACTTCAGATACAAGTCACTGAGAGAGAAGAGAACGGAAGGTACTTACGATAAGACCAGATCCGAATCTTAAATAATACAGCGAATAAGGTACTCCCCAAAAGTCTCTTATTTAGTCGTCCCTTAAAAAGCTGTCTAATTACTGATATTCAGTATATTATATTGAAAATCCCTTTGATAAATCTGCAAGTTTTCTTATCTTTACAGTGAGAAACTTGCAGATTTTCATGATTAAAAAGCTTCATCATAGTCCTTCATTATTCAGCAGCTTATCAGACCTGTTGAATTCATCGCACCCACTCTATAAATTAGCCGACAAAATAGATTGGGCAAAATTCGATACGGCTTTCGAACCTTTGTATTCTCAGAACAATGGTCGCCCTGGTAAGCCGATTCGTCTGATGTGTGGCTTGTTGATTCTCAAGCATCTTCGCAATCTCTCAGATGAATCCATTGTGGAACAATGGAGTTAAAATGCTTATTATCAGTACTTTTGTGGCATGCAAGAGTTTACACCCTGTGCCCCCTGCGCCTCTTCTGAATTGGTGCATTTTCGCAATCGCATTGGGGAAAAGGGTATAGAACTTATTTTTCAGGAAAGCATTCGTGTCAATAACGAAGAAGACGATGAGCATCATCATGATACCGCCTTTATCGATTCTACCGTTCAAGAAAAGAATATCACCTTCCCGACTGATGCCAAGTTGCATAAAAAGATTGTCCGTAAGGTTCTGGATATCGTCGAAAAATTAGATCTTCCTCTTCGCCAAAGCTACACTTTCGTTTTGAAGCGCATTTATCGCGACCAACGTTTCCGCAATCACCCCAAGAACCTCAAGAAGGCACTGAAAGCAGACAAGAAATTGCGGACCATAGCGGGGAGATTAGTTCGAGAACTCAAGCGTAATCTTGGATCGGATTCTCGCCACACTGGATTAATTGAGAGGTTTGAAGCCATTCTTTCACAAAGACGTAACAGCCGGAAAAAGATTTATTCTATTCATGAACCCGAGGTGCAATGTATCAGTAAGGGGAAAGAGCACAAGAAGTACGAATTTGGCAATAAGGTATCTATCATACGTTCGGTTACAGGTATTATCCTTGGAGCCCAATCTTTTCGTAATGAATATGATGGTCACACCATAGAATCCTCGTTAGCACAAGTGGAACGTCTTACACGAAGAAAGATCAAAATACTTGCGGGCGACAGAGGTTATCGTGGCAAGAAAGAGATTAACGGCACTCAGATTTTAATTCCAGATTCCCCAAAATCCTCAGATAGCAGGTATCAGAAGTGCAAGAAACACAACCTATTCTGCAAGCGAGCAGGCATAGAACCCACCATTGGACACTTGAAATCAGATCATCGTTTAGGGCGCAACTTTTACAAGGGATTGGTAGGGGATGATATAAACATCCTGCTGGCAGCGGCTGCTTATAACTTCAAAAGAGCTATGAAAGCTCTTTTACACTTGCTCAAAATAATAAGCGAGAAGCCATTCATCCATGACTTCTCGCTTAGCAATGCTTTTTAAGGGACGACTAGGTACTATCTCCAGAATCAAACATAATATATAAAAAGAGAGGTTGCCTGCAGAGGCAACCTCTCTTTTTATCCAAACAAATATCAGATGTGGATTACCAACCCGGATTTTGTTGTCCTTTCAGATTCTTATTTATAAGCATATCATTCGCAGGAATTCCCCAAACGAACTTATTATGTCCAGCAGGAATTTCCAACTCATAATAAGGTTTAGATCCAGCCCCCCTAGATAAAGCTGCAATATTCTGAGGAGCTCTTCTTATCATAGGCATATTCCAACGTCGAAGATCCCAAAGCCTATGACCTTCAAAGGCAAGTTCCCGAGTACGCTCATTCTTAATTTCCTCAAACAACTCATTCCCTGAAAGATTTATAGGATCTAACCCTCTTGCACTCTTCAACTCATTTAAAAGTGTTTTAGCAATATCTTCTTTTCCGGACATGTAGGCTGATTCCATTGCTATCAAATAGGATTCTGCTATGCGAAATACCTTAGGAGCTTGTCGTCCTGTAGGAACAACACCAAAGAATCTATTATTTGTCAGATCTGCAAGAGTCGGATTACCCCAATACTTAATAATAGTGATAAGTCCTCCAAATACACCCACACCGCTAACGTATACACGATGCCTATTGTCCATTTCAAAATAGACTTTCTTTCTATAGTCTTTTTCACTATACAAATCCAACATCCACTGAGTAGGGAACCAATGAGCAGTTACAAACGGATAACGATTAGAATTTAAAGGAGAGAAATAGTTATTCACAGAAGAGGGTATCTCATCCGGTTTACTAACAAATAACTGTAAAATGTCCTCCGTAGAATCATCATGACGCCACATGTTAAATAGAGCTTCAGCTGAGTTAACCAAAGGGAATACCTTGGAATCAATAAGCTTCTTAGACAACTCTAAAGCTGTGGTATAATCTTTCTTCTCTAAACTAACTCTTGCTTCCAAAGCATCACAAGCAGCTGGAGAAAAGCGAGTATTTTTAGGTTTATTTTCAATTTTCTGTTCCATATAAACCTTTCTTGCAAAAGCAATATCTTCTGATATTTGCTTATAAACAGCTTCATTTGTCGCACGTCCCGGCTCTTCATTTATGTTATAGACTAAAACAAGAGGAACACAAAGATCACTTGCAGCAGTAGCTTGGTTATATATTGTCCCATAACGCTTAGCCAATTCTGCATAATAATAAGCTCTTACAAATCTGGCATTAGCTTCAAATAGTTGCAGAGTAGCAATATTCTCCTTACCCTCATCACTCGTAGCATCAAATGTAGCTGCTAATTTAGGCAAATTAGTCAGAATAAGATTGGCATTCTTTATCGCACTATAATAAGCTTCCCAAATACCAGAAATATCATAGTCTGAAGAAGTTAACTTTATCCAACCATGAGGGAACCCGGAATTGTTTCCAAAATCCTTCGCAGCATTGAGTTGATCAGCTTGGACATCGGCAATTTTAACAAAATCCCCATATTGACGCGCTCTAAAGGAGGAATACACTCCATTATCCCAATTCTTCGCATGCGCCATGGTTTCAAAAGAATTCTCAACCTCTCCCGGTATTGTACTTTTAGGAAGCCTTTCCATATCGCAAGATGAGAAAAACAGCGCTCCCAAGACAAAGGCCCCAATAAGATTTTTTATCTTTTTCATAATAAATCAACAATTAACTTTGTTAGAAATTCAGTTCAAGTCCCACAGAAACCTGTTTTGTATTAGGGTTAGCTCCAAGAGTCAAATTACTATCAACCTCAGGGTCGACACCATCAAACTTAGTAAAGGTTAGCAAGTTCCGTCCAGAAACAAAGACTTTTGCTCCTCTTATAATATTTTGCTTAGCCAATAGCGATTTAGGTAAAGTATAACCTAAAGTAAGATTTTTCAAACGTGCAAATGACGCATTTTTTATCATACGGCTATCGAATTCAACAAAGTTATGGGCCAAAGAAGGATACTTTGTTACATCTCCAGGGTTCTTCCAATAATCTAAGATCTCTTTTCGAACATTCATCGAAAACACATATGGGTTCTGAGAGAAAAAGTAGTCATCATTTGTGATCAAGTGCTTTCCTAACGTAAAAGCAAAGTCTGCCTGCAAACTAAACCCATAGAACTGTGCGTTCAAACCAAAACCGCCATTGATAGGAGCTTGACGTGAAATACCTGTATTCTGAGCTAACGCATCCGAACTAAAAGGCTCCTCATCGGTCGGAGTAAACACATCCTTGTCATCTTTATTAGTTATAGCATTGTTAGCTCCAGGATTATACCACTGAGGTGCTCCGGTATTAGGATCGACCCCCTTCCAAATAGGATAAAAGAAAGTAACTGGCTGTCCTACAACATAGGCAAGACCATAGTTGTGCATAATCCAAGTATCTAATCCTCTGAACAATTCAAGAATTTTATCTCGGTTGTAGTTGAAATTTCCGTATAGAGCGACAAAGTTTCCATTGCTCTTGTTATTATAGACATCAACATCCAAACGAATATCAACACCTCTATTCTGATATTTTCCCACATTTTCTTTTAGAGAAGAAAATCCCGAAGTATGGGGATAAGGAACATCCATCAGCATAGAAGAAGTCAACCTATTATAAACCTCGACATTCAGTCCTATTATATCTAATATTCTTGCATCAAAGCCGAGAGTCGTTTTCCATTGAGTCTCCCAAGTAAGTTTCGGATTTCCAGGAGAAGAAAGCCCCCAAGAAGCTCCAGAATCATATTGACCTATCTTACCAACTTGTTGTTGAGCTTCGTAATTGCCAATACCAGCATTACCAGAAGTACCGGTACTAAACTTCACTCTCAGATTATCCAACCAGTCAATATCCTTAAGAAAACTTTCATTTTTAGCTTTCCAAAGTAAACCGAGAGAACCAAATGAGGCATTTTTATTGTCAGCTCCAAATCTGGATGAAGCATCATTACGAGCGGTCAAATCAACAAAATACTTATCCCTATAACTGTAAGATAATTGGGCAAAATAAGACAAGAATGCGGATGCAGAATAAGACTCTCCTAGCTCTTTATCCTTAGTAACAGAAGACAATAGAATGAGCTTATCATCTATCAAACCCTGCCCTTCTCCCCTAAAGCTCTCATATCTATTATCTATATACTCCTGGCCTATTAGAGAAGTTATTTGATGATCATCTCCTATTCTAAACTTATATTCTGCCGTATTAGTAACTGTCCAGTTAATATCGCGTCCAAAAGACTGTCGTCTAAAACCATTTCCAAAGGAATCTCCGAAAGAAGGATAACGAGTAGTCGTTCCACGCGTATCAGTTAATTCGAGTCCTACCTGAGAGCGTATTGTCATGCCTTTAAACGGAGTAATAGTCAAGTTCCCTGCCGAAACCATTGTAAGAGATCTACTATTTGAAGGTATCTTATCCGCCAAGTAGCGAGGAGACCAACGGTTCCAACCAGGTATTTTAACGTCATAATACTCGTTTCCGTCCTTGTCGTAAGGAGAGTACCATGGAAGAGCTAAAGAAGAGAGACCTCCATTGGTACTGTTCCTTGTGTATTGATTTGTTTCAGAGACATCATAAGTAATGGCCGTATTTAGCCCAACCTTGATAATAGGGTTCAAATTACTATTGATATTGGCCCTTATATTATATCTTTCATACCCTGAACGATACCTTAGTCCTTGTTGTTGAAGAAAACCGGAGGAGATGTAGTAGTTAGTACTTCCTGATCCTCCGGAAAAAGCGATATCTGCGGTCCTTAGGGGTTGATTTTTCTTAAAATAATAATCGTGCCACTTTGTGTCAATACCGGATTCCCAAATTTTATTAATCTTCTCCTCAGTCTCATCATCATAAAATTTCAGATCCTTGTATAACTGTCCTAATTCCCTTGAGTTCATCAGAGACTCATAATAGTCCTTATTTGCAAGATTTGACACCCCATACTGAGTTCTAAATGTTATATTTCCTCTTTCAGAAACACGACCCTTTTTGGTAGTTATATAAATAACTCCATTCGCAGCACGAGCACCATAGATAGACGTAGCAGCGGCATCCTTTAAGACCTGGAAACTTTCGAAGTCGTTAGGATTCATACTCATTACAATCCCCGCACCCACAGGCATACCATCTAACACGTAAAGAGGAGTAGAGGAAGCTCCAAGAGAACCACTACCGTGAAGTCTTACAGAAGATATTTCAGAGGGTTCTCCAGAAGAAGAAAGCACCTGCAAACCAGCGACTTTACCTTGGACAGCATCAAAAGGATTCGCCACTGGCTTTTGTTCCAAATCCTTGGCTCCAACTTTGACAACCGAAGCCGAAGTATTTGTTATAGCTTTTCCTGATCCATAACCGATAACAACAACATCCTCAAGAACAGAAGACTCTTCTTTCAGAAGGATTTTCAAATTTGTGCCAACGGGAACTTCTATTGTGGTCATCCCCACCAATGAAACAACAAGCATCTTTTCTGTTGCAGGGACATTAAAACGGAAGCGTCCCTGAGCATCTGTATAAGCTCCGCCCTTGCCACTTTTCGCTTTTACTGTGACTCGAGTGAGAGGCTGATTGTCCTTTTGGTTGAGAACCACACCGGACACCTCCTTCATCTGTGCGACGACCGATCCTACGCTTATCAATAGGACGGTCAGCAACAACATAAACTTCTTCATAAGCATATTAATTATTTGTAAACCTTTGTACCAAGCTTCCAATAAATCAGCCCCACTCCGACAGTGATAAGACCTATACTGTTTGCTTGCTACATCTAAAACACTAAAATTCTGTATATAAACCAATTACCAAACCTCTTACAAAGAAAGATCTCCAATGTATTCTTCGGGTTCTTTCATACTGCTTATCATGAGGGTTTGACTCTGCTACAAATAACGAAAATCTTTTCGTTATTAACAAACATTTTTGTAACAGCCCTATCACTTTAACACACAAGAAACCACTTTTTAACAATAATACACAAGAAGAAAATTGATAAACTTACTTTCATTTGATGTTAAAAATATTGGGAGAAGATGAATTTGCTCATGAAAGAAAATCCCTTTGATTAAGCATCACGATGAGGAAGTCTATTCCACTCCCATTAAATAAAAGAAGAAACGATTTTAGGAAAAAGAGTACGTACGGAAAGACATCCTTATGAATCAGATAACGATTGGCACTATATTAAAAAAGCATAATATTACTTCAACAGAAAGGCATTCCTACAAATACCACTATTTATATCATTTTTAAGAATTGGGGCTCTTTCCTTTCTTGCACTCACAAGTGCAAGAATAATAGTACCTTTGCGAAGGAAAAAAGACTCAATAAGATCTTTGAAAGATGACAAGACAAAATAAAAAGAGTAGAGCCTCAAGAGGATCTATAAGAAGTAAAAACGCAACATATTCTACAATAAAAGATGCCGTTCTAAAGCATCTCTATTCCAATCCTACCAAAACATTCAATCCCAAACAACTCGCTTCAAACCTTCGTCTTAACGTAGGGAATGGAAGAATTTTCATACAGCAAGCTCTTAATGAACTCAGAAAAGAAGAGAGTATCAATGCCATAGGGAATCATCGCTATCGTCTCAATTATAAAGGAGACCGGTATGATGCAATATTCATAGCTCGTGCCAATGGAAGACATACGGCAAAAGCTGTAGAGAACGATGAAATATTCTTAATAGACAACAGAGATACTCGCAACGCCCTCAATGGAGACCGGGTGCGTATAGAGGTTCTGCCTAAAACTTTTTCCCATAGCAATAACAGAGCTGCTCGAGTAGTAGAAATCTTGGAACGTGCACAAGGGAATTACGTGGGGGTATTACAAAAGCCTCTCGGAGCAAAAGTGGGCTTTGTAATCCCGGAAGGCAATAAGATTCAGAACGATATCTTCATCCCGGACAAGCACACAAATGATGCAAAGGATGGAGATATGGTATTGGTTCGAGTAATAGAATGGAGACAGGAAGACAAGAATCCTGTCGGGGAGATAATAGATGTACTTGGACGACCGGAAGATAATGATACCCAGATGCACGCAATATTGGCGGAGTTTGGACTTCCTTATAAATATCCGGAAGAGCTGGAACAGTTGGCAAACGAGCTTCCTGAAGGGCTGTCCGAAAAAGAGCATTCGACAAGGGAAGATCTAAGACATCTTACCACCTTTACAATAGACCCGATAGATGCCAAAGATTTTGATGATGCAATCTCCTATGAACGACTTGAGAACGGCAACGTCAGTGTCGGAGTTCATATCGCAGACGTTTCTTTCTATGTGAAGCCCGGCGATCCGATAGATATTGAAGCTCAAAAAAGAGCGACGAGTATTTATTTGGTGGATCGTACGATACCGATGTTGCCGGAGCGTCTTTGCAACGATTTGTGTTCTCTCAAGCCCAATGTGGATCGTCCTGCCTACTCCGTAATATTCGAGCTCAACGATAAAGCGGAAGTGGTGAACTACAAAATCGCAAAAAGCATCATACACAGCGATGCACGTCTGACTTACGAGCAGGCGTATGAAATAATCAAAGGGGAAGGAGATCCGGCCGAAGAGGTAAGGCAATCCATCATCCATCTTAGCGAAATTGCTCAAAAAATCAGAAGCAGAAGATTTGAAGCCGGGGCTATCAACTTTGAAAGGCAAGAGATTAAATTCATTCTTGACGATCAAGGTAAGCCGACCGATGTTTACACAAAAGAGAGCAATGAGGCTCACCAGCTCATTGAAGAATTTATGCTTCTCGCCAATAGAACCATCGCCCAACATGTAACCGAAAAACATTTGAAGGGTCATCCCAAGAGAGCTTTTATCTATCGTATCCATGACTTGCCCAATGAGGCAAAGCTGCAAGACCTTTCCAAATTTATGATGAAGCTTAAGTATGTACTCAAATTGGACGGCAACAAAGAGCACATATCAAAGGCGCTCAACGAAATGCTTGTGGCTTTTCGAGGCAAACCGGAGCAAAATATGTTGGAAACAATAGTATTGCGAACAATGTCCAAGGCAATATATACGACAGATAATATCGGACACTATGGATTAGGATTTCCTTTCTATACTCACTTTACATCTCCCATCAGAAGATACCCGGATGTTTTGGTACACCGATACCTTTGGGCATACGAACATGAACAGGAGTTGGACAGCCCCGGCATATTAGAGTCGCAAGCCCGCCACTGTTCGGATCAAGAGCAGTTGGCATCTCAAGCAGAACGTGCATCCATCAAACTCAAACAGGTAGAATACATGTCCGATAAGATCGGAGAAAGATTCGAGGGCATGATAATAAGCGTTACAGATTTCGGATTCTTTGTAGAAATCAAATCCAATGGTTGTGAGGGTTTAGTGCCCATACACTCTCTTACAGATGACTTCTATGTTTACGATGAAAAGAACTTTTGTTTGATTGGAAGGCAGTACGGCAGAGTCTTCAAACTGGGAGACAGCGTAGAGATAGAGGTTGACAGGGTAAACTTCGAGAGAAAACAGATAGACTTTATTCTCTGCTGAAAATAACAATAGACCAATCATGAAAACACTTATAGGTCATACGCTGAAAGAGCTTGAAGCTTTGGTAAAAAGTCATAACCAACCCAAGTTCAGGGCAAAGCAGATTGCGGAGTGGCTTTACGTACACAAAGTAACAGAGATCGAAGAGATGAGCAACCTGCCCATCTCTTTTCGACAACAGCTTTCCGAGAATTATACCATTGGACGCCATGTTCCCATTACCACACAACGTTCTAAGGACGGCACGGAGAAATATCTCTTTTCAGTAGATACAAAAAAAGGCTTGCGAGAGATAGAGACCGTCTATATCCCCGAATCCGATCGCGCAACACTATGTATATCCAGCCAAATAGGCTGTAAAATGAATTGCTCATTTTGCCATACCGGCAAGATGGGCTTTTTATTTAACCTCTCTGCGGCAGAAATCATCAATCAGTTTCTCTCCTGTCCTCATATAGAGAAGCTGACAAATATCGTGTTCATGGGCATGGGAGAGCCTTTGGATAACTATGATGAAGTATCAAAAACCTTAGAAATACTAACTGCCCCATGGGGCTTGGCATGGAGTCCGAAGCGAATTACTGTAAGCACCATAGGGTCGAGAGATGGGCTGCTAAAACTATTACAGGAGCAACAGTGTCAGGTAGCCATAAGCATTCACTCCCCATACCCGGAAGAGCGAGCTGCTTTAATGCCTGTGGAGAAAGCTTTCCCGATAGAGGAGGTCATAGCAACGCTTCAAAAGTTCGACTTTTCAGGGCAGCGCCGGCTGTCGTTCGAGTACATTGTCTTCGATGGTCTCAATGATGATCTTCGCCATGCGGAAGCTCTTATCCGCATACTCAAGCCTCTGCTTCCCGATTGCAGGATAAATCTTATTAAGTATCACTCTATCCCAGGCGTGGATCTTCGTTCGCCTTCTCCGGTAAGAGTACAAAGTTTTGAGGACTATCTCAACTCTAAAGGAGTCAGATGCACTACTAGAAGATCACGAGGGGAGGATATCTTTGCCGCATGCGGTATGCTTGCCACTACGAAAGGCAAGAAGCCGCAATAGCAAAAGTTTGTCTATCTTTGGCTGCGAATGTTCAATAACCTATATACTAATAACAAAAACAGAAATGAAAAGATTATTTCTTTCTCTTGCTCTGATCTGCGGTGTATTTTCACTGCATGCACAAGAGGCATCTACAGATGTTAAGAAAAAAGAGGCTTATGTATTCACCCCTGTGAAAGAGCTCAAGATCACACAGGTAAAGAATCAGTCCAGAAGCGGTACCTGCTGGTCTTTCTCCGGTATAGGATTTTGGGAAGCCGAAATGTTGAGAATGGGTAAACAACCTGTTGATTTAAGCGAAATGTTTGTTGTAAGCCACAGCTACAAAGATAAGGCTGTGAAATATATTCGTACAGACGGACACATCAACTTTGCTCAAGGTGGTTCGTTCTACGATGTGCTTTATGTTCTCAAGCATTACGGAGCTGTTCCAAGCACCATAATGCCCGGTCTCAACTATGGAACCACTATCCACGCACACAGCGAACTCGAAGCCGGAGCAGTGGGCTTCCTTAAAGGAATTGAAAAGAACCCTAACAAGAAGCTTTCCACAGCTTGGAAGCGTGCATTCGACAGCATCATAGATGCTTACTTGGGCGAACTTCCTACCGAGTTTTCTTACAATGGCAAGAAGTACACACCAAAATCTTTCGCAGAAAGTATCGGTTTGGATGCAGACAACTATGTTTCTCTCACTTCATACACCCATGTTCCGTTCTACTCTTCATTCGTGATGGAGATTGCGGACAATTGGCGTCACTCCAGCAGCTACAACCTTCCGTTAGAGGAGTTGATGGCCACAATGAAGAATGCTATCAATACCGGTTATGCGATAGCATGGGGTTCGGACGTTAGCGAACCGGGCTTTACTCGAGACGGATATGCTCTTCTTGTAGATGTTGAAAGTGCAGAAAACTCCGGTTCAGACCAAGCACGTTGGGTTGGAGCCACTCCAAATCAAAGGAATGAAATGATCCGTGATCTTGTAACACACATCAATACTCCCGAGATCAAGGTTACACAAGAATATCGTCAAGAAGGATACGACAACAAGACCACAACAGACGACCACGGTATGGTTATTTATGGTATTGCTAAAGACCAAACAGGAAAGCTTTTCTTCATGGTTAAAAACTCTTGGGGAGAGACCGGAAAGTACAAAGGAATCTGGTATGCCTCAGAAGCATTTGTTGCCGGAAAGACGATGAATATTGTTGTGCACAAGAACGCTATACCTAAAGAAATTAGAGCAAAGTTGGGCTTGAAATAAGACATCCCTACCAAACAGAGCAAAAAATATAAAGGGCGAGACGGAAATTATTCCGTCTCGCCCTTTTCTGATTCTTGTTTTGAGTAGAATAGGAACGGAGAAACTAACCCAATGTTTCGGCTCTCTGTTCCACAAAGATTTATCTTCCCAAAGATGACTCTCTTATTTTTTTCTCATCAATCGGACTGGCAGGGCTGACTTCTTCTCCATCGTGTGAATACGAGAATAGTTGAACTCCACATCAAACATAAAGCGGTAAGCATAAGAGGCGTACTTCTCGTACGTATCCGCATTCCAGAAAACACTTGTACGCCTATTTAGAACTATCCCTCCTACTCCTTCTCCGTGCTCATTACAATTCATATAAAAACCAGTGGTGATGAATGTTCTAGAGATATCCTTTTCTTTATTGGTTGCCCAATACTCTTCTTTGGCGACATCAGCCAACACTGTGGTATCATCTCCCAAGTGACGAATCGTAACTGTATAGGTAAAGAAGGCACTTTTTTCCTGTTTCAAAACATACCTGTACGCGGCTCTATATTTGCTGCCGTTACCCTCAAGACGTACTGCATACGAGATACCGTTGCCTACACCCTGATAGTAACAACGATAAGTACTCTTGGTGCCATCCAAAGTAATATCTTCGTTTTTCTCAACAGGACCGAATGTTGAGTTAAGAAGCAACACCTGCATAGCTGCCGGAAATACCGTAAGCATTTCATCCTTTGTGGGCACAGCATATTGATCTCCCAATGAAGGATTATCTCCTAATATCGATTTCCCCTCTACGTTTCCGTTAGAATCTTTTACTCCCATAAGTCTGAACCAAGAGAAGAAACCGATATCGGTATTATTACTCAGATCTGTAAGAAAATCGGTTCCCGTTTTGTTCAGATAGAATTTCGACATGTAAGACATCGGGATAAGAGGATTCATCTCTTCGTCTCCGGTTATGGGAGCAGCTCCTTCAATAATAACCACATTGCACTCTGCTTTCTTACCTCCTGCTATTGCTATGATCTTAACAGCACCTTTAGCCAAAGCCGTTACGTTACCTTCATTATCCACTGTTGCCAAAGTTTCGTTAGAAGATTGCCAGACTATCAGTGTAGAAGCAGCCTCTGCCGGTTTGATAGTCGCTCTTATCTTGAAGCGTTCTCCAACTTTAAGTTGCTTCTGAACCGGATCTAGAATGATCTCTTTCACCTCCACTATGGCAGGTTTCTTAGGAATAATAAACTTGTGTCCGTTATATTCGATGATGACGGATTCGTCTGTTTCGGTAATCTTCAATACTTCGGAGAGATCCTGCCCGGTAGCCTTTACCGGTTTTCCGTCTGCACCAAGAACGAGTTGCCAAGTTTTACCATCGTCAACGCTCACTTCCCACAATCCATTTCCATTCACTCTCAATTTTGGTGCTATACCTGAGGCTTTTATTTTATTACCATCGGCATCACGCATAAAGTCGCCATTCAAAGTCCAGTAGAGCTGACCATCGGTATCGGTTTTCACTCCAACCGCACTTCCGTTCTTTATTACAATCTTAGATCCATCACTCATAACGAGTTCGTAGCCGCTCTTGTCCGCAAGCTCTGTATAGGATACTATTCCTATCTTTTTGTTTTGAGCATCCAACAACTCCTTCATCGCCTTGATGTCGGAATTGGTCGTTGTCATTAAAGTCTCAAGATTTTTCAGCCGGACTTCGTGTTCGTCTAATCTTTTTCTTAGATCACTCAAATCCGAACATGCCGTAAAAAGAATAAATACCGGCAATAACCAGAAGAAAATACTTCTATTCATCTCATAAGTTTTTAATAAGTTAGAAATAGGTTATTACATCTCTTGAAGTTCGGCAAGCGTACAAATGCTTTGCAGAACCTCACTGCACGAAAATAAAAATAATAATTGCGAAATACAAATATTTGTTTAACCTTTCTCCGAAAGTAGTATTTCTCATCCGGGTACTTAAAGGTCAAAACAAATACAACGATACCCCATTATCTCATGCACCAAATCAAAAAAAGAAAAGGCGGAAAGAGTATCCCCCTTCCGCCCCTATGAAAGTCTTTATGTCTGACCTTTTAGAATCTGAATCCTATGGAAGCATAAGCATTAAAATTCTTCAATGTGGAAGATGAACCAACACCCAAAAGGTCTCCCAAAAGGGACTGCACCTTAACATTATTGGTAAGACCATACTCGGTACCTATGCGGAAAACAGCTCTTGAAAAGTCCACAGCCACAGAAGCGTTAATACCGGCATCAAATCTCTTAAATTCCAATGACTTTTTTACAGACTCCGGCATTGAAAACAGATCCATGTCAGAGTCTCCATAAACACCTTTACCGCTGAGAGCATAAGCAAAATAAGGACCGACCTCAGCGGAGAAACCTAATGTCGGACTCAACTCTGCACGAAATCCGAGATTAAGAGGAACAGAAAGATAGTGGTAGTTGAGGTGTGCTCTGTTGGCTTTGGCATTATCTCCGCTCAAAGGACCAAGACCAAAAATCTTTCTAAAGCTATTCAGATCATAGTTTCCTCCTTGAGACTTAAAAGTAAGACCCGGAGCAATGTACAAACCACCACCCAATCCGATTTCCGCTGCACCGGATACCCGGTAGCCCATCTTTACTTTAGAGTTCAGATCAACAGAACTGGCTTTGAACTCCACTATGGACATTACGCCTCCCACTTCTATTCTCGGACGAATGTTTTGCGCGTTTGCAGTAAATAGCCCTCCGGCTAAAAGTAACAGTGCTAAAAGTTTCTTTTTCATTGGTATTTCTGTTTTTTAGAGGAAAAAACGCTTAAAGCTTCTTTTTGTTCTACTCAAACCTTCTCTCCTTAGGGTTATACATAGAAAGCACAAATATGATATGCCTTCTTAAAATATCACCTTGCCATACAAGCCGATTGTGTCGGTTGTTTTACAAGGCAGTGCATGACAAATGTATAAAGAAGAAGCACAAGACACAACTTTACATCTCTCTTTTAATCTCTTCTCAAAAGAAACAATATTATTTTCGATAAAATCTCTATAAAAAAAAGAGGAACTCTTTTGACTACTCAAATAAAGATGGCACAGACACAAGGATAGAAGAGCAAAAAGAGATAAACACTCTTTCTGATAAAAAAATAAATATGAAGAAATAAGCCGAACAAACCTCTGATATCCTAAAAAATACATACATTTGCACTACCATATAAATATTTTTTTAGTTACCATATCCACAAAAAGAACAGGAATATACTATTTAGATATGTAATTATGAAAAAGAGAAATTTTTCTAAAGGCAGAGATCTAAGCATCAGACTCCCCTATCGAACAATGGCAGGGGTACTACTGGCAGGTCTCATGACAGCACTGAGCCCGACAGCTACGGCAGCCGACTCGAACACTACTACCACTCAGCAGCAAGACACAAAAAGTGTTTCCGGTACTGTTGTAGATGAAAAAGGCAATCCCGTGCCTGTTGTTGCGGTTCGCGTTACAACCCAAAGAGGTAAAGGAGCACGTACAGACGAAAAGGGAAGATTTACCATCAATGGTCTTACCCCGACAGATGTCTTGGAAGTATCTTTCATGGGATACGAAACAGTGCGCATTACCGTAGGTAGCCAAACTACTCTCAAGATCGCACTTAAACCTTTGACTTCACAGTTGGAAGAGGTTGTTGTCGTGGGCTATGGTACACAAAAGAAAGTTAATCTTACCGGAGCAGTTTCCAATGTGGATTCAAAGCAGCTTCAAACTCGACCTGTTCAGAACGTGGCTCAAGCACTTCAAGGGGTTGTCCCGGGATTGAACTTCAGCGTTACAAACTCCGGAGGAGCTCTCAACAGTAGATTGAGCATGAACATCCGTGGTAGCGGAACCATAGGCGAAGGATCATACTCCAGCCCATTAGTACTTATCGACGGAGCAGAAGGAGACATGAATACTCTTGCAGCCAATGACATCGAAAGCATCTCAGTATTGAAGGATGCGGCTTCCAGTGCCATCTATGGTTCTCGTGCGGCATTCGGTGTTATTCTTATCACCACAAAGAGTGGTAAAGAGGGCAAGAGCAGATTCTCCTACAACGGAAATATGCGCTTCAATACAGCAACACAGATCCCTACAATGATGGACTCTGAAATGTTTGCAAACTACTTCAACCGTGCAGGAGCAAATGCAGGTGAAGGTATCGTCTTCCCTAACGACGTACTCGAAAAGATTCGTCTCTACAAGCAAGACCCGAATAACGAAAAGGTCAGATTCGGTACCATGTGGAATGCTGCCAAAGGCGAATGGGCAATGTACGATGAAGGAAACTGGGCAAATACCAACTGGTTTAAGGAAAACTACCGCTCAAATGCGCCTTCACAAGAACACAATGTTTCGTTTTCGGGTGGCACATCCAAGCTAAACTACTACATCAGTGGAGCATTCTTGGATCAAGAAGGTCTTATCCGTTATGGGCAAGACAAATTCAACCGTTACAATGTATCCGGAAAGTTCTCGGCTGAAATCACTCCTTGGTTCAATATTACCTATAACAACCGTTGGATTCGTGAAGACTACTCTCGTCCAAGCTACATGACCGGTCTGTTCTTCCACAACATCGCACGCCGTTGGCCTGTGAATGCGGTTACAGACCCGAACGGACACCTTATTTCAGGTCAGGAAACCATCCAAATGAGAGATGGAGGTAAGGACATCAACCAAAAGGACTTCTCCAACCAACAGATTACGTTCCTTGTAAAGCCGGTGGAAGGCTGGACCATTAAGTTGGAAAACAACTACAATACCACTTATAACAACAACCACTGGGATGTTCTTCCTATCTTCAGATACGACAAGGACGGCAACCCTCATCCTACATCTCGCGAAGGTGGAGACGAAGGACAGACCCGTGTTTCGGAATCTGCATGGAAGAGCAGTTACTTCAACGGTCGTTACTTCACAGAGTATTCCGAAAAGTTTGGCAAGCATGACGTAAAAATGCTCGGAGGTCTCGATATAGAGATCAGCAATACAAGAAATCTCGGAGGTAATAAAAAAGATCTTATCACTCCTCTTGTTCCTACCGTAAATACTGCGACACACGACAAGCCTACATTCTATGGCGGTTACAGCCATTGGGCTACAATGGGATTCTTCGGTCGTATCAACTATATATTCGACGACAAATATCTTTTTGAAGCATCTGTTCGTAGAGATGGTTCTTCTCGCTTCATCGGAGACAAGAGATGGGGAACATTCCCAACATTTGCAGTGGGTTGGAATCTTTCCAACGAAAGCTTCTGGGAACCTATCAAGCATATCGTTCCTCTCTTAAAGGTAAGAGGCTCTTGGGGTGCTTTGGGTAACACCAACATCCAAGCGCTATATCCTTGGTTCCTTGCACAGCCACAGGGTGTTGCAAACTCCGGATGGCTTCTCAACGGAGAAAGAGTAAATACCTCCAATGCTCCGGGCATCGTTTCCTCTTCACTCACTTGGGAACGTGTAGAGTCTTGGAACATTGCACTTGACTTCTCTCTTCTTAACAACAGACTTCAAGGTAGCTTCGACTTCTTCAACAGAACAACCTATGATATGGTTTCTAATCCGGAGAAGCTTCCATCAATACTTGGTGTGGCTCCTCCTAAGATCAACAACACGGACATGAGATCTTATGGTTGGGACTTGGAAGTTCGCTGGAGAGATCAATGGAGAGGTTTGGATTACGGTCTCAAACTCGTTCTCAGCGATGACCAACAAGAGATTCTCAGATACAGCAACCCGACCAACTCTCTTAGCGACCATTATTCAGGTAAGAAAGCCGGAGAGATCTGGGGTTATACTACTATCGGCATAGCCAAGACAGATCAGGAGATGAACGATCACCTTGCACACAGCAAGCAACCGATGGGTACACAATGGGCTGCCGGAGACATCATGTATAAAGACCTCAATGGTGACGGCACCGTAAACTATGGAAACTATACATTGGACAACCATGGCGACCTTTCTGTCATCGGTAACGCCACTCCGAGATACAAGTTCGGTATCAATGCAGATGCTGAATGGAAGGGTATCGACTTCTCCATCTTCCTTCAAGGTGTAGGTAAAAGAGACTGGTGGGACGGCTCTCCATACTCTGTTGGTGCTACAAGTCATGGTAAATGGCAGAGTGTAGGATTCGTAGAACACTGGGACTTCTTCCGTCCTGAAGGCGACCCTCTCGGAGCTAATCTTGATGCATACTACCCAAGACCTCTATTCGGAAAGGGTGGTAAAAATATGCAAAGACAAACCAGATATCTTAAGAGTGCAGCTTATATGCGTATCAAGAATATGCAGATAGGTTACTCTCTTCCTCAATCATGGATAAAAAAGGTCGGACTCTCCAGAGTACGTGTGTACACATCTGTGGACAATCTTGTTACCTTCACTAAGATGACTAAGATCTTTGACCCCGAAGCCATCGGTGGCGACTGGGGACCGGGTAAGCTTTATCCGCTTCAACGCACATGGTCTTTTGGTGTAAATGTTAATTTCTAATCCGTAAAAGAACGATCACAATGAAAAATATATTTAGTAAAATAGCTCTTATAGGAGCTCTATCCTTCTCTTTGGTAGGATGTGATTTGCTGGATAGAGAACCGCTGGATCAAGTAGGCCCGGATAGCTTTTATACCAATGCGGAACAGCTTGGAAGCTTTACGTTCAACTACTATCCCGCTGTCTTCCCTACAACAGGAGGTTGGAATGCCGGTGTTGCAGCAAGAGATAACGGCACAGACAACCAAGCCGGTGTAAATCCGAACAGAGCCTGGTTCACAAAAGATGTATGGAAAGTGCCTTCAGAAGGCGGTATCGGCTTCGAGGCAATAAGAAACGTCAACTGGTTTCTTGAGAATGTTACCGAGAAGTTGGAGCAGAAAGCGATCAGCGGATCTAAAGCAGACATCGACCACTATATTGGTGAAGCTTACTTTATCCGTGCTGCGCTCTACTTCGACAAGTTGCAAACTTATGGCGACTTCCCTATCATAAAGAAAGCTTTGTCCGATGACAGAGCTACTCTCATCGAAGCATCCAAGCGTATGCCTCGTAACGAAGTGGCTCGCTTTATCCTTTCGGACTTGGACAAAGCCATCTCTATGTTGAAGGATAAAACTCCTATGAACCAACGCATTTCCAGAAATGTAGCTCTATTGTTCAAGTCTCGTGTAGCTCTTTTCGAGGGTACATTCGAAAAGTACCACCAAGGCTCCGGACGCGTACCGGGAGATCCTACATGGCCGGGTAGAGACAAAGAGTGGAACAAGGGTAAAAGCTTCAACATTGCAGGGGAGGTAGAGTTCTTCTTGAATGAAGCGATGACTGCCGCCAAAGCTGTTGCCGATGCATTCCCTACTCTTACAGAGAACAGCGGAGTGATGGATCCGGTAAAGGGTCAGCACCATGGATGGAACAACTACTACGAAATGTTTGCAGATGAAGACCTTTCAAAGTTCCCTGAAATCTTGCTTTGGAGACAGTACAGCAAGGAGAAAAACCTTGTACACTTGACCTCTCACAAGCTTGCAGTAGGCTCTTCTTCCGGTTGGACACGCGCTTTGGTAGAATCTTTCTTGATGAAGAACGGTCTTCCTATCTATGCTCAAAACTCCGGATACACAAAGACAGACGAGACTGTCGATCTTGTAAAGAAAGATCGTGACGAACGTCTGCAGCTCTTCTTGTTCGGAGAAAGCAATGTGCTTTACACCAATGAAGATCCTATCGTAATGTTCAATGTTGCAAACATTATTGCGAATGACGAGTCGAGAGACGTTACCGGCTATCGTCAGCGCAAGCTTTACAACTACGACAAACGTATGCACCTCAACTCCGAGATGCACGACGTTTCCGGTACTATCATCTTCCGTGTGGCAGAGGCATACCTCAACTACATAGAGGCATCTTACGAAAAGAACAAAGTGATAGACGGCAACGCAAGAAACTACTGGGATGCGCTCCGCAGACGTGCAGGTATAACAGTGGCAATAGAAGTAACAACAGGAGCCACCGATATGGTTTACGAAGCGAATACGAACAGAGAGTCTTACGACTGGGGAGCATTCTCAGCCGGTGTGGCTATCGACCCGGTTCTTTACAGCATCCGCAGAGAGCGCCGCTCCGAATTTGCAGGAGAGGGTATGAGAGCCGCGGACCTTGCACGCTGGAGAGCTATGGACCAGGTAAAAGATTACCATATAGAGGGTGTAAACTTCTGGGACAAGATCCATACTTACCCAAGATTCTATGGTACCGATGGCAACTCTCTCATCATTGCCGACGGCTCTTCTGCTTCCAATCTCTCTTCTAAGGAGTTGAGCAAATACATCCGCCCATACCAAAAGATCAAGGCAAACAACGATGTATTCAATGGCTACACCTTCTATCAGGCGCACTACCTCTCTCCATTCTCTTATCAAGAGTTGAGCTTGGCATCACCTACCGGTAATGCAGAGGAGAGCAACCTGTATCAAAATCCGGGCTGGAAGGCTTCTGCGGAAACTCCTGCAGAATATTGATAACAGACACGGAATAAGCTCCTTTCCTGTCATACCCGTTTCAGGAAAGAGATATTTCAAATAAAAAGCAAGTGCATGGCGAAACGAAAGCCGTGCACTTGCTTTCTTTTTGAGCTGTTGAGAAGAAAAAAAGAGAGAGATTTCTCCCTTTCCAAAATCTCATTTTTATATATTCCATCCCGAAAAATGCTCACTTTTTTCGGTCTCTCTATTTTGATCGGAGGGGTCGTTTTCAGAGCACGACCAAACTGTTAAATTCGCCCCGTTTTATTAACACAATTTCCGATACTCGTTAAGCCAAAACGCTAAACGAGCATATTCTTTCGGCTTAACGTATTTAATTTTTCAATGAACACGTTTAGCGATTTCATTTAATACGTTTACCGGATTCGATTAAAGTGTTTAGTCAAAAACATTAAAACCCTCAATATCAAATAACTAAGTATTTTCGCATTAAAATGCACCTAAAAGGGCAGATTTCTTTATTAGGAAATGTTTACAGGTGTGGGCGTTAAAATTCACACTAATTAACGCGAAAAACGCCCATGAAATGCATTGAGAAAATTTTTTCTCCAAATTCGAGCTGATTTATATCTATCTCTATTCTAAATAATTACAGACAAACTCTCCGCTTCAGTCCCCAAAATGGAGTTTGGAGAGGAGCAAAAAGCGAAGATTTTCGCGGATTCATTTTTATATAAAAGTTCACCCCTCGGAAGCGTTATCACCATTGCCACATCCGGTCAAAAGCCATAAGAAAAGGGTTTGGTAGGTCATATCCTTTTTTTTTCATAGTTTTGTGTAGCAATGAATCTTGTACCTGTTCTGTATCTGCATGATACATCAGAGATTAGAACGGTAAAGAGAATGTTAATGATACTCTAAGACAACAGATGACTACAAACAACTATGATTTGCGAGGTGTATCCGCCTCCAAAGAGGATGTTCACAACGCAATCAAGAACGTAGATAAAGGTCTATACCCAAAGGCTTTCTGTAAGATTATCCCCGATATACTCGGAGGCGATCCCGAATACTGCAATATCATGCACGCAGACGGAGCAGG
Source organism: Porphyromonas sp. COT-108 OH1349 (assembly GCF_000768755.1). NCBI lineage: Bacteria > Pseudomonadati > Bacteroidota > Bacteroidia > Bacteroidales > Porphyromonadaceae > Porphyromonas > Porphyromonas sp. COT-108 OH1349. Next base: position 120,968 of record NZ_JRAH01000013.1, on the reverse strand, counting down.
CACCAAAAGCTCTCTGGCGTACGCTTACTGGAAAGAGACGGGCGACCTCTCCGTATGGAAAGGTGTCGCCATAGATGCTGTGGTGATGAATCTGGACGATCTGCTCTGCGTGGGTGCCGTGGATAACATCCTGCTCTCATCTACTATCGGCAGGAACAGACTCAAAGTTCCGGGAGAAGTGATCTCTGCCATCATAAACGGTACAGAGGAGTTTCTCGAAGAGATGCGCGCTTTGGGCGTGGGCATATACTCTACCGGCGGAGAGACTGCCGATGTAGGCGACCTCGTGCGTACAATCATAGTGGACAGCACGGTAACCTGCCGTATGCCTCGCAAGAACGTCATAGACAATGCCAGCATCCGTCCCGGCGATGTGATAGTGGGATTGGCATCGTCCGGACAAGCGACCTACGAGCAGTCTTACAATGGAGGGATGGGCAGCAACGGACTGACATCCGCTCGCCACGATGTCTTCGGACCACAAGTGAAGCAGAGCTATCCGGAGACTTACGACCATGATCTTCCGAACGAGGTCGTTTATTGCGGAACAAAGAGACTCACAGACATGGTCGACGGAGTACCTTTGGATGCCGGACGTCTCGTACTCTCCCCCACAAGGACATACGCTCCCATCATTGCAGAGGTACTCAAGCACCACAGAGAGAAGATACATGGCATGATCCATTGCAGCGGTGGTGCTCAGACGAAAGTACTGCACTTTGTGGAAAATCTAAAGGTAGAGAAAGATAATCTGTTCCCGATACCGACACTCTTCAACCTCATTTACAGCTCGGGACGGACAGAGCCGAAAGAGCTGTACAAGGTGTTCAACATGGGACATCGTATGGAACTTTATGTGCCGGAAGAGGTTGCACCCGAAATCATTGCCATATCCCGCAAGTTCGGTGTGGAGGCTCAGGTCGTCGGCAGAGTAATGGAGGGAGAAGGGAAGAAAGAGGTTGTACTGCACACGCCTTTCGGGGTATTCAAATACGAATAAATGGCTGAGCAGATAAGCATAGTAGACAAGATAAGCGTACTGCACGCCAGATTTGAAGAGGTATCCCTTCTGATTACAGACCCGGACGTCATCGCAGACAGAAAACGCTTTGAAAAGCTCACACGAGAATACAAGGAGCTGGAGCGGATACTGGCTAAAGGCGATGAGTACACCCTTGCCGTGAAAACGATAGAAGAGGGACGGGAGATGCTGCAAACGGAAAGCGACCCCGACATGGTGGCTCTCATAAAGGAGGAGATAGCCACTGCTCAAGATGCCCTGCCGGTATTGGAGGATGAGATCAAGCTGCTGTTGGTTCCTGCCGACCCCGAAGATGCCAAGGACGCAATAGTGGAGATACGAGCAGGAACAGGGGGTGATGAAGCCGCCCTATTCGCTGCCGATCTTTATAAGATGTACGTTAAGTATTGCGAGTCGAAAGGGTGGCGGACAGAGGTTACCGGTATGAACGAAGGTACTTTGGGAGGTTTCAAAGAGATCGTATTCACGGTAACCGGAGCGGATGTGTATGGTACTCTGAAGTATGAGTCGGGTGTACATCGTGTGCAACGCGTGCCTCAGACAGAGACCCAAGGGCGTGTACACACTTCGGCTGCCACGGTGGCGGTATTACCGGAAGCGGACGAGTTTGACGTCGAAGTGAAAGAGAGCGATATCAGAATAGACACATTCTGTTCTTCCGGAGCGGGCGGTCAGAGTGTCAATACCACTTACTCCGCCGTGAGACTGGTACACATCCCCACAGGAATAGTCGTGCAGAGTCAGGACGAGAGATCCCAGCTTAAAAACAAAGCGAAAGCACTGGCAGAACTTCGGACTCGGATCTACAACCTGGAGCATCAGAAATATCTGGACGAAATAGCCGGCAAACGGAAAACAATGGTCTCCACAGGAGACAGAAGTGCTAAGATCAGGACATACAACTATCCGCAAGGACGCATCACAGACCACAGAATAAATCTAACCATGTACAACCTCTCCGCTTTTATGGGAGGAGAGATACAGGAGATGCTCGATGCGCTGATAGTGGCTGAAAATACAGAACGCCTAAAAGAGGCAGAGCTGTAAGCCGTGTCCATTATCCACGATAATCATGAAAGTAAAGATAAAAGAAATAGCCGCATATCTGGGAGGAACGGTCGAGGGCAACGAAGAAGCCGTCGTATCTCAGTTTGGAAAGATAGAGGATGCCTCACCCGGCAGTCTCACTTTCCTTGCCAATCCCAAGTACGAACAATACATCTATGAAACCAAGGCGACAGCCGTGCTTGTATCCAATGAATTCAAGCCGGAAAGAGCCATACCTTCTACCCTGATCCGGGTGGAGAATCCTTATGAGTCTCTTGCCAAACTGATGGAGTTTGCAGAAAAGCTCAAAGAAAAAGAGAGCGGAGTGGCTTCGACCGCTTTTGTGGATCCGTCCGTCACTCTTCCCAAAGATGTTTACATCGGTCATGCCGCTTATATCAGCAAAGGAGCGATACTGCATCCGGGTGTCAAGATATTTCCATTCGTATTTATAGGTGAGAATGCAGAGATCGGAGCGGAAACCATTGTGTATCCTTCTGCCGTTGTCTCCGCCGAATGCAAGGTGGGCGAACGCTGTGTCATCCACTCTTGTGCAGTGATCGGGGCAGACGGTTTCGGGTTTGCTCCCTCCGAAGAGGGCTATCGCAAAATACCTCAAATGGGCAATGTCCTGATAGGAGACGATGTAGAGGTGGGAGCTTGTGCCTGCATAGACAGAGCGGTGATGGGATCTACCATTGTGGAGAGAGGTGTCAAGATAGACAATCTTGTACAGATCGCTCACAACGTAGTGGTCAATGAACATACGGTCATAGCCGCTCAGGTGGGCATCGCAGGCTCTACAAAGATAGGCGCATGGAATATGATCGGAGGACAATCGGGGCTTACCGGACACATGCAGACGGCTCAAAAGGTAACCATTGCCGCACGCACCGGAGTGATTTCGGATATTAAGGAGGAGGGCGTTACCTACTTCGGCTCTCCCGCTTTTCCCATAAAGAAAGCGATGCGTGCACATGCAGTCTACGGAAGACTCCCGGAAATGGACAAGCAGCTCTTCGCTCTATCCAAAGAGGTAGAGGCTCTGCGAAAAGAGCTTGACGAGATCAAGAATGGTAGCAACAAGTAACAGATAATATATTACAAGATGAAACAGCATACACTCAAAGAGTCGTTCAGCCTTTCCGGCAAGGGACTTCACACCGGTTTAGAGATTGCAATCACCTTTCATCCCGCACCGGACAATCACGGCATAAAGATAAAGCGGGTCGATTTGGAGAATAAACCGATCATTGCGGCTCTTGCTGAGAATGTGGCTCAGACCAATAGAGGCACCGTCCTACGCGATAACGGCGCACACGTAAGTACGGTGGAACACGCTATGGCTGCGCTTTATGCCATGGGGGTAGATAACTGTCTGATAGAGGTGAACGCTCCTGAATTCCCGATTTTGGACGGTAGCTCCATCCATTTTCTTGAAGGAATCAAGAAGGTCGGTATCGTTGAGCAGGAGCATCTGAGAGATTACTATGTTGTGAAGAAAAAGATAGAGGTATCGTCCGAAGATGGCAAGTCTTCTTTGATTATCCTTCCGGACGACAGCTTCGGACTGAATGTTCTGATCTCTTTCGACTCTCCGATACTCTCCAATCAGTATGCCTCTTTGGACTCTATCGCAGACTTTGAAAAGGATATTGCGGCTGCCAGAACATTTGTGTTCGTAAGAGAGATAGAGCAACTCTTGGACAACAACCTCATAAAGGGTGGAGACCTCGACAATGCCATAGTAATATATGATCAGGTACTCACTCAGGAGAAGCTGGATTCGCTCTCCGACCTGATGGGAGTAGAGAAAAAGAATGCTGCAGACCTTGGATATATCAACAATAAACCTTTGGTCTTCAACAACGAACCGGCAAGACACAAACTGCTGGATCTGCTTGGAGACCTCTCCCTCATCGGTAAAAGAATCAAGGGAAGAGTGATCGCGACCTGTCCGGGACACAGTATCAACAACGTCTTGGCACAGCAGATCCGCAAGGATATTCGCCTGAATGAAGCACAAGCACCGGTATATGATCCCAACGCAGCGCCTCTACTCGATGTCAAAGAGGTGAAAGCTCTTCTTCCGCACCGCTATCCGTTCTTGCTGGTAGATAAGATCATAGAGATAGGATCCATGCACATCGTGGGCGTGAAGAACGTTACATCCAACGAACCATTCTTCCAAGGGCACTTCCCGGACGAGCCTGTAATGCCGGGCGTCCTGCTTATAGAAGCGATGGCTCAGGTTGGCGGACTTCTTATCCTGCAACAACTCTCCGAACCGGAGCAGTACAGCACCTATTTCATGAAGATAGACAACGTGAAGTTCCGCCATAAAGTCGTACCCGGAGACACGCTACTTTTCCGTCTTCAACTGCTTGCCGAGCCACGCAGAGGCATATCCAACATGAGAGGTCTTGCCTTTGTCGGGGAGAAGTTGGTAGCTGAAGCGGAGTTTATGGCCCAGATCACAAAAAACAAGTAAAGAGAATCATGGACAATCCAAAGATAAGCCCTCTGGCTGTGGTACATCCCAATGCAAAGCTTGGAAAAGATGTAGAGATAGGCCCATTCGCCATCGTAGAAGATAATGTAGAGATAGGAGACAAGACCGTACTGCATCCGCACGCTATTGTACGCTGGGGTGCAAGGATCGGCAGCAACTGTCAGATACATCCCGGAGCCGTCATCAGTGGCATTCCGCAAGATTTGAAGTTTGTCGGAGAAGAGACTCTCACCCACGTTGGAGACAATACCGTGATCAGGGAATGCGCCACCATCAACAGAGGGACAGCATCCAAAGGTTATACAAAAGTGGGCAGCAACTGTCTTCTCATGGCATACTCACACGTTGCACACGACTGCGAGTTGGGCAACAACATCATTCTCGGCAATGCGACACAAGTTGCGGGAGAGGTCGAAGTGGCAGACCATGCCATCATAAGCGGCGGTGTACTCGTCCATCAGTTTGTCCGCATCGGATGTCATGTGATGATCCAGGGAGGAAGCCGAGTTACCAAAGACATCCCGCCATACTCACTCATCGGACGAGAGCCGATATGCTACTGCGGTATCAACATTGTGGGACTTCGCAGAAGAGGTTTCACCAACGATCAGATCTTCCTCATCAACGACATCTACCGTACCATTTACAGCAAAGGACTCAATACCACCGATGCTTTGGAGGCGATAGAAAAAGAGTATCCGGAGACACCGGAAAGAGATGCCATATACTACTTCATAAAAGAGTCCAAACGAGGAGTGGTGCGAGGCGCTATGGACTAATGTTTTATTCCCAAGAGATTTTTCAGAGTTATACACAATGATATACAGATTTGTAATAGTTTCCAACGAGGTACCCGGTTTCAGACGAGACATAAAGATTGAAGCCGGAGCAAAGTTCTCGGATCTCTGCAACATCATACAGGAAAGCGTCGGCTACGCAAAAGACCAACTCTCCTGCTTCTACATCTGCGATGATGCGTGGCAGAAAGAAAAAGAGGTTCACATCATGGATTTGAGGATGAATCCGGAAGAAGATATCTACCTCATGGACAAGACCACACTGGACGATCTTCTCACTGAAGAGAAGCAAAAGCTGATGTACGTCTTCGACATGATGGGCAATAGAGCATTCTTTGTAGAGCTGAGAGAGATCATCTTCGAGAAAGAAAAAGGTCTGCCCAAAGTGGTACGCTCCGAAGGAGAACCTCCTCGACAGGGCGAAGATATAGAAGCGCTTCTTGCCGAAGAACCCACCAAGAAGGGAGCCAAAGCATCACGAGAAGATGAGTTTGGCTTTAATGATGAGTTCGACGACTTTGAAGGCACCGAGTTTGCATCACTTGACGAGCTGGACGAAGCCGGTTTCGGATTGGATGAAGACTCGCTCTACTGATAAACATTTGCCTGCTCTCATCGTCCTTTTAGGACCGACAGGAGTGGGCAAAACAGCTTTATCCATAGCCCTTGCCAAGTGGTTGGGGAGCGGTGTGGAGATATTCTCGTCCGACTCTCGCCAGATCTACAAAGAGATGACCATAGGCACGGCAGCTCCCACACCCGAAGAGTTGGCAGTCGTACCGCATCACTTCATCGGGTTCAAGAGCGTAACGGACTATTTCAGTGCCTCTGCATTCGAGGCTTTGGCGATGGAGAAGCTCTCCTCTTATTTCAAGCAGACACCCGTGGCTATCCTTTGCGGAGGTTCCATGATGTACACGGATGCACTCTGTTTCGGGATAGACGAGATCCCCGATGTAGATCCGGACATCCGCCGAGAGCTGTATGAACGATACGACAACGAGGGTATCGGATTTGCCTTAAAGCAACTCGAAAAAGCAGATCCGGAGTATCTGACCAAAGTGGATCGGAACAACTACAAACGCATCCTCCACGCCTTGGAAGTCTATCTCACCACAGGTCTCCCCTTCTCCTCGTTTCATCGCCGGAGTGCCAAGCAACGCCCTTTCCGAATCATCCGTATAGGGCTCAACCGGGACAGGGCAGAACTCTACGACAGAATCAATCGGAGGGTGGACGAAATGGTTCGGAGCGGACTGGTAGACGAGGTCAAAGCTCTTTTGCCCTACCGCACACTCAATGCCCTGAACACGGTCGGGTATAAAGAGATATTCGAGTATCTCGATGGGATATGTACATTGGAAGAGGCTGTGGCAAAGATGAAGAAAAACACCCGAACCTATGCCCGAAAACAGCTGACATGGTACAGAAAAGCAGAAGATATAGTATGGTTTTCTCCGGAAGACTTGGAGGAGATAAAATGTTACCTCTCTTCCCGGCTCGAAATAGAAGTATAAAAGAAAACTGAAAGAGAATATGAAGATTTTGACAGCAGAATTTGTTAAGAGCTGCAGCGCTCCATCACAAACGCCCAACAGCGACGGCAGACCGGAGTATGCCTTCATCGGCAGATCGAATGTGGGAAAGTCCACACTGATCAATATGCTCACCGGAAGAAAAGGGCTTGCCAAGACTTCACAAAAACCCGGAAAGACACAGCTTCTCAACTATTTCAACATCAACGACAGCTTCTACATCGTAGACCTTCCGGGCTACGGCTATGCCAAGACACCCAAAAACATCCGAGAGGGATTTCGTAAACTGATAGAAGGCTACATCTTAGGCTCGGAAGATCTTACCAATCTCTTCATCCTCATAGACTGTCGTCACGAACCGCAGAGTATAGACATCGCTTTCATAGAGCAGATGGGCGAGCATGGCATACCATTCTCCATCGTCTTCACAAAGAGCGACAAACTCTCCGAGACCAAGCTCCGGCAAAACATAGAGAACTACAAAAACGAACTGCTGAAAAGCTGGGAAGACCTCCCTCCCATCTTCATCACATCCGGCGAAAAGCTAAGAGGAGCGGACGAACTTTTGGAGTATATCGAAGAGATCAATCAAAGCATAAAGCAGAGGTAAAAAAGGGCGCTTCGGAGCGCACTTTTATATAAAAACGGACTCCCTGAAAATGCCTCCGAAATCCTCTTCTCCGAACCGGTTTCAGCTCGGAAAAATTTCTTTATTCTCCTAAATCTTTACATCTCAACCGAATACGAGAAATCGCGAATTCGGAAAAAATTTTTTCTCAGTCCGTTTCATGGGCGTTTTTCGCGTTAATTGGTGTAAATTTTAGCACCCAAACCTGTAAACGTTTCCTAATAAAGAAATCTTCCTTTTCAGGTGCTTTTTAGGGTAAAAACAGGTAATCGGTTGACATTTAGCGTTTTGATGATTTCGACTAAACACTTTAATCGAATCCGGTAAACGTATTAAATGAAATCAGTAAACGTGTTCATTGAAAAATTAAACACGTTAAGCCGAAACAATATGCTCGTTTAGCGTTTTGGGTGAATATGTGTCAAAAATAATGTTAATAAAACGGGGTGATTTAACAAATTCGGCACCCCTCTGAAAACACCACCTTCAATCAAAATAGAGAGAGCATTTCGAGAGGGGAAGCGATCGGGATGGAATATATAAAAATGAGCAAGAGGAGGTTGAATGAAAAAGGAAGAAAAGGAGGGGAACAGGATCGTATGGCTAATTGAAAAAAAAGTCGTACATTTGCAAGCCGATTATTATCAACCGGGACCCTATGGGTCTCTTTGTATGAACCGTTAGACCGGAGCAGATTTGCACAATGAGTGTGTCCGCTCGATGGCAAGAGAGCAAAGGTCGAACATTTTATTTACCAACAAAAAAGTTTATAGAAAGTGGATACTTTAAGTTTCAAGACCATTTCTGCAAACAAGGCAACTGTGACAAAAGAGTGGGTCGTTGTAGATGCAACAGGCCAATCTCTCGGAAGACTATGCTCTAAGGTAGCAAAGCTACTGCGTGGCAAGTACAAGCCGAACTTCACTCCACACGTTGATTGTGGTGATAACGTTATCGTTATCAATGCAGACAAAGTAGTTCTGACCGGAAACAAATGGACAGGTAGAGAGTACCTATCACACACCGGATACCCGGGAGGACAGAGAGTAACGACTCCAAAACGCCTCATGGATAAGGGTGCGGACAGACTTTTCAGAAAAGTAGTAAAAGGTATGTTGCCTAAGAACCGTCTTGGCGACAAGATTATTAAGAACCTTTATGTGTATAGCGGAGAGGAGCATGCTCATCAAGCTCAACAACCTAAAAGCATAGACATCAACACTCTTAAGTAATTATGGAACAGATAAATGCTATAGGCCGTAGAAAAGCTGCAGTGGCACGTGTTTACGTAAAAGCAGGCAGTGGAAAGATTGTTATCAACAAGAAAGAGCTGGAACGCTATTTCCCTTCTTCTATACTACAATTCGTAGTAAAGCAGCCATTGGCTAAGTTGGAGGCTCTGGACAAGTACGACATCAAAATCAACCTTAAGGGTGGTGGTTTCAAAGGTCAAAGCGAAGCAGCTCGTCTGGCTATCGCAAGAGCTTTGGTGAAGATCAACCCGGAAGACAAACCAGCACTACGTGCAGAAGGATTCATGACTCGCGACCCACGTTCTGTAGAACGTAAAAAACCGGGACAACCTAAAGCTCGTAAGAAATTCCAGTTCAGCAAGCGTTAATATTACGGTACATTTTCCGAATATCAACCTTGGAAAACGAACTATTCAGTACAAAAATTATTTATTCAACCGTTTAGTATCTAAACTTGCAAGACATCGACCGAAAGGCAATCTACTTGCATGTTGAAAGTGTTAAACACAAAAAGAAAGTAAACGCAATGTCAAGAGTAACATTTGACCAACTATTAGAGGCAGGTTCGCACTTCGGACACCTCACAAGAAAGTGGAATCCTGCTATGGCGCCCTATATCTTTATGGAGCGCAACGGTATTCATATAATCGACCTACACAAAACAGTTGCCAAAATAGACGAGGCTGCTGAAGCCTTGAAAAAGATGGCTGCACAAGGCAAAACAATCCTTTTTGTAGCCACAAAGAAGCAAGCCAAAGAGACCGTAGCTCAATACGCTGAGTCTGTAGAGATGCCATACGTAGTAGAAAGATGGCCGGGCGGTATGCTTACCAACTTCCTTACTATCCGCAAGGCTGTAAAGAAGATGGACTCTATAGATAAGATGACAAAGGACGGTACCTTTGACAACCTTTCTAAGAGAGAAAAGCTCCAAGTGGAAAGACAACGCGCAAAGTTGGAACGCACTTTGGGTTCTATCTCAAACATGAGACGTCTTCCTTCCGCTCTATTTGTAATAGACGTTCTTAAAGAGCACATTGCCATACGTGAAGCTCAACGCTTGGGTATTCCTGTATTTGCAATCGTGGATACTAACTCCAATCCCGGAAACATCGACTACGTAATCCCCGCGAATGACGATGCTAAAGACTCTATCAGTGTTATCCTCAATGCAGTTTGCGAGGCTATCAAGGAAGGAAGTCTTGAGCGTAAGATCGAAAAGGCAGACGAGAAAAACGAAGAAGAAGCAACTCCGGTAAAAAGAGAAAGACGCACTCGTAGCGGAGCTCGTAGAGAGCGCACAAAACAAGAAGATAGCGAAGCACTTAACGCTCGCTTGGTAGATAAGTACGCTAAGAACAACGACGAAGAGTAATTTCAGACCCTTTCGCAGCAAAGCTGCAAGACTTAGACACTAAATAATCTTTATGATAGACGTACCTTTTCTACCGCCAACCGAGCAACAGAAAGGTACGTCTATCTTTTTCAAATAACGCTAAGAGCTTCCCCTATGCTCTTACGCAACAAAAACTTAAACGTATAACCCTTAATAATAAAGAGACAATGGCAGTTACAATGGCAGATATCGCCAAGCTCCGCAAAATGAGCGGTGCTGGTATGATGGACTGTAAGAAGGCACTCGAAGAAGCCAACAACGACTTCGACAAAGCGATGGAAATCATCAGAAAGAAAGGTCAGGCTGTGGCAGCAAAACGTTCGGACAGAGAAGCATCGGAAGGTTGCGTTCTCTCTAAAACAGAAAAAGGCTTTGCCGCTATCGTTGCTCTAAAGTGCGAAACAGACTTCGTGGCTAAGAACGAAGAGTTTATTAAACTGACAGAAGCAATACTCGACTGCGCTATGACCAATAAGCCAAAGACAATGGAAGAACTTGCTGCTCTTCCTATGACCGATGGTAGAAGCGTTGCAGAGCATATAACAGATAGAATCGGTGTTACAGGAGAGAAGATGGAGATCGGTTTCTACGAGTTTGTAGAAGCTACCGGCGTATCTTCTTACATCCACCCGGGTAACATGTTGGCTACCATCGTTGGTTTCAACGAAGAGGTAGAGTACCAGGTTGGACGCAACATCGCTATGCAGGTAGCTGCAATGAACCCTGTGGGTATCACTGCAGAAGATGTTCCTGCTAAGATTGTTGAGACAGAAAAAGAGATTGCTCGTGAAAAGGCAATAGAGTCCGGCAAGCCGGAAAACATCATCGACAAGATCGTTGAAGGTTCTCTGCAAAAGTATTTCAAGGAAAACACTCTTCTTTCTCAAGATAATATCAAGGACAACAAGCAGACTGTAGAGCAGTATCTTAAGTCTGAAAGCGCAACTCTTACGGTAACAAACTTCAAGCGCGTTACTTTGAACGTAGAGTAAGCACAGTCTGACATCATAACATCGGTGGCAATACTTCTTGCTCCGATCCTGAAACAAAAAAATCCTCTGCTCTTTCCGAGCGGAGGATTTTTTTGTTTACTATTCTATGCGAACAGCTTTAGAAGTTATGTTATACAGCTTTACTTCTTGTGTTAAACGTGTATAAAATTGGGAACCAAGGTTTGATCGGGACAAATCAAGAGCCGACTGCCACAAATCAAGCCTTAAAGTTCAAGAATCAGACCTCGATTTATAGCAGTGAAAAGGTTTACCAAAACTTCTTACAGTGTATAAATCGTTTTCCAAACAGCTTCAATGAAACTTTCATTCCGGCTTACCTTATAACCATAGAGCAGAGAAAAGGTCTCGTAAACAGAAAACGGGTGTGGCAGAAACCATATCCGCCACACCCGCTAACGTTATTTGCAATCAATTTTACTACCTCACCACGGCAGTGATATGCTTTTCTCTTGCAGGAATATCACCATCTTTTCCATACTCCGGAGAGTATCGTCCGAAAGGCATATCGGCAAGGATAAACCGGTTTGCCTTTCTGGCAGCGACGATCTTATCCGTTACGGCTGTGGAGATAGCACCGGCAAGCAGATCCACCAATCCGTTACCGGAATTGACGCTAAGGTCTACCGTTACATTGGCACTCTTTTGGAAGATGATCTCATCCGTCTTGGCGGACTTCAAGATATACTCCACCTCCACATACATCTGAGATAGAAGACTCGCCTTCTCCCACTTTTTTATTCGGGTGAACAGCACTGCATCCGTTCCGAAAAAGTCAAGAAACGGTTTCATGGAGCCTTCTACAAAAACCTCTGCATCGTTTGCGCTCTCTTGTTGGAGCAGTTCCATCGAGAGAAATGGAGAGAATACGTAGTAGCCTCTCTCTGCCAAAGGCTGTGCAAGAGAGGTGAAGAAAAACTCCTTTGCTTCCACATGATTGGTCTCGTTGATAGGAGGCATGATAAGGATGGAAGCAGGTCGCTCTTCGTACATCTTCGGATAAGCGGTGCGTCTGGTAGTGGTGGTAACGCTGCAGGAGAGCATCAGCCAAGCCATCATGAGCAGTGCGGAGGCTCTTGCCATCCGCTTCGGAGAGAGGGTTATATGCTTTTTCATCTCTTCTTGTACTGTTCTACGATTCTACTTATATACTTCTTGCTCTCCGGGTATAGCTCCATCTCTTTTTCAAACATCTCTATCCCCTCCTCCACCTTATTCTGCTTGATGAGTACAAGAGCATACTCAGCATATATTCCGGGCGGCACTGTCCGACGAGATCCAAGCTGTCTCTCTATGATCTTTTTGTAGGTTGCGATCAGGGCATTCGTATCTTCTTCGGAGCGTGTCTTCATTGCCCTGTAAGAGGCATCCTCATAAGAGTACCAGCTGTAAAGGGCTCTCGATGCCTCGCAAGAGGATAGCAGAAGCACCGTTCCTGCCACGCCTGCCATGAGAGCCGGCATTTTCTTTGTCTTCATTTCGTTCGGCGGAGATTAAGGGAGCAATACGGTCTTGGAGCTTTGGGCTGAAACAAAGATTTGAAGCTCTTTGATCACCCTGCCGGAAGAAAGTGCACGCAACACCAACGTGTGTCTTCCGGGCTTGATGGCTATTCCGGCTTTTTTCTTGCCCACGTGCTTCTCTTTGAGAACCTCGACATTGCCCACGTGAACGCCATCCACCTCTACAACAACCGTCTCTCCCACATAGTTTTGAGCCGCAGCCACCACGACGTATGCCACATCGGCACGTCCGCCATGTATGGAAGAGGTAGAGCCGCAACCCGATAAACCCAATGCTGCCACTGCTACGAAAAGAGTGGCAAAAAGAAGTCTTATACTTTTCATCATCTTTGATATTTACTCTTTATCCTGTTCCTGAACGTAATATTTATCGAGGGAGTTGAAGTCGAATGCGCCCTCCACGATGGTTACAATGGCAAACTCCGTCATCGGCGTATCTCCTGCAACCATCTCCACCTTTATAACGGCTGTCTTCTTGCCCGGAAGCTCGAACTCCACACCCGTTTGAGGGTTCTTGACTCTCTTACCACGAGTATAGACATCAAACTTATCGTTCACCTTCAGACCCTGAGAAGCTCCGCCGGCAATAACGATGGCTTCGTTGTCCGCACTGATGAGATAGGTCTTCCAAGGCTTATCGGTACACTTGTTGATGATGTTCTCGACCAACTGATCTATGGCTCCGGATATTGCCTTGTCGCTAAGAGTGGCATCGTATCCGGCTTTCCCTCCAAATCCGAGCGTGGTCTTGGCTGTGGTTTCTGCGTACCCCTTGCCCTCTTCGGAGTAGATCACCATTCCTGTGGAGACGTCCACAATCCTGATACTTACGCCTGCCTCCACGATCTGACTCTTTTCGTTGGAAAACACCCCATCTTTACCGGTTACTTTACGACCAAACTCCGTGATGGAACCAAGTATCAGATAGTCCGCCCCAATCTTATGAGAGATGTTTCCCTTCTCTATCTCCGCCTGCACTTTGTCTATATCGGAGCGTTCGAGTAAGATGAACTTTTCGGAAGCCGTGAGCTTTGTGCTGAGGATGTCGAGCGCTTGCTTCGCCATGGGATCGTTCTCACGATTGTAGAAGATGCCCTTGCCGTACTGCGTTTCATTGGAAAAACGACCGATGGCAACCTTCCACTTGAGGCTTCTTTCCGGCTTTTCCATACTCTTTTCACGGGTTGTCTCCTGCACTTGTGCCGCAAGAGGCATTATACTGCTCCCGAACATGGGGATCAACATCAGTGATACCCACAAGACTAATTTCTTCATGATATTATCGGTATAAAAGTTAAGTGGGAATATACAGCGGTCTGCATATTCCCTGCTTGGTAAAAAACTTAAACGTTTACTGTTTCAACATCAATAGATATGAGCGTCTTTGTCTTTCATCTCATCCTTTGTGATCTTGTGGAAGTCCAGCTGTCTCCATGCGTAGAAGATGTACGCAAAGACAAAAGGAACCGCTATGGAAACATAAGCCATCACTTTCAGAGTGAACTCCGATGACGAACTATTGCCCAAATGAAGCGAGCTTTGACGATTCGCCAAAGAGGGATAATAGGCTGTATTGTTCCATCCGGCAAGCAAGAAAAGAACGAGCACCGTCAGCACCACACCCACTCCCTGATACCAGATACCCTTGTTGAAGCTCTTATCAAGTGCAGAACGACCGATGCCGTAAAGCACCAAGACCACTCCGATAAGGAGAGCAACGATCAAGGCAGGTAGGTCCAACAGGTTGTGAAGATACTTATACTCTTCGGGTTTAACAACTCCCGTCGTCGGATCCACAGCCCATCCTGTCGTTGTAAGAAGGAATGCAAGGAATGCAAGGAACGTGGCAAGGAAGATGACTGCATTGGGCAAGATGCTCTTGCGAGCACGAGCACGGAGAGCGTCATCGTCGATATTGTTGATGAAATAAAGCAATCCCGTAACGCGTGAAAGGAACAGCACCGCAATACCAAGGATGATATTCCATGGGGAACTCCAGATCGCCTCTATTCCATGAAAGCTATTGGTCCAGTAGGAAATGGTCGAGTTACCGATATTAACAAGATTACCCTTTTCCACTATAAAGTTTGCTCCGGTAAAGAATGTACCCACAGCAGTACCGATAAGCAATGGTCCCATAACGCCATTGATGAACAGGAAGATCTGGAAAGTCTTAGATCCCCAGACATTACCCCGCTTGTTCTGATACTCATACGATACCGCCTGAATCACAAAACAGAGCAAGATGAGACTCCAAACCCAATACGCACCACCAAAACTTGTGGAGTAGAACAGAGGGAAAGAGGCAAAAAACGCTCCTCCGAAAGTTACCAACGTAGTAAATGTAAACTCCCACTTGCGTCCGACAGAGTTAATCAGCATACGTCTGTTGATAGGTTCTTTGCCTATCGTGAATATGAACGACTGCCCACCTTGAACGAACATAAGGAAGACAAGAAGTGCTGCAAGAAGCGAGATTACAAGCCACCAATAGTGTTGAAGAAATATATAAGAATCCATATTAGTCCTTTTTTCTGAATGATACGATAGGGTTTACTTGTTCTCTTGCTTATCTTCCAAGTTTGGTCCTTGCTTTATCGCCTTGAACATGATACCGAGTTCGGCAATGAGCAAGATACTGAAAAGGACAAGGAAGAGCGTAAACGTAACCTGAACAGATGTGGTAGAGAGTTTGGATACTGCGGCTTTCACCGGCAAGATATCCTGTATCGCCCAAGGCTGTCTTCCCAGTTCGGCTACGATCCATCCTGCTTGAGAGCAGAGATAAACCAAAGGAACGGAAATGATGGCTGCGTATCCGTACCACTTCACATGCTGCAAACGATTCTTCCGAATCATCCACAAAGAGAATGCAAACAGCAACAGGAACACAAATCCGAGTGTTACCATCACACGGAAGCTGTAATACAACAACGGAACATGTGGGATAAGCTCACTCGGAGAGTCGAAATAGCCATATCCGAAATGCTTGAAGTTCTCTTCCAAAACAGCTCTATGCTCTGCCGCAGCGGCATCATCACGCTTTGCTTTTGCCTCTTTGTAGTGAGCCAAAGCGGTGATAGCCATCTTGCCTCTCTCTATACGTTCTGCCGCGGACGGGATCACCTCTCCGGTGTTGGAGGTATATCCTTCTATAATATCCTTAATGCCCGGAACGTAGCCGGAAGCAGTATGTGTACCGAGAATGGAGAGTCCGTAAGGTATCTCTATATTGAAAAGGAAGGGATCCACATTATCGTTATAAGCTTTCTTGTTCGGATTTACGATTCCAACGGCACTGAGAGGCGCTTCGGTACGACCTTCATAATAGTTTTCCATGGCTGCCAACTTCATCGGCTGGTATGTTCCGACCTGAACAGCGGATGTATGACCGGTGATAACGGTAAGAATCACAGCCAATGAACCGAACCACGAAGCGATGCGGATGCTCTCTATCGCAAAACGTTGCTGACGCTTGCGAAGAAGATACCAGCCCGAAATACCCACTACAACAATAGCACCCAATATCCAGGAAGATATAACGGTGTGCAAGAACTTGAACACTGCAACAGGCGAAAGTGCCACAGCCCAGAAGTCGAGCATCTCATTGCGGAAAGTATCGGGATTGAAGTGCATCCCCACAGGGTATTGCATCCAGGCATTAGCCACCAAAATCCAGTAGGCGGAGAGCGTTGCTCCTATGATGGTAAGCCATGTGGAAGCGAGGTGAAACCGCTTGGAGACCTTGTCCCAACCGAAGAACATAACGGCAATAAAGGTAGCTTCCATGAAGAAAGCAAAGATCCCTTCAATAGCCAAAGGCGCTCCGAAGATGTCTCCTACGAGCCAAGAATAGTTGCTCCAGTTTGTACCGAACTGAAATTCCAGGATAAGCCCGGTAGCAACCCCGATAGCGAAATTGATTCCAAAGATTTTTTGCCAAAACTTGGCGGTTTCTTTCCAAAAGTTGTCTCCGCTTCTGTAATACTTCGTCTCGGCAATAGCCATGACAACACCCATACCCAAAGTGAGCGGAACAAACAACCAGTGATAAATGGCAGTAAGAGCAAACTGAGCCCTTGACCAGTCTATCAATGATGTGTCTATCATTTCCATAAATTAAAATATATTAAATTGATTACTATTAGTCCTTCTGATTCCGTGTCATCATCACCGTCTGTTGATAACCTCTTCGGTTACAAACTTGGCTTTTTCCTCAGGAGTCTCTGCTTTTCCGGATAGATAATTGGGGAAGAAAAACAGTTTAAGCACAAAAAACATGATGAACAGCTTGATTCCGATAATCATCCACAGGGTCTTGCCTAAGGTCATGTTTCGGAACCCATCCACATAAAACCGATACACGCGAGTGAAAATATTTCTTTGCTTTGCCTCTCTCTCTTTTTTCATTCTTTGTTTAAGCTATTGTTAGAACACAAGTGCTAATTTATAAATACTCCACCATTCCTCCAAATATTAGTGCCCTGATATTCTGCTTTTTCGCTATTATTTGACCTTCCATCCCTGCCATCGGATGCTTTAGTTGTTGCCACTCTCTATTTCAGCCCCAATGGTTAAAGGCAAAAATGCTTTTTTCGGCACACCCAGACCACCATATTTTCTCTCCGAATCTACTCCTTTTTCCGGCAAAAAGGATGGGAGTAGGGATGGGATGTTTTATATAAAAATGGAGTCCGGGAAAGTTGCCGGATGATGCTGGTTGTCAAATCCGTTTTCAAGCCACTCCGATGAGAGAAAAGAGCAACACACTAACAATCAGTAGGATATAAAAATCTCGTTTTCGGGCACAACTCTCCTCTCGATCGGTTTCACACGTTAATCGAATCCGGTAAACGTGTTTAATGAAATCGGTAAACGTGTTCATTGAAAAATTAAACACGTTAAGCCGAAAGAATATGCTCGTTTAGCTTTTTTGCTTAACAAGTATCGAAATTTATATTAATAAAATAGGGCAAATTTAACAGTTCGGTCGCGCTCTGAAAACACCCCTTCCGAGCAAGATAGAGAGCGAGAAAAAAGTGAGCATTTTTCGGGATGGAATATATAAAAATAAGATCCCCGAAAAGGAGAAATCACACTCACTTTTCGGGGATCCGTATTGCCTTAAATCTTTCGGCTCGTAGGGTTACTCTTGTGCATATTCTGCCATTCCCTGCTCGTAGCTGTTGTTGCCACGAGAGTCTATTGCCACTATCACGGGAAGCTCTTCCACGTAAAGTTCTCTAATGGCTTCCGGTCCGAGATCTTCAAAGGCAATCACTTTGGCACTCTTTACACTCTTTCCCATCAGTGCAGCCGCACCGCCTATTGCAGCGAAATAGACACCGGTATACTTCTTCATGGCATCCACCACAGAGTGATGACGAGATCCTTTGCCTATCATCACCTTGAGACCTTTGGAGATCAGGAGTGGAGAGTAAGCATCCATACGTCCGCCGGTGGTAGGACCTACCGAACCGATCGGCTGCCCCGGCTTGGCAGGACATGGACCTGCATAGTAGACGGCTTGCCCGTTAAAGTCGAACGGCATATCTTCTCCCCGATCTATCATCTCGCATAAACGCTGATGAGCAGCATCGCGTGCCGTGTAAATAGTCCCTGTAATGTAGTACATCTCTCCTGCTTTCAGGGATGCCAGAAGAGCGTCCGTAAACGGAGGTTCTATAATCTTCTTCATCGCTTTGATATATTGCCGGGTGCGTCGTACACCCTTTGGTTTCCATATATAACCCATTGCGCCCCGGAGCTATCTCACGATATCTCGCACCCAATGTCTTATCGCAGGAACAAAGGTACAATTTATCCCTCAGAGGATAACCGTAGGAGGAGACACTTTTTTTTCCTACTTTTGTGGTTGCATCTTTATACGGCAGCACAAGGTTACCCATGAACAAAGGCACACCATATATCATCTTGGTAGGTTGTATAGTCCTCGCTCTTACGCTTCTCTCCATTCCGGCAAGAGGAGCAAAGGGAAAAGAGGGCAGGCCTTATACATCCTATCGCTGGGAAGATAGTGTAAAGCAGGAGGACACAATGGCAAAGATCACGGCTCGCAAAGCGGACTCTCTGCCCGTTAAAGCCATAGAAGGCGACTCCTCTGCACGGCAGACCGCTCCGAAAGACAGCCTCCCGAAGATCTCTGTGGCAAAAGATAGCACGGGATCATCGGCTAAAGAGAAAAAAGATAGCGTGGCAGCCGGGAAAGCCGTATCTACCCGAAAGAAGAGAGGACCTCGTCCGCAGAGTGCTCCATCCGATACCACCGAGCAGTCCGAAGAGACATTCACGGCTCCGATAGAGTTTGAGGCATCGGACTCCACGATAGTATTTCCTAAAAAGAACATGGCTCGTCTGTACGGTAACGCGCAGGTGAAATACACCGAACAGGAGCTAACCGGAGACTATATCCGTATGCTCATGGACAGTGCCTCGGTCTACGCCACGTACAGAGACGTTCCCGACTCCGTGAAAACCAATACGGAGATCAACTATCCTAAGTTCAAAGATGGCGAGCAGAACTATGAAGCCAAGACAATGAACTACAACTTCCGTAGCAAAAAAGGGTACACGACAGACATCGTAACCCAACAAGGCGAAGGCTTCATCATCGCAAAGAAAACCAAGAAGCGGGAAGACGGCAGTATGTTCATGCAGGGAGCAGAGTACACAACCTGCGACAATCATGACCATCCTCACTTCTACGTCTCCATCACAAACTCCAAAGTGAGACCTCAGAAGAACCTCATCTCCGGACCGTTGTACCTTGTCATCGCAGACGTTCCGCTTCCGCTGTTTCTTCCGTTCGGGTTCTTCCCGTTCTCCAAATCGTATGCAAGCGGTATCATCATGCCCTCTCCGGGAGAAGACTCAGAGCTTGGATTCTATATGCGAAACGGGGGATACTACTGGGCTATCAACGATTACGTGGATCTCCAAGTAACGGGAGACATCTACTCGTTAGGCTCTTGGGCTGTGAATGCACAGTCCAACTATGCCAAGCGATACAGATACTCCGGCAGCTTCGACGCAAGCTATCTCAACACCGTACGTGGAGACAAGCTCTCAGGAGACTATAACAAGATCAACAACTTCCGTATATCTTGGCAGCACAGACAGGATGCCAAAGCGAATCCATACCGTACACTGAGTGCAAACGTCAACTTCTCGACCTCCACCTATAACCATAACAATCTGGATGCGCTGTATAATCAGGCAAGAATGGGAGAGAATACGAAAAGCTCCAGTATCAGTTTCACGCAACGTTTTCCCAATAGTCCCATCACCATAAGCGGGTCTATGGATATTGCTCAACGCTCGCAGGACAGTACCATATCGCTTACACTGCCCAACATATCCATAAGTATGAGCCGTATCTATCCGTTCAAGCGCAAAAAGCCGATAGGGAAAGAACGTTGGTACGAAAAGATTCAGCTCTCTTACGATGGTCGCATACGCAACTCGATCACCACGAAGGAGAATAAACTGTTCCAGTCCAGCCTGGTGAAGGATTGGAACAACAGCTTCGAGCATTCCATTCCGATAAGTGCATCATTCGACTTGTTCGATTACATTAAGATCAGTCCCTCCTTCAGCTATAAGGAGCGTTGGTTTACAAGAAGGATAGAAAAAGCATTCGATCCGGCTAAACAACGTGTCGTGGTATCCGATACAACGTATGGTTTCAATCGTGTTTACGACTTCAACACTTCGATATCCGCCTCCACAACGATATACGGATTTTGGAAGCCTCTTCCGTTCTTGGGCAAAAAGCTGGATATGATACGGCACAGGCTCGAACCCTCTATCTCTTTCTCCTGGCACCCGGATTTCGGAGATCCGTTCTTTGGATTTTGGAAACCTATACGCTATCAGACTCCGGATGGTAAGCAGATGGAGGAGTTTTATTCGCCATTTGAAGGACAGGGTGTTCCCAATAGAGGAAAGTTCGGAGGCATAAGTTTCAATCTCTCTCAAAATATTGAAGCGAAACTGCGAGACAGCAAAGACTCCACCTCTTTCTATAAACGAAGCATCATAGATAACCTGTCTACCGGAATAAGTTATAATATGGCAGCGGATTCGCTAAACTGGAGCGACATCAATGCCTCAATAGCTTTAAGGTTTACAAATACCATAGCTCTCCGTCTCGGTGGTAGCTTTGAGACTTATCTCTACGACTATGAAAAGAATGGAGATAATATCCGTCCGTACAAGACGAATAAGCTACGTATCCTCAATGGTAAAGGCTTTGGGCGTTTCAGGGGAACCAGTACTTCGTTCTCTTACAACCTGAATCAGGATACGTTCAAAAGTATTGCCGACTTCTTCTCCGGCAAGAAAAAGGACAAAGATGACGGAGATAAAAAGGGAGAGAGCGGCAGTTCGAGCTCCCGTGAAAGCGGTATGGACAGCATGGGATCGGGTATGGGTCGAGGTCAGGAACAGGATGGTTCTCTCAAGCGATCACGCTCCAACGATCTGGGCGAATACGACTCCAACGGCTATCTGAAGAGTGATATGAAGTGGAATCTCGGCTTCAACTACTCCATCAGCCTCGGTTACAGCAACGAGTTCGATACTCGGATCAAAGAGTTTAAGTATCAACTCCGGCACGACCTCTCGCTTAACGGACAGTTTAACCCGACCAAGAACTGGAACTTCAACTTCTCGGCGAACTACAATTTCGAGTTGAAGAAGATCACCAACATGTCTTGCAACATCACGAGAGACCTTCACTGTTGGTCGCTTACAGCAAGTTTCATTCCGATAGGGCCGTATAAATCGTACAACTTTACCATTCAAGTAAAATCAAGTCTATTACAAGATCTAAAATATAAACAGAGTGACACCCCAAAATTCAACACCGCAGAATCCTGGTATTAACCCGGATGAACAACTTCCTATTCAGCAAGAAGAACATCTTTATACCATTTATCCTCCCACTCCTTACCCGAAAAACAAAAACCTTGCACCCGTATGGGTGGCATTGGTTACACTTGTAGGAGTTTATCTGATACTTACTTTCCTCGCTGCTCCACTCATAGTCGGGCTGGATTTTATACTCATGGCGAGTATAACCTCAACCCTGTTGGACAATATCATTGTAGCTATCGGTTCTTTCCTTTTGCCCGCAATTGCCCTGAACTATCTTCACCTTAAAGGCTATGGCAATAAGATATTCACCGCCAAGCATGAACAGAAAAAGGGGATGCTTCGGACGGTAATCGCCGCCATAGCCTTAACGATTATTATATCCACTCTTCTGGCTCAAACGATAGAGAAGATCCCTATTCCCGAATCGCTTAAAGCCATACAAGAGTTTTTATCGGAGCCGAATAAGCTGATCTCCGAAATGGCATCAGCGGCCAAGAAGAGCCCTTTTGCCGTGGATCATATTATGTTTTTTGTACTCATTGTAGTACTGGCAGCAGTGGGAGAAGAGTTCTTCTTCAGAGGGATATTGCAGGGTTACTTATATAAAAAGAGCGGAAGAGTACACATGGCTGTCTGGGTTACGGCTGTCATTTTCAGCATCGGGCATCTCGAATATGTAGGTTTCCTCTCTCGTATATTACTCGGAGCCGTTGCGGGCTATACGGCTGTGTACGGTTCTCTGCTCCTTGCCATTCTGGTGCATGCCATCAATAACTTTATCGCATGGATGGCTCTCTATACTTTACCGGAAGATTTCGACTTCTCACCTCTACCGGAACAGCCTCTCCTCTACTACTCTCTACTGGTCGTGGCGGCTATAATATTGATGTTCCCTCTATACCGAGTGATCAAGCGAATGCAAAGAATATCGCATGATTCTTGCATTTCCGGGAAAGAAAAAGTAATTTTGTAGTACAAAGAGGTCATAGATAAACCCTTAGGGGTAAAATATAAGCTGCGTCGGGCGATCGGGAAACTCATCAATTATTACAAATTCCGAGATAAGCAGTATATCGTAATGGCGGGCCGCACCTTCGGGCATTGCTTGCAATGATAACAGCGGATTACAAAGCGTTTACTGCCCTCAAATCCTATCTTTCGGAGTTTTTACGTTATCCTCCGGCGTGGCTTTTTTATATACCAAAGGGGTGTACCGAGTCTCGGACTTGGTACACCCCTTTGTTGTATTGCGTGCGAAGGTTCGCCCACCTACTATATGTGATCTCCGTACATTCGTCGGATATAGTTCTGATACTCTCCGGATGTTATGTTGCGTAGCCATTCGGTCTGCTCCAGATACCACTCCACCGTATAGGCGATGGCTTCCTCGAAAGAGACGGAAGCACTCCACCCCAGCTCTCTTTGCAGCTTTGAGGAGTCTATTGCATATCTGGTATCGTGCCCCAACCTGTCGGGGACGTGAGTAATCAAGCCGAGCGACTCACCCTCTGCTCTTCCGAGCTTACGATCGACCAGAGCAACAAGAAGCCGAACCAGCTCTATGTTGGTCTTTTCATTCCCTCCGCCGATGTTGTATGTACTTCCGGGTTTTGCGCTGTGCAGTATCAAGTCCAACGCCTTGACATGATCCACCACAAAGAGCCAATCCCTTATCTGCTGTCCGTCACCATAGACAGGGATCTTCTTCTGCTCGACAATGTTATTGATCACAAGGGGGATAAGCTTTTCCGGAAACTGGTATGGTCCGTAGTTGTTACTGCAATTGGATATTGCCACAGGCAGACCATAAGTGTCTGCATAAGCACGGACGAAATGGTCGGAAGAGGCTTTGCTGGCAGAGTAAGGAGAGTGAGGCTCATACCTGTTCTCCTCCGAAAAAGCAGGATCCGACGGCAACAGCGAGCCGTAAACCTCATCTGTGGAGACGTGCAGAAAGAGACGGGAAGCATCCTTAATATCTTTCCACGCTTTGCGAGCGGCGTTCAGAAGCGTTACCGTTCCCAGAACATTTGTCCGGACGAATGCCAACGGGTCATGAATACTTCTGTCTACATGGCTTTCGGCAGCCATATTCACCACATGAGTGATGCCGTACCGGTCAAACAAGCTGTCAAGCAGCGAAGCATCCTCTATACTTCCATGTACGAAAGTGAGATTGGGCTGCTGCAACAGCGGCTCTATGTTCTGTAAATTTCCTGCATAGGTGAGAAGATCCAAACATACAAAATGATACCCCGGATATTTGGGTATCATGTAGTGCAGAAAATTGGATCCGATAAATCCGGCTCCACCCGTAAGGAGAATAGTCTTCTTGTCCATATTCCAAAGTTAAGCATTATCTTTGCATCCGCATATAGAACGAGCTATTTGGCAAAGCCCTTTTGCCGTGATGCTTTTCCGGCTCCGATGGTCAGAGCCGCCTGTTCTACAGTTATTCCTAACATTGCAAGAGAGAATGTCTGGTCCGAGCAAGCTAAAAGAGAAAGATCTCACAACCGGAGACAATATCGCTTCACAAATCGTACGTTTGGCTCTACCCATATTGGGTACATCTTTCGTACAGATGCTCTACAACTTTACGGACATGGCTTGGCTGGGGCGTCTCAGCAGCGAAGCAGTATCTGCTGTCGGGGCTGTGGCTCTCTATGGTTGGCTGGCAGGCTCTTTGGGACTGCTGACAAAGGTCGGAAGCGAAATCACGATAGCTTACTTCCTTGGCAAAAAGGAGTTCAAAACCGCCTCTCACTACGCCTCTACGAACAGTACCATAGCTTTCTTGTCGGGAGCGTTGGTAACGATTCTCTTCCTTCTCTTCACTCCCCCCCTTCTATCCATATACACTCTCGGAGACAGCATAGCCCGGACGGCTGCCGAGTACATGAGGATATACTCTCTCGGATTTCCGTTTTTCTTCATGACGTATGCCTTTACCGGTGCTTACAACGCTTGCGGACACAGCAAACGTCCGTTCATGATCAACTCCATAGGGCTTATAGCGAACATCATTTTAGACCCGATATTCATCTTTGTACTCGATCTCAAGACCGATGGAGCGGCTTATGCCACCATCATTTCCGAGATCTTGGTTTGGGTTCTCTTCTACTACTTCCTCCGCGAGCGGGATCACTTGCTCGGACGCTTCCCTTTCGTCACCAAGCTGAAGTGGGAAACCTGCCGGCGCATCATTAAGATAGGAGCTCCTCCATCGGCTCAGAGTGCGCTGTTTGCCTTCATCAACATGTATATGGGTCGCATTGCCTCTCTTACGGCAGGGCATATAGGGGTTCTCTCCATCACTTCCGGCGGACAGATCGAGGGTATCACTTGGAACACGGCACAAGGCTTCTCTACCGCTTTGGGGGCATTTATCTCCCAAAATTATGCGGCTCAGGCGATGGATAGAGTGAAAAAAGCGTTCCGCTCCACACTGATCATAACCTCCCTGTTCGGGGTGTTCACCACCATTCTGTACGTCTTCTTCGGAGAAGAGATCTTTGCGATAATAGTCCCCGACCCTGTTGCGTACATTGCCGGAGGGGTCTATCTGAGGATCAACGGCTTCTCGCAGCTCTTCATTATGCTGGAAATCACAACGCAGGGATTCTTTCACGGCATCGGGCGAAGCACGATACCTGCCGCCGTGAGTATCTTTGGCAATCTTGTCCGTATCCCGTTGGCATATACCATTCTCTACTTCTATCCGAGCATAGAGGGCTTATGGTACGCCATAGCGATCTCCACTACACTCAAAGGGCTAACCCTCTTCTACATCCATCTCAGAGTGCAACGCTCTCTTGTTGCACCCGAATAAACGCTCCTTTTTCCTGCTTCCCGGAGGGACTCTAACGCCATGACATCTGACGTGTTGTGTGGAAAGAAATGCGTCCGAATGCTTTTACAACATCTCCTGAACGGGATAAAAAGCTTCTCTGATGCTTTATGAAATGAGAAATCGAGGCTTGATTGGTGTGGTTCAAGATTTGATTTGTGCGGTTCAGGGCTTGATTTATAAAAATCAAGAGTCGGTTTTCACCAATCGCGCTTTGAATGAAAGTTGTCGATAGGTTTAGCGGAACTATTTAACAGGTATAGCCACTCTTTTATACCGCTTTATCCTCTGTTCCAAACAGCCTTTCGAGATTCGGACTATATATAAAAACCCCATCTTACGCTTCTCTGTCGGATGTACACAAGGTACAAGAAGTATAAGATGGGGCTTTTTGTATCGAGCTTCTAAAAGCTCATCGGAAAGCAGCATTAGGTTCTCTCCGATAAGCTCTACAAAGCCTTGTATCAGTCTTCAAGAGGTCTGAAGTCGCTCTTTTCGGCTCCACAGATAGGACATACCCAATCATCGGGAATATCTTCAAAAGGAGTGCCTGGAGCGATACCTCCGTCAGGATCACCTATCTCCGGATCATAAACCCAGTCGCAAGGCTGGCAAACATACTTTTTCATTTTCATTTTTGTTATAAAAGATTCAACATAGATGCACCGATAGTGCACTTTAGTAATACAATCAACTTTCGGCAAAGATATAGAAAATCTATTGCTTGTACAATATACAAAGAGAGACGACACCGTCGCCTCTCTCTGTGAAAATCTTTACCAAACCAATACCCTCTTCTCAGGGGCAAGATACATGGCGTCGCCCTCTTTGATTCCGAAGGCTTCGTAGAATGCCGGGATGTTTTTGAGTGTTTGGTTCACTCTCCATTTACCAAGGCTGTGAACATCGAGCTTGGTGAGCCTCAAGATCTCTTCCTTTCTGATGTTTTGTCCCCACAGACGAGCGTAAGCAATGAAGAAGCGTTGATCCGCGGTTTGTCCTTCTATGAGAGGATCTTTTTCGGGCATATTGTTCTTCATTGCCATGTGTGCCACCAAAAGTCCTCCCTGATCCGCGATGTTTTCTCCGAGGGTCAGCTGACCATTTGCACGCACATCGTCCGCAACGACAATCTCATCAAACTGCTTCACAAGCTCTACGGATGCTTCCTTGAACTTCGCTTCATCTTCCGGCTGCCACCAGTTGGAGACATTTCCATCCTTATCGAAGTTGCGTCCCTGATCGTCAAATCCGTGAGTCATTTCATGGCCGATCACAACGCCTATTGCACCATAATTCACCGCATCATCCGCTTCAAGACTGAAGAATGGAGGTTGAAGAATACCTGCCGGGAAGCATATCTCGTTTGTTGCGGGGTTGTAATAAGCGTTCACTTCATGCGGATTCATCAACCAGCGCTCCTTATCTACAGGAGTACCGAAGTCTTGATCGTTCTTTCCCTTTTCAAACATAGCTATATTCTTGATATAGCCATAAAGAGAGCCGGTATCTTCTTTTATCCCCTCATAAGTGTCCCACTTTTCGGGATAGCCTATCTTCACACGGAAGGTGCTTAGCTTTTCCAAACCCTTTTGCTTGGTCTCTTCGGTCATCCATTCGAGGTTTTGGATGCGTTGTGCAAGCGATTCTTTCAAGTCTTCCACGAGGTTAAGCATACGCTCTTTTGCCTTCGGAGGGAAGTAGGTCTTGGTGTACTCTTGAGCCACAACATGTCCGAATGAGGAGTTTACCAGCTGAACAGCACTCTTCCAACGAGGCTGCATCTCTGTACGTCCCCCCAAGATGCGTCCGTGAAACTCAAAAGAGGCTTTGCGGAAATCGTTGCTCAAGAACGAAGCAGCGTCATCCAAAAGAATCCCTTTGAGGTAAGTGATCGCTCTATCCAAAGGAAGCTCTTGGAACCACTTGTCGAAGCTGTTGAAGTAACCCTCTTGAGCCACATTGATGGTCTCGAATCCGGCAACGGCTTCACGAGGAGCAAAGTAACGCTCGAAAGGGAATTGGAAAGAGGAGATGAGCTTCTTTCTGGTGTACTTGTTGTAGTTCTTGTGAGTGTCTCTAAGCTCTATGCTGCTGTAATGCATACGTGCAAGCTCTGTCTCTACCTCCAATACCGTTTTGGCTTTCTCCTTTGCAGCTTCCGGCTCTATGCCTTCTGCCAACACGAAAAGAGAAGAGAGATAGTCTATATAAGAGTTTTGAAATTTATCCAGACTCTCTTGTTCGAGGTAGTAGTCCCTATCCCCCATTATGAGTCCGCCTTGAGTAAGATGCAGGATATTGGTGTTGCTGTCTTCATTATCCGCATAGACATAGTCCGAGAAGAACGGATTGTCGCCATGAAGATTGGCTTCTGCAAGATAGGCAACAAGATCCTCCTTGGAAGAGAGAGCATTGATCTTTTCAAGATCCTGCTGTATGGGAGCGGCACCATCGGCATTGAGCTTTGCGCTATCCATAGCCATATTGTAAAGGAGTGCCGCTTTATAAGCGTCCGTTCCGGGCTGAATATCTCCACTGCTCATACTTGTGATGATGCGGCGGACAATATTTTGCGCACTGTCTCTGAGTACATCAAACGTGCCGTAGCGACCATATTCGGGTTTAAGCGGATTTGCCTCCATCCACTCCGTATTCACGAAGGCGTAAAAGTCTTCTTGAGGTTCCGGCGTGACTTTCTTCTTGGTGCATCCTGTGAGGATAAAAGATGCAACCACTCCTGTAAAAAGAATCTGTTTAAGGTTCATGATTTTTCTGTTTAAGTTATCTGAATGTAGAAAATATATTTGTGCTCTTTTCAATATAAGCAATTTACGTTTCAAAAGTACAAAAAATAGTCGCAGGCTATAACTGGTATCTTTAAGAATAACAACCCTTTTTCAGTAATAAAATGCCATTCAAGAGAACATTTATATTTAATTACGATATTCTTTGTTAATCAAATATCTTTTTGTATATTAGGGGCATCACCAAAAGTTATCTGCTATGAAAGTGCATGAGACATCGTATAGAGAAGAGTTTCTATTGAATCATGTTTCTGTAAAGAGCCTATGGAATCAGATCTCTACATCTAAAGGATTAGCAGATTGGTTTGCGTACAATGTGGAGAGGAATGCGGATCAGTTTATATTCTTTTGGGATAAGAAGAACATGTCAACAGCATTGCTCATAGTCTCCGATCCCGAAAGATTTATCTCCTTTCAGTGGGAAGACGAAGCTCCGAACAGTCAAGAAGCGCGTTATCTGTCCTTTGAGATCATTAAGGCAGAAATATCCGGAGCGGTCTCTCTGCTCGTAAGAGATGATGCTCTTTCCACAGAAGATCCAAGTGCCGATGCTATCTGGAGCAAGCACATATCACAATTGAAGAAAAGCCTTGGCTTGATGTGATTACTCTTCGAAAGTATCTCTACCGGAGATAAAAAAGAAACAAACAAACGGCTGATAAGAGCCAAAACAGACCGCCGAGACTTTTACGAAAAAACAATGATCTTATGCAAAAAAACCGATACAGATGCAACCACATCCGTATCGGTTTTCCTATTATTCTTCGAGAAGCTTTCGCTTCCGGTCCGAATTACTTGCGAACTACTCTCTTGTAGCCATACTGAGCAAGTTCACCAAGCTCTTCTTCTATGCGAAGAAGCTGGTTGTACTTAGCCATACGGTCCGAACGGCTGAGAGATCCGGTCTTAATCTGTCCGGAGTTTGTAGCCACTGCGATGTCTGCAATGGTTGAGTCTTCAGTTTCGCCCGAACGGTGAGAAGTAACGGTAGTATAGCCGTGACGGTGTGCAAGCTCTATGGTATCCAATGTTTCGGATAGCGTTCCGATCTGGTTCACCTTAACAAGAACAGAGTTAGCGCATCCCAACTCGATACCCTTGCGTAGGAACTCTACGTTGGTAACGAACAAGTCATCACCCACAAGCTGTACCTTATCACCTATTTCGGCTGTAAGCTTAGCCCATCCGCTCCAGTCGCCTTCGTCCATACCGTCTTCGATAGAGTCGATAGGATACTTAGCCACAAGCTCTTTAAGGTATGCCACTTGTTCGTCAGAGTTACGCTTGGCGCCTTGAGGGCCTTCAAACTTAGAATAGTCATATACACCATCTTTGTAAAACTCTGAAGCCGCACAGTCCAAAGCGATACGAACATCTTCCCCCGGCTTGTAACCTGCCTTGCGGATAGCTTCCATGATAGACTCGAGAGCATCTTCCGTACCGGAAAGAGCAGGAGCAAAACCACCCTCATCACCTACTGCGGTAGAGAGGTTACGGTCATGAAGCACTTTCTTAAGGGCATGAAAGATCTCGGCACCCATACGCAAACCTTCACGGAAAGAAGGTGCGCCCACAGGACGAATCATAAACTCTTGGAATGCGATAGGCGCATCGGAGTGAGAGCCACCATTGATGATGTTCATCATAGGTACAGGCAATACATATGTGTTAGTACCACCGATGTAGCGGTACAACGGCATACCGAGATACTCTGCTGCTGCTCTGGCCACTGCAAGAGACACACCAAGCATGGCGTTTGCTCCGAGTTTAGACTTGGTCTTAGTGCCATCGAGCTCCAGCATTACGCGGTCTATCTTTCTTTGTTCAAGTACAGAGTAGCCTATAATTTCCGGTGCAATCACAGTATTGATATTCTCTACTGCCTTAAGTACACCCTTTCCGAGATAGCGGTTCTTGTCTCCGTCTCTAAGCTCAAGAGCTTCATTCTCACCTGTGGATGCTCCCGATGGAACAGCTGCACGTCCCATTACGCCGCATGCCAAGTGTACATCTACCTCTACTGTTGGGTTACCTCGCGAGTCTAACACTTCGCGTCCGATTACTTTGATTATTTCCATAAAAATGTTTTTAGTTTGAACTACGACATTTATCTCTTTTATATCTGTTCAAAGATAGTAATATTTGTCGAGACTCTCCCTATTATTTACTTTATTACACCCATCTCTTTGCCCACTTTGATGAAAGCGGCGATGGCTCTGTCCAGTTGCTCTTGAGTATGAGCAGCAGAAAGTTGCACACGGATACGTGCTTCGCCTTTCGGCACTACCGGATAGTAGAATCCTGTTACGTAGATACCCTCCTCCAACAGACGGGCTGCGTAGTCTTGCGAAAGCTTGGCATCGTACAGCATGATGGCACATATCGCACTCTGTGTAGGCTTGATGTCGAAGCCGGCATCCACCATTCTTGTGCGGAAATACTCTACATTGGACATCAGAGTGGTGTGTAGCTCATCGCTTTCGTTCAGCATCTTGAACACTTCCAAAGATGCTCCCACCACTGCGGGAGGTATAGAGTTGGAGAAGAGATAAGGACGGCTTCTCTGGCGAAGCATGTCTATGATCTCTTTAGGACCGGTTGTAAACCCTCCGATGGCACCTCCGAATGCCTTTCCGAGCGTACCGGTGTGGATGTCTATACGTCCGTAGCAGTCGTACTTCTCTGCCACACCTCTACCGGTGGCACCTACCACTCCGGCGGAATGACACTCATCCACCATCACAAGAGCATCGTACTTCTCTGCAAGATCGCATATCTTGTCCATAGGGGCTACGTTTCCATCCATCGAGAAGACACCGTCCGTAACGATGATGCGATGGCGTTGGGCTTGAGCCTGTTTGAGGCACTCTTCCAGCTCTTCCATGTTTGCATTGGCAAAGCGATACCTTTTGGCTTTACACAAGCGCACTCCGTCGATGATGGAAGCGTGGTTGAGAGAGTCGGATATGATGGCATCCTCTTCTCCGAAAAGCGGTTCGAAGACACCTCCGTTGGCATCGAAGCAGGCAGCATAAAGGATTGTGTCTTCTGTCTTGAAGTAGCGAGCGATCTCCTGTTCCAGCTCTTTGTGAAGATCTTGCGTACCGCAAATAAAACGTACGGAGCTCATACCGTAACCGTGGCTTTGGATAGCCTTGATGGCTGCATCCTCTACTCTTTTGTTGTTACTGAGTCCGAGATAGTTGTTTGCACAGAAGTTGAGTACGCTCTTTTCTGTTCCGTCCGCGCCTTGAACCTTAATTTCAGAATACTGAGGAGTGGTGATGATTCTTTCATTCTTGTACAGACCTGCAGCTTTAATCTCAGAAAGCTCACCTTGCAAGTGCTGTTTCATTTTTCCAAACATAAATCTTAGGTTATTTTAGGTAAATATTATTTTGCATCAAACTTGCTTCCCGCCTCCTGCACCTCTGCATAAGAGGGGATGGAGCGGAGCATCTCGAACGGCTCTTCCGGCGTAAGACGGCGAAAGCAGGCTATCCTCTTCCCATTGGTAATGATGATGTAGAGCACGCCCAACGTGGCATTGTACCGCAATGCCTGCTCCAAAACCTCCGGCGTAAGGGCTACGCTCTCCGCCTTATACTCTATCAAAAGAAGCGGACGAAGGGAGTTATGATACACCACCGTATCTGCCCGGCGAGAGAGTTTTCCCACCTGCAACGACACTTCATTCGCCATGAGAGCGGGCATATAGCCATAGGAGGAGATGAGCAGATGCACAAACCTCTGCCGGACATACTCTTCCGGGGTGAGAGCAACGTATCTGCCACGAAGGCGGTCAAAGATCTCTCTTTTTCCATCCCCGACCGGCCGGATTCTCGGCATTGTCTCTTCACTTCGGCTCATCTTCTTATTCTACGCTCCGCAGTTGGTAAAAAATACTCCGTTACGAGTACGAAGTTAGGAAAAAACATTGTAACAGACCTGCTTTGAGAGAGTAGATTCTTCTCTCTTGAAAGGAAAGAAAAAGCACCGGACTCAAATACCCCGAAATGGAGCAAAATAAGACCGATCAGGGTCGGTATGTTTTATATAAAAACAGTGTTTCGGAACGGTTCCGAAAGCCTCTTCTCTTTTTCCGCTTTGGAGGCTCATCTGTTCAGAGAAAAGCCATAATAACCTATCAATGAAAGAAATAGAGAAAATCTCAAATTCAGAAAAAATTTTTTCTCAGTCCATTTCATGGGGCTTTTTCGCGTTAATAGCTGTGAATTTTAACACCCCTACCTGTAAAGAAAATCTAATAAAGAAATTTGCCTTTTCAAGGTCTTTTTAGGGTAAAAATACTTAGTCGGCTGATATTGAGATCTTTAATGTTTTTGGCTAAACACTTTAATCGAATCCGGTAAACGTATTAAATGAAATCGCTAAACGTGTTCGTTGAAAAATTAAACACGTTAAGCCGACAAAATATGCTCGTTTAGCGTTTTGGCTTAACAGGTATCGGAATTTGTGTTAATAAAACAGCCCGAATTTAACAGTTCGGTCGTGCTCTGAAAACGACCCCTCCGATCAAAATAGAGAGCAAGAAAAAAGTGAGCATTTTTCGGGATGGAATATATAAAAACAGCCCTCCGAAAAGAGAGCCGAAAGAGGATATTTTTCCCCGTAAAAGGAGAAAGGGATAAAGCACAGAAGGGCAAAACGAATACGAGGTAAAGAATTTTCATCCTCTACCTCATATCGGGGGAGCGAGAGGATTGCTCCATCTCTCTCCAAGTTTTAACTTTAATCTTGACGCAAAGATAGAAATATTTTTTCACAAACACAAAATCCACAACAAAATGAATGCGCAAGATATAGACCTTTCGCACAGAGAGAAGCGGAGGTTTTCACTATATTTGTTGGGGAATAAAAGATTTATCTCAAACCTCAAGAGATATGCCATATATTGAAGATTACGAAAAAGTGATGGCTCTTATCTCCCCCGAAAAGAGTCCGAACCTCTACATACTCGGAGGAGAAGAGATCTATCTGACATCGAGAATAGAGAAAGCGATCCTGAACAATCTGCTGGACGAAGCGGAGAAGGACTTCAATCTCTCCATCCTTTACGGCGCAGACACTTCGCCGGGCGAGATTCTGAGCCATGCCCTTCGCTATCCGATGATGGCGAAACATCTGCTCGTGGTGGTGAAAGATGCCGGTAAAATGCACAGCCTTGATGGTATGGAGAGCGTGATAGAGCGACTCCCTGCAACCACGATACTGGCAATGAACTTCGAGGGAAAGAATCTGGACAGGCGAAAGGCTTGGATAAAGGCGGCGGAGAAGAGCGAAAAGAGTGTGGTGTTCAACTCTCCGAAGCTGACACCATACAAGATTCGAAAACCGCTGGAGTGGCTTATGAAAGAGGCAGGAGTGCTCCTCAGCGAGCCGGGAAAAGAGTTGCTGCTGGAGAATAGCGGTACAGACCTCACTCGCCTGTACCAAGAGCTGCAGAAGCTATCCCTGACATCGTATGCGAAAGAGGGCGTGGTGATTCCGCCCACTGCGGTAATGGAGTACATCGGTCTCTCCAGAGAGTTTACCATATTCGAGTTCCAAAAAGCTCTTGCCTCCAAAGATGCAGCAAAAGCACTTAAGATAGCCAGAGCGTATGCGGCTGATCCGAAAAATCATCCCGTACAGATGATTCTCTCGATGCTGTTCAACTTCTTTTCCAACCTGCTCATTGCTTTCGATGCGCCTTCCAAAAGGGAGGAAGACCTGGCTAAGTTTTTGGGACTCAACTCCGCTTTTCAGTCGAAAGACTACCAGTATGCCCTGCATCATTTCCGAAGACCCAAGGTGATGAACATCATCTCCCTCATCAGAAGATGCGATGCACGCAGCAAAGGGCTCTATACAAACGATACGGATCCGGCGCCGATACTTACGGATCTGGTATTCTATATTACCTCTTGAGATCTTGAGAAGCATTATGACACACGTTTTGTCTCACTTCCGGTTCTGTCCTCACTGTGGCAGCGACCGGTTTTTCCCAAATAACATCAAGAGCAAACGCTGCGATCATTGCGGATTTGTCTACTACCTGAACCCCTCTGCGGCTTGCGCTGCAATCATACGGGAGAAAGGGTCGGGGCGTATCTTGGTGGCAATAAGAGCGAACGAGCCGGCAAAAGGTATGTATGACCTGCCGGGCGGATTCTCTGACCTGAATGAGTGTTCGGAGGAGAGCATCCTGCGTGAAGTGGCAGAAGAGATCTCCCCTAAGCTGGTAGAGGATGCAGCCGACACGCTTCGCTTTCTCTTTTCACGCCCTAACCTCTACCTCTATTCCGGCATGACCATCCCGACAATGGACATGATCTATCTTCTTGAAGTGGAAGATCTCTCTCCTTATGTCGGAGAAGGAAGAGACGATGTGGAGTCCCTCATCGCTCTGCATCCCGATGAGATAGATCCGAACAAGTTTGGCTTCGACTCCATACGCCGGGCATTCGTCAAGTATCGGGATATGGAGAGACATTCATAGCAGAATGATCTCCAGGCAAAAGACTCTTACAGTAGTATAAAAGGTTCGTCAAAAGGGAAATCCTTTGACGAACCTTTTTTTTGTAGCAGAGAAGCTTCAATTAAGAGCATAAAAAGTCGCAGGACAAACCCGACTAATGTCCGAGCTGTCCTGCGAAAAATATATGCCTGACTATTCTCTATAAATATTTTACAGAATATTAGTCATTGGTTTCCGAGTAGGTTATAGTTACCGGTGGGTGTCCACTTTCAAGGTCTATTCTATAAGTTCCGTCAGAATTTCTTCTGATTATACCCACTCCGTAGTCTCCTTGACGTGACCAATGTCTTGTCCTTGAGGTAATTCTACTTCCCAAATAAACTGTATTCATGAAGAATCCCGGTGTTGATGGTCCGGAAGGATTCAAGTCACTCCGAGAAATAACCTCTCCGATACCCGGTATATTGATAGTTGCCATTGCAAAGCCATAAGTAAGCTTCAAGGCTTCTTCTTTTGAATAAAGCTTCGGATAGACATACTCTAACTGCTTTCCGCCATGACCGACAAGAGTTCCCACCAGCATGACTTCTTCCGGCATACGTGTAAAGTCCATTCCAGAGTAGTCCCATTCTCCCTTCACACCTAAGAACAGATCCGGGATGTTAGGATTTGAATTTTTCTGAACTTTGATCAGTTTGAGACTCTTTAATGTAGGTCCGATTTGGAAAGGTTCCATAAATGCAACGCCTTCCCAAGTTACCTTTGCACCATAATAAGAAGTATGCTGTGTCACAGTGAAATAGTCTTTCTGACCCGGTTGCCAATTTGTAGCATATCCAGCTTTTCTCCCAGTATGGTGGGGCATGATATATCTATTGGCACGAATCTCGAAGATTCTATCCGTACGGAAGCCCTGAGTGCTATTCCCCATGTCTATGGCTTTATTGATAGTTCCCACAGGATCCAAATGGTCGGTTACCGGATAGGGAATAAACTTTATCTCTGTTACCTTAGGCAGATAGTTCGGCAGGTCTTCCCATTGTTTACCCGGATCTACTTGTCTAAGTATTCTAAAGAACAGCCTAACATGGTCGTATATCACAGGTCTGTGGGGTGCCACACTCTCTGCCAATACGAGCTTCATCTGCATCTGATTAGGAACGTATGTATTGGTAGCAGACTGCTTTGTCATTCCACCTATAGTAACCTCTTTAACATATCCCCAACGCTTTTCAACTTCAGGAATTAGAGGAAGGTCTTCACGAGGGATCATGAATTCTCCCTTATCATTTGCTTGGAAGGTCTTGTCCGCAGGAAGACCCGGCATACCTTTCACAGTAGCAAAAGGAGCCAGGTTTCCATTATCATCATAAACCTTATAAAGCACTCCTCCATCTTCTGTACGTACATATTCTCCGAAGTCTTTTTGAGAATACTGTGCAATAACGTTTGGAATACCCTTTATGATCTTAACAATCGCTCCCGGTTGTCCCGGTTCTCCCGGTTTACCATCGGACCCATCATCACCATCACGTCCACGCAAGTATTCAAAGAAGTGATCTATGGTATCGTCCCCTTCGGGCCACTCTTCGCCTGTTCTATGGTTGCGCAAAGGATCTGCCGTACCGGCACGAGCCTTAAGTTCATCGTACCAAAGCTTATAGGCAGAGATACCGGACTTTCCATTTGGACCTGTGAGGTATCTGAAGAAGTCATGCTCACTCACTTCACTGGCAGGCCAATTTTCTCCAGGTTTATTAGGATTTTTGATCTTACCATCAAGCACGTCTCTCTTCCAAATCTCATAAGCAGAAAGACCATCTTTGCCATCGTCTCCCTGATCTCCTTTCTTTCCCTTAGCTCCACGAAGATATCTCCAGAAGTCTGCAATAGTATCTTCATTCTCAGGCCATGGATTACCGGTCTTATGATCTATGATCTTTCCCGCTTTAAGATCATCAAACCAAAGCTCGTATGCAGATTTTGCATCGCTTCCGTCCGCTCCCTTCTTACCACGTGCAGGAATACTGGTATCAACATCTCCAATCCACCAATTGCCATTCTCTCCAATGCGTGGAGAAAGCCCATCTTTGCCATTTTTACCATCCTGTCCTCTGGCTGGCACTCCGGTATCTTTATCGCCAAACCACCAGTTGCCATTCTCGCCAATGCGTGGAGAACGGCCATCAATACCGTCCTTGCCATCTTGACCTGCCGCAGGAACACCGGTGTCTTTACCGTCAAACCACCAGTTACCATTCTCTCCTATTTCCGGAGAGATACCATCTTTACCATCGGCTCCATCTTTACCATCCTGACCTTTGGCCGGTATGCCGGTGTCTTTATCACCAATCCACCAATTGCCATTCTCGCCAATGTGTGGGGTAGTACCGGCAACACCGTCCTTACCATCTTGACCTCTGGCAGGTATTCCCGTATCTTTATCACCAAACCACCAGTTGCCATTCTCACCAATATGCGGAGTGACTCCGTCTCTACCATCTTTACCATCTTTACCTTTAAGGTATTGGAAGTAGTCGACCAGTTCCACTTTATCTTTTGGCCAATCTATGGTTCCGTCAAGGACTTCTTTCTTCCATATTTCATAAGCAGAGACACCGTTCTTACCGTCTTTACCTATCGTACCATAAGCATATACTCCAGTGTCCTTGCTACCGATCCACCAATTGCCATTCTCGCCAATATGTGGAGTCTTACCATCTCGACCGATAATAAAATCCCAAAAGTCTGCTTCTGTATTTCTTTCTGCAGGCCACATCTCTTTTGGATTGTGAGGATTAGGAGTCTTACCATCCGCTATCATCTCTTTCCAAAGCTCATAGGAAGACTTACCATTTTCTCCCTTATCTCCTTTCTGACCCTTGATGTAAACAAGAAAATCTGTTACATCAATTTTATCTTTAGGCCAGTTGATTTCTCCGGCATTCACTTGTTCGACCCAGACTTCATATGCAGATCTACCGGTAGGACCTTGAGGTCCGTCGGGAAGACCAAAGTTCATATTCCCGCAAGATGATACCGATAAAGTGAACAAGAATACCCAGAAACCGAATATTGCTTTCTTGGTCATAAGCATCATTGTTATTGTTGTTTCTTTAATTATACACCAAGCACTCTCGAAGTAAACTCTTCCGAAAGAGTGCTAATACCTGTGTTTGAGATTCCAAACCTCAAAGTAAAGACCGGAGCACTTGAGAGAAGCACTCCAAGTGCTCCGTATCTTGTAATATGTCTGTTATCTCAAAACATCACTTTGTTTTCAGAGGATAGTATTACTTAAGGTAGTTCCAATAGTCCATATTGATAACTCTCTCGATAGTAACCTTACGATCACCTCTACGAGTGTTATCCGGAGCACTTTCCTTAACGTAAGCAACCTTCTTACCCACTCCTCTGAACTTAAGCATCTCACGAGGAATATTTCTCTGAATAAGAGCATCTACAACAGCTTTAGCGCGACGCTCAGATAGACCGAGATTATAGTTTGAAGAACCAACAGCATCTGTATAACCAATAATAAGATACTTGCGGTTAAGATCTCCTCTCAATATATCTGCAATTCTATCTATAACTTCCTGAGAGTCTTGTGTAATAGTAGCCTTATCAAACTCAAAGAATACATAGTTGAAGAGTTCGCAAAGAGTTTCGTCACGCTCGATTACCGGAGTAGGAACAATCTTCTCTATAATGGTAGGTTTTTCTACAATGCGCTCAATAACTCTTTCGGTATGTCTGATTTCAGGAGCAGGTTTCTTAGACTTGCCTCCGATACGCCACATCAGTCTTGCAGTTCCCTGCCAAACATTTGCAACATTTTTATGAGGCATGTAGAGATAGTCAGCCTGCAAACCTATACCAAATCCATTGGAAAGCCACATATTGATACCGGTACCAAAAGATACAGGAAAGAGTTGCTTTTGGTCTGCACCACTCTTGTTGTGGTCAAGATCAAAACCCCAATTCATTTGGGATCCGTCGTAGTTCTCAACACCATTGTACAACTGAGTAAATGTCTTATACATATAATTGGCTCCCACACGGAAGAAAGGATCAATGTATTTGGATTCAAAATATTCACCCAAGCGCCATTGAAGTCCAAGGCCTCCCATATACAAGAAACGATCTTCTGTTTTACCTTTTCCGATCGGATCCTTTGCGTATCCTACCGTCCCTTGCAAATCCAAATAGAAGTAAGGATTAAGTTCTCGGGCAATGTAAAGATTTCCTCCAAAAAGAAGATCTCTTTTATTTACCTTGATCTCATGACCTACGGGAGCCTTTTGGAAATCCAAAACGCTCATGCGAGTCATGTGCATACCTGTCCCGCCAATTCCTATTTCCCATGCTCTCTTATGCTTCTTCTCTTGTTCGGGGCGAACTTCAGACTCCGTGTATGTTTGAGCCACTACTTGAGGAGCCAAAAGCACAAACGACAACCCAAGAATATATTTAGAAAATTTATGTATCATAATTTTATTCATATCTGATTGATTCAAACAAGAAATTAGTTTTCGTAAGTGACAGTCACTTTAGGCAAACTAGCCTTTGCATTCTGTACATGGTATCCGGCAGAACCCTTCAACAAGACTCCCAACTTTGTCTCAGTTGGATGCAAATGCAAAAAGTCTTTGTCAATATCCTTGGAGTTACGAAGAGTCTTCACAAATATTGTAGAGCCTAAATATACTGTACTGGAAGTATACGATGTTTGATTTGGACCTGCAGGATTCTTATCACTACCACTTGTTTGTTTTCCCGGTATAGCCTCATAGTAGAAATATGCATAAGATGGTTTTAGTGCTTGAGCTTCAGCTTGTGGCATTTTGTCCGGAGTGACATAGTCCACATCACCAACTGCATTGTACAATAGGTTTCTTCTATAGAAGCCATCCAACTTAATATCCTCATAATTAAACTGTCCACGTACACTTGAGAAGAATACTTCATTGTGAAGATTCTTATTTTCGGTCTTCAATGTCAAACACTTGATTGTAGGAGGAGCTTGATATGGAGCCATTTCACAAACACCATTCCACTGAGGATTCTCTCCGTAGTAAGATGTCTTTAGCTTCACTGAGAAGTACTTCTTTGTTCCATCCCAATAATTCGGATAGTTGTTCTTAAACTCATACTTGTTGGTCATCACATAACGTTTTGTTGGAAGTAGCACAACATCTGTAGCACGAGCAATAGAAGCCAATTCTTGATTTGTAATGGTATTCGGATCATTTCCATTTGTTAAATAAGATGCAATGACGATATTAGTCAAATCAGGCAAATAACTTGGAAGATCCACCCAAGCTCCATTAGGATCGACTTTTCTTTGAATACGGAATCCTAAAATATGGCTATCCGACAAGATTGGTTTATTAGCCTCAGAGGCAACATTCGGATTTTCAAATATTATTCTTGTTCTAATTCTGTTAGGAACATAAGTATTAGGAGCAGATTCTGCTGCCGGTTGTCCTTGTATTGTAACGGACTTAACTTTACCCCAACGTGCTTGGACATCTTGGATCTCCGGAAGATCTTCTTTTTCTACGGTAAAGTAACCTTCATGATCGGCTGTATAGCTCTTGGTCTCAGCCATACCAGGAAGACCTGTAACGACAGCCCCCGGAGCTGGTTTCCCTTCCTTATCATACACTCTATACTGAACACTGCCATCCTTAACACTGACATATTCACTATAATTGATCTGAGTGTATTGAGCAATAACGTTAGGAGCTCCTGCCAAAATAGTTATTTCAGCACCTGGTTTACCCGGCTCACCCGGCTTACCATCTTTACCGTCTTTACCATCTTTACCACGTAGATAGTCAAAGAAGTCATCCATGCTGTTCTTTTCTTTTGGCCA
The DNA here is from genome assembly GCF_000768755.1 of Porphyromonas sp. COT-108 OH1349. NCBI lineage: Bacteria > Pseudomonadati > Bacteroidota > Bacteroidia > Bacteroidales > Porphyromonadaceae > Porphyromonas > Porphyromonas sp. COT-108 OH1349. The sequence goes on along the minus strand of NZ_JRAH01000013.1, from coordinate 80,311 downwards.
TTTTTCTCCTGTTCTGTAGTTCATCAATGGCTTAGGACCATCAAATCTTTCTTCCAATTCTTTCTTCCAAAGAGCGTATGCAGAAAGACCATCCACTCCGTTCTTACCTGTAAGGAATTCCCAGAAGTGATTTTCGTCCACCTTTGTCTTTGGCCAATTTTGAGTAGGATTATTAGGATCTTTTATCTGATCCTTAAGAACCATTTGCTTCCAGATTTCATAAGCAGACAATCCATCTTTTCCATCATTACCTTTCTCTCCCTTGTCTCCCTTAGCACCGCGAAGGTATTTCCAGAAGTCCGTAAGAGTAATTTTATCAACCGGCCATGGATTCCCTGTTTCAGGATCTGTTATTTTACCTGCCTTAACATCTTTAACCCACAACTGATATGCACTTAGACCATCGGCTCCATCTTTACCCTTTTCTCCTTGGGCAGGCACTCCGGTGTCTTTGTCTCCAATCCACCAATTACCGTTATGACCAATATGTGGAGACGTTCCATCTTTTCCATCCTTTCCATCTTTACCCTTGGCAGGTACGCCGGTATCTTTGTCGCCAATCCACCAGTTACCATTCTCGCCAATGTGTGGAGTAACCCCGTCTTGACCATCTTGACCATCTTTACCCTTGGCAGGTACACCGGTATCTTTGTCGCCAATCCACCAGTTACCATTTTCTCCAATATGTGGAGTAACACCATCTTGACCATCTTGGCCATCTTTACCATCTTTACCCTTGGCAGGTACACCGGTATCTTTATCACCAATCCACCAGTTACCATTCTCTCCAATATGTGGAGTAACGCCGGCAACTCCGTCTTTACCATCTTTACCCTTAGCAGGTACACCGGTATCTTCGTCTCCAAACCACCAGTTACCATTAGGACCGATATGTGGAGTAACGCCATCCTTTCCATCTTTACCATCTTTACCTTTCAGGTATTGGAAAAAATGGGAGATTTCTACTTTATCTTTTGGCCAATCTATTCTTCCTGCCAAGACCTCTTGTTTCCAAAGTTCATAAGCAGAGAGACCATTCTTGCCATCGATTCCATCCTTACCTCTTGCAAGCACTCCCGTATCTTTACCGCCGATCCACCAGTTGCCATTTTCGCCAACATACGGTGTATTACCGTCTCTACCGGTGATAAAGTCCCAAAAGTCTGCCTCTGTATTCCTTTCTACAGGCCACATTTCAGAAGGATTGTGTGGATTTGGGGTATTTCCTTTTGCTATAAGCTCTTTCCAAAGCTCGTATGCAGATTTTCCATTTTCCCCTTTATCTCCCTTTTCTCCTTTTATATAGATAAGGAAGTCAGCCATAGAAACTCTGTCCTTTGGCCACTTAACTTTTCCAAGTTCAACTTGTTCTTTCCAGATTTCATAAACAGACTTACCATCTCCTCCCTTAGGACCCGGAGGCAGATGGAAGTTCAGGTCGCTACAAGAATACACAGTCAGTGTAAGCAGCAACGCAAAGAAACCAAATAATGTTTTTCTTACCATAAATGTTTGTAAATTAAGTCGTAAAAGCTACGAGGTGTCTTGCGGAACAACCCTTTCCGCAAGATGACAGAAAAATACCTCGAAAACTCTCTACATTGAATTTATACTCTAAAATCTTATATACCCTCGAAACTATTTATAATCTTATTCTAAATCTCTACTGACGAGTGAAATAAAATAAACAATCCGGTTGCACAAAGATACGACCTTTTATAATAAACATAACAAGAAAGGGTGCTTTTAACTACCATTAAAAATAAATATACAAATCAAACAAAATACACACAAAAGAGATAAGATGCCGGAGTTATTTGAACAGCCGATTATCAGAATAATATTACCTAAACTCAGAAACAAAATAAGAAATTGATTTTATGAAAAATAAATCTCAACCATCAGACTAAAGATTCTGCTTTGATGACCTTACCATCTATTGTTTATTCTTTTTCACTTCCAATGTGGGAAGATCCCTAAAACTTATCATAAAGAAAACACTTTTAGAAAGTAAAGAACTTCTAAAGTTTGAAAACAACAATCTTTTCTAAGTAATATCAGCCCGTAGGGCATTTTCATTTTCAAGGTAAAATAAAGGAAGAAAACCTTTTCAGGGGTGCTTGATTTTACCAATACAATCAGAAGAGAGATATCCTCGAAAAGATTGCAAAAAAAGAAAGTAAAAGCCCTATCCCCGGAATAAACTTTCTGTTTACACTCTCTAAAAGTGTGCAGAATACTTTTACTTCTCCTTCTTGATATGGTTAAAACCGGAAACAAGGAGATAATTCCCTAAAAGCAAATGTTGGTTTGCAAAAAACAAAACGTGAATCCCTAAAAGCAAATCTTGGCTTACAAAAACAAAAACATGAACTCCGAAAAGCAAACCTCGATTTCAAACATTCTTAGGTATCAGCTTACTTTCGCAACAGGTTAAAAGGACTTTTTCAACAGGTTCTTTCTAAAAAATGTCTTCCTTCCGGTCGTATGTTTCAATATCACAGCTTTGTCTTATCTCCGAAAGAAAAAAGACTCCTCCCGAATAGTTCCGCAAGGGCTACCGGGAGGAGTCTCAAGTTAAACACTAACACTTATCGCTTATTTCTTTTCTTGCTGTGCCGATTTTATCTTGGCAGTAAGGATAGGTACGACCTTATGAAGATCTCCTACAACGCCTAAGTCTGCCACTTGGAATATCGGAGCATATTTGTCTTTGTTTATGGCTATGATGTATTCGCTCTCTTCCATTCCGGCCAAGTGCTGTATAGCTCCGGAAACACCTATTGCCATGTAGACATCGGGGCGAACAGTCTTTCCGGTCTGCCCTACTTGTCTTTCGTGTCCGACAAGACCGGCATCTACCATAGCGCGTGAAGAAGCGATCTCTCCATTGATAGTCTTAGCAAGTTCCGAGAGCTTGGAGAAGCCATCGTGAGTTCCCACTCCACGACCACCACAGACGATAAAGTGCGCCTCGGTAATGTCTATCATGTTCTTCTCCTCTTTTTCTCTCTTAAGTAAACGCACACGGAATTTGGATGTATCGAATGGTACGGAGATTTTTTCCACCTCCCCTGTACGATCATACTCCATGGCTTTGCGTCTCATCACTCCCGGACGAACGGTGGACATCTGTGGGCGATGATTCTTGCTGATAATCGTTGCCATGAGATTTCCTCCAAAAGCAGGACGAGTCATCAAAAGATTACGATCATCCCCTATTTCGAGAGAGGTACAGTCTGCTGTAAGTCCGGTCAAAAGGCGAGCAGAAAGACGAGGACCAAGGTCTCGCCCGATAGTTGTGGCACCAAGTAGCACAATCTCAGGCATTTTGCTGTTGATAACGTGTGTTACGGCTTGTGCATAAGGCTCTGTCACGTAGTGTTCCAGATGCTTATCATCTACAACGAGAACAGTGTCTGCACCTGCTGCTATCAACCCCTTTGCTTGGTCTGCAACATTATAACCACACAAAAGTGCTGTGACTTTTTCTCCTAAAGCCTCTGCTAATTCACGAGCCTTACCTATCAACTCGTAAGCAACATTCTGAATGACTCCTTCGCGTTGCTCTGCGAAGACCATTACTCCTTTATATTGTTCTTTATTCATTGTCTTTAGTATGAGGGGTTAGGAATCAGATGATAAATTTCTCTCTCAACTTATTAAATATGATATCTGCAGCTTCTTCCGCTGTAATATCCTCGTGCATGGCTCCCATCGCTTTTGCACCTTTGGTGAACGAACGCTTCACGTTGGTCGGAGATCCTGCCAAACCGATACGGGTAGGATCTACTTCTATCTCGTTTGTACCCCAAACTTCGATAGGCTTATCGTAAGCTTCCATAATACCTCTTACACGCATGTAGCGGGGTTTGTATGCAGAGACAAGGAATGTAAGCATACAAGGCAGATCTACTTCGAGTATCTCGTGTCCTTCTTCTGTTCCTCTACGAACGGTCAAAGTCTTGCTGCCGTCATAGTCCACACTTTCTACATAAGTAATCTGAGGAAGATCCAGCTGTTCGGCTATCTGTGGTCCTACCTGTGCAGTATCACCGTCTATCGCTTGGCGACCGGCGAAGATCACATCACACTCGATCTTTGCCAAAGCTCTTGAAAGAGTATAGCTGGTAGCCAAAGTATCGGCTCCTCCAAACTTCTTATCGCTTACAAGAATAGCCCTATCTGCTCCCATGGCATACGCTTCCCTCAAAATGGCTTCCGCTTGAGGAGGTCCCATGGTTACTACCGTTACATGTGCATTATACTTGTCCTTGAACAAAAGCGCCTGTTCCAATGCGCCCTTATCATCAGGATTCATTATACTTACCACTCCATCACGGATCAGTGTTCCTTTTACAGGATCCAGCTTTATCTCCGTAGTATTTGGCACTTGCTTTATACAAACAACTATTTTCATGATCGGCGATTATTTTAGTAGGTTAGCAGCAATAACCATGCGTTGCACTTCGCTGGTTCCTTCATATATCTCGGTAATCTTGGCATCACGCATCATGCGCTCTACTGGATATTCACGGGTGTAACCGTATCCTCCATGGAACTGTACAGCCTTTACTGTCATATCCATAGCCGTTTCTGCAGCATAAAGTTTTGCTTCTGCAGATTCCATGCTGTACGGCATGCCCATATCTTTCTTCCAGCTTGCCAAGCGCACAAGAAGACGTGCGGCATCTATGCGACATTGTAGATCTGCCAACTGGAATTGTGTGTTTTGGAACTTGGCAAGGCTCTTTCCAAACTGCTTACGCTCTTTAGTGTACTTCACGGTCTCATCCATGGCACCTTGTGCTATACCCAATGCTTGAGAAGCAATTCCGACACGACCTCCATCAAGTGTCTTCATAGCCACTTTGAATCCTCCTCCGACACGTCCCAAGAGGTTTTCTTTAGGAACGATACAGTTTTCAAATATAAGCTCGCATGTTGCAGATCCACGGATACCCAACTTCAACTCTTTCTTTCCGATAGAAAAACCGGGGGTTCCTTTCTCTACGATAAAGGCAGTGATACCTTTTGTCCCTTGCGACTTGTCTGTCATAGCAAATACGATATAGACATGTGCATACTCCGCATTTGTAATGAAGATCTTGTTACCATTAAGGACATAGTGATCACCTCTATCTTCCGCAGTAGTCTGTTGAGCTGCAGCATCTGTTCCGGCATTAGGTTCTGTAAGGCCAAATGCTCCTATCCATTCTCCGGAACATAGCTTGGGAAGATACTTGTTCTTCTGTTCTTCTGTTCCATGCTCATATATAGGAGCCACACAAAGAGAAGTGTGTGCAGAAAGGACTACACCGGTGGTAGCACATACGCGAGATAGTTCTTCTACTGCCATAGAATACATCTGATTGGTAGCTCCTGCTCCTCCGTATTCTACCGGAATGGGAATACCCATCAGCCCTATCTCTCCCATCTTTTTTACCGTTTCGATGGGGAAACGTTCTTGTTCGTCAATCTCAGCAGCCAGAGGGAGTACTTCCTTCTGAGCAAACTCTCGGATCATCTCAAGGAACATTTGTTCTTGTTTGGTTTGAGAAAAGTCCATAAATCTCTGTTTGTATTAGTTTATTTAACATTATGTCTTTCCAATATAGCTCCGATACACTTCTTTATCAGAAAAATGTATCCGGGATGCTACAGGAGTGGCGTATTGCAAGAAAAAAATCTAAGACAATGGTTCTTCGGAACAAATGTAACTCTTTTTCTCCATCTGCAAAGCCTTATTTGGGAACAAAGCTACCCGGGGCTACCACACAGAGATAGCCCCGGAACCTTACAGTATAAATTATAAAACGACGATTCTATTTATGCCCAAATCTCTTCGTCTGTTGGGACTTGGATCCTCGCAGAGATAGGAGCTACTCTTGTGATATTGAGCATGTGCTTGTAGGTAAAGTTCTCCGAAATAGAGTTATTCCCCCAAGTACCACAACCCAAAGTGTTGGTTACTGCCAAACCATTTTGGATAGAACCTCCCGCTGTTGTAGCACAAGAAGCATTGACAATAACTCTGGAAACAGAGATTTCTGAACCTGCCTTGATGATGTTTGCCTGATTATTGGAGTGAACACCGGCTGTGTGTCCGCTACCTTCCATGAAGAGGTTGGCTTTCATCATCTCGATACCTTCTTCAAAATGAGTATAGCCATAGCATCCAAGCACCGGACACATCTTTTCTTTACAGATTTCATCTTCTTGAGCTATACCGTGTGCTTGAACTATAAGTACGCGAGCATCTGCAGGCACCTTTATTCCCGCCTTCTTCGCAATGAACTCTACACTTTGACCTACGATGTCTCTCTCAAGCTTTCCATCTTTGAAGATAGCTCCGACAACAGCATCTCTGTCTTCTTCAGGAACGATATACCCACCATGACGTTGGAACGCAGCAAGCACTTCCTCTTTGTCTTTCTTCGGATATACAAAGAACTGCTCTCCGGAACATATAATACCATTATCAAATGCTCTACCGGTAACCACCTTTTCAGCAGCATCATCATAGTCGATATGACTATCCAAAATTACCTGAACATTGCCGGCTCCTACACCAAAAGAAGGCTTTCCTGAAGAATAAGCGCTATGCACCATAGGCATACCCCCGGTGGCAACAACCACGTCTGTTGAAGCCATCAACTCTTGCGTCTTCTCAATAGATGGTTCTTCTATCATTTGAATCAGATCTTCAGGAACACCAAGTGGTTTTACGGCCTCTTTGATTAGCTTTACAGCCATCCCTGAACACTCTTTACTTCTTGGGTGAGGAGCAATGATGATAGCATTCTTTGTCTTAAGAGCAAATGCAATCTTAGACATTGGTGTTACAATAGGATTGGTCATCGGAGTGATACCGGCAATAACACCGATAGGCTTAGCTATCTCAATAAGACCGGTGCGCTCATCTATACCAATAATGCCCATAGATTTCTTGTCATGAAGATTATACCAAACACCCTTAGACTTGTTACGATTCTTTGCAACCTTATGTTCATAAACACCCATTTCTGTTTCATTCACAGCCAAACGGGCCAACATTTCTGCATTATCGTAGATTGCTTTTGTCGCGGCTTTTACCGCCATGTCTGCAGCTTCTTGATTAAAAGCTTGCTCATACTGCCCCTGTGCAACACGAGCGCGCTGCACCATCGTTTTAATGTCCATGTTTTTTGTTTAATATGTTATTGTTGTGATTTTCCTATATTTCAATTCAAGATCTTACGATAAAAAGGTCAAGATCATATTAGTAAAGCTTTCTATATATCTCTTCTATCTCATCCACAGATAGCTCTACATAGTTATTAGCCAATAGACGCTGTTGTGTCTTTATAACAGCTTCTGCAAAGCCTCTCACCTCTTCATCTTTCATTCCATATTCTCGAAGCGGCTTCTTATCTATAAGACAGCCCAAAAGCTCATCCAAGCAAGGATAAACTTCTTCCGGCTGGCATCCGAGAATGCGAGAGAGCTTCCAGTTGACTTCCACTATTGCGCCAAAAGGATTTTTCTTCTGATAAGCCTTGAATACTTCTGTAAAGAATTGGTAGTTGGCCTCTCCATGTGGTACGTGATAATTTCCTCCGAGAGGATAAGAAAGGGCGTGAACAGCACCCACTCCGGCATTGCCAAAAGCTATACCTGCAAAGTTGCTTGCCATGATCATCTCTCCCATCTTTTCAAAACGATATTCAGGACCATGCTCTCTTATCTTCTTGAATACCTCTAAAACAATATTCCAAGCCTCTTCGCTAAAGATCCGAGTAAATGGAGTGGCCTTAGGCGAAACATACGCTTCTATTGCATGAATAAGAGCATCTATTGCACTGCAAGCATAAAACTTAAACGGCAGGCCACGCAAAAACTCAGGAATGATAACGGCATCATCTGCCAGGATTGCATCATCTGCCAATCCCATCTTTGTATGTCTGCTCTTGATCTCTGCGATAGAAATATTGGTAACCTCACTGCCTGTACCACAAGTAGTAGGAATAATAACCAGCTTTTTCTCTTTTATCAGAGGGATGGAGCGATCGAATGCTTGCAGAACATCTGCCATTCCTTTTAAGACAAACAACTTGGAGATATCTATCACAGTACCTCCACCTATTGCTATAACCCGATCATAATCTACACCACGAAGATCAGACAGGATGTTATTCATCATCTCATCCGAAGGTTCTCCGAGACCATACTTCTCCTGCATTACGAAATGGCAAGGAAGATTAACCTCTTTCATGAACGGTTCATACAAGAACTCATTTGTGATGACCAAGTCTCTCTCTCCAAGCTCAAATGCTTGAGCAAACTCTCTGAAAGAATCAAAGCTATGAATAGTGGTCTTTAGTTTGAAAAGTTGCATAATAGAATATAAATAAGAAATATTAATATCATCCAAATCGTTTACTGTAATAGCTCAAAAGTTCCTCACGGAAGTCGGGATGAGCAATGCTGATCAAAGCCTCCGCTCTTTCTCTTAGCGACTTCCCTTTCAGACGCGCTATACCATACTCCGTTACAATATAATCCACATCATTTCTGAGGGTCGTCACGGCAGCACCATCTGCTATCTTGGGGACAATTCTTGAAGCCGTACCCTTGCTGGCTGTAGAAGGCATAGCCATAATGCTCTTACCATTTTTAGACCAAGTAGCACCACGAACATAGTCCACTTGTCCCCCGGTTCCGCTAAACTGCTTAGGTCCTATACACTCCGAGACCACCTGTCCCATGAGATCCACCTCTATACAGCTGTTGATGCTTATCATATTGTCATTTTGTGCAATAACTCTCGGATCATTCACATAGTCCACAGAATAGAGCTCAACATCGGGATTGTTGTTGACAAAGTCGTATACATCCTGAGTTCCCATCAAGAATGTGGCAACCATCTTACCCGGATGTAAACTTTTCTTGGCTCCTGTAATCACACCCCTTCTTACCAATTCAAGGACTCCATCTGCAAACATCTCTGTGTGGATGCCCAGATCCTTTTTATCCTTCAAGAACTGAAGCACAGCATCCGGAATGGCTCCGATGCCCAGTTGAAGAGTGTCGCCATCTTTTACAAGTTCGGCACAGTTCTTCCCTATCGCCTCTTCCACTTCTCCGATCTTAGGTTGAGGTATCGTGTAAAGAGGATAATCTGCCTCTACGATAAAGTCTATATCAGAAAGATGTATAGTATTGTCTCCTCCGACAAAAGGCATTTGAGCATTTATCTCTCCGATAACAATTTTAGCCTCTTCCGCTGCCGGCTTGGTATAGTCGCAAGAAATACCAAAGCTGCAATACCCTTCTTCATTGGGAGCAGAAAGCTGTACAATCGCGACGTCCACAGGAAGAAGCCTCTGTCTCATCATGCTCGGAACTTCATAGAAAAATCCCGGAATGAAATCGGCACGATTTTCAGCCACGGCTGCACGCGAGTTAGCTCCCACAAAGTTGGTTATATGTCTGAAATGAGAAGCCATTTCAGGAGCCATGTACTTACCTTCACCAAGGCAAAGCATGTGATAGATCTTCACATCTTTGAATTTCTCTGCATTTCTTACCAATGCATCTACACACAGCCTTGGTACTGCGGCTGCATGAGAAAGAACGACTAAATCTCCGTTCTGGATATGCTTAACGGCCTCATCTGCTGTTACGACTTTAGACTTAAAAGGCGTTAGGGCATCTCTGTTCATAACTTGCTGTTTTTTCTTAATATTCTCTTAGCTTCGTTCAGAAGGTCTTCACTTACTCCACTTTCCAGACAGAGATACACGTCTTCTGTTTCCAAATGCTCTCTTAATGCAGCCTGTACCACTTTCTCAAGGGTCTCATTTGCCGCAGGACAGAATCTACATGCTCCCGTAAAACGGACATGTACCGTGCAATCATCTATCTTTACAAGCTGCAAATCGCCCCCATGACTACGCAACAAAGGACTTACCTTGTCGCGTAGTATGGGTTCGATCTCTTCTGCCAAAAGTGTCTTTACCATTTATAAATATAAAGAATATCGCTTACTTGTCTTTAGACACATCCACTTTGGCTATAGCACGAGCCAACTCTTTCTTTGCCTCCAAGTCTCCTTGTCTTGCAATCATGATGCGTTGAGCTTGAGGAGATCCGGCTCCGTGCATAGACTCTGTACGATATCCTACTGCTGCAGTACCAAGAGTGATATTCTCTATAAGGCGTAGTATTCTCATGCGATTCTCTGTGTCTTTGCCTGTTGCTCCCACAAAATACTTCTTAACGATAGGACCAAGTTCCGGATGACGGAGATCCTGTTCCGAAGGCATCGTAACCATAAGACCGCCTGCAATATCTTCGGCAAGACGTGCTATTTCGTATGGTAATCTTGTGATATTTTGTTTACATACATTCGCAAGAAGAAGATCTATCATATAGTTGCCTGCATCCATTTGAGTTCCTTCGGATGAGCAAGCTATACCACAAGAATATAGAGTTTCATTCAAGTGAATCATCTCTATCAGTTTGTCTTTGATGTGTGTTGCTTTAGGCACGCCATTATAGTCCGCAGCGAGAGCAGCAGCACCGATAAGGACATCCCCGACTCCTACCTTACAACCACCATAAGACTGTCTGTGGTAACCGGCAAATCTTTCTACCATCATACCAGCATACTTGTACTCCTTACACATGAATACGCGTTCGTTCGGTACAAATACATCGTCAAAGACAACAAGAGCTTCGTGTCCGCCGAACTCAGAGTTTCCAAGGTCAATCTCTGCTCCAGGCTCCATTTTTCTTGTATCACAAGATTGACGTCCGTATATCATTATCACACCTTCGGCATCACTTGGCACAGCAAAAGAGACTGCGTAATCCGAATCTTCTGCTTTCATTGCGATAGTAGGCATAATCAAGTGTTCGTGAGAGTTCACGGCCCCTGTTTGGTGAGCCTTAGCACCTCTTACCACAATACCATCCGGACGCACTTCTGTAATGTGTACATAGAGATCCGGATCGGGTTGCTGAGAAGGAGACAAACTTCTATCACCCTTAGGGTCAGTCATAGCACCATCCACCACAAGGTCATTCTCTTGCACAAACTCCATGTACTTCACAAAACGCTTGTGGTACTCTGTTCCCAGCTCTCTATCCATTTCAAACGTTGTAGAATAGATTGCATTGAATGCATCCATACCCACACAACGTTGGAAGCAAGAAGCTGTCTTCTGTCCCAAGAGACGTTGCATTTTCACCTTATTCTTAAGGTCTTCTGTACTTTGGTGAAGGTGGCAAAATCTATTTATTCGCTTGCCTGTAAGATTACTTGTGGCAGTCATGAGATCCTTGTACTCCTCCATTTCTGCCAGTTTGTAAGTCATTGCTACTGAGTTCATCGAAGGTCTTATCATTGGGTGATCCACAGGATTATCGATCTTTTCTCCCATAAAATAGACCTGAAGATTCATTTTTCTCAGACTTTCTACATACTGTTCGCTGGTCATCATAAGCTGTATTGAGTTTTATAAGTGATAAAACATTAGTTCCCGTAGCAGAGAAAGAAAGCTCCTTTATCTTGTTGAGTAAGTATGACTATAGGCAGTAGTCCCATAAAAGATATCTTCCATGTGGTTTTTGCTTTGCCATCCACAATCCTGCTAAAAAGTATTTCAATTCGTCTCACCTCATGCATTGGACAAAAATCATAGAGACTTTTTACTTTGGCAGGAACTTGACAAGTGTCAAAAACTCTCTTTCTGAATCTATTTTTATAATGTTAGTAATATAGTTTTCTGTTCCGGATATGGCTCTCAAAAGATTGCACGAAAAAACCACTTAAAGTCGTAACTCTAAGTGTCAATTTGTGCCAATCTGACATGGAATCTTTAGTGCTGTAAGCACCGATACTCTCTTGCATATTCCTTGAGAGCGCATATCGCATGTAGTTTTTTGTTGTAGTGTTTGAAAATGTTATTCTATTTCGCTACAAAAATATGTAATTTGTTTGAACCTACCAACAGATGACTATAAAATCCTCTTTAGAACTTGTTTTTAAGATAAAAAATCTGAAGCAGCCTCTCCTCTTTATCACAAAACGAAGTATCATGATATAAGAAAATATCAGCGCAAAATTATATTTACACTCACACTCAAAATAAAAAATCTCAACTATTTTGATAAATAATTTGGTCCCCAAACTATTTATCACTAAAATTGCAGGTTGAAAAGAAATATTTAAGAGCCTGTTACTATGAGATGTATATCTTTTAGTTACCGATACGACTCGTTAAAGATAGAATAACAGTAAGCGATTTTTATCATAAATAGAAAATACAAACACAGAAAAATGAATCATTTGATTTACGACTATGAGTAAAAACAGTTTTCTCTTCAAGGGATTATTTCTTTTGTTGCTGCTAATTGTAGGATTAACAGCATGTGAAAAAGTAGACTTTATACTTCCCGAAGGACCTCAAGGAGAAAGAGGGCCTCAAGGAGAGGCAGGGTTATCAGCTTACGAAATATGGAAGCGACAGGTAGAAAAAAAGATTATTATCTGGAATGGAGGTACAAATATTCCCGACTTCTTTCTCTACCTAAAAGGCAAAGACGGGAAAGATGGTAAAGATGGGGTCTCTCCACACATCGGCACAAATGGTAACTGGTGGATTGGTAGCAAAGATACGGGCATTCCTGCCAAAGGTAAAGATGGTAAAGACGGTAACAATGGCAAAGATGGAGAAAACGGACAAGATGGTGTCTCTCCACACATAGGCTCGAACGGCAATTGGTGGATAGGAGACAAGGACACAGGTGTCCCTGCCAAAGGTGAAGACGGTAAGGATGGTAAGGATGGCAAAGATGGAGAGAATGGACAAGATGGTATCTCTCCGCACATTGGCAAAAACGGAAACTGGTGGATAGGAGACAAGGACACCGGTGTCCCAGCCAAAGGTAAAGACGGTAAGGATGGAGAGAATGGAGAGAATGGACAAAACGGTATCTCTCCACACATTGGCGAAAACGGGAACTGGTGGATAGGAGACAAAGACACAGGTATTCCTGCTAAAGGAAAGGATGGTAAAGATGGCAAGGATGGTGCAAAAGGTAATAACGGAGACTCTGCTTATGAAGTCTGGAAGAAGTTCATCTCTTCCGGCAATGTACCGCATCCACATAAACCGGGAGAAAAATGGCCACCTGAAGCCAATTCAGAGGCAGACTTTTGGGCTTTCCTAATGGGAGCTAAAGGAGAAAATGGATCCAATGGTAAGGATGGGAATGATGGAAAAGACGGGGAGAATGGACAAAATGGAAACAATGGTCTTTCTACCTATGAGCTTTGGAAAGAAGATCTTGCCAAAAGATGTGGAACGACAAATCCTATCAGAAACAGAAACACAAACGAGCCGTGGGATTGCGAAAAGAACTCTCTTGACGACTTTTACGAGTTCATAAGTGCTTCTTGTGAGTGTGGCAATACCGACTTCGTACCTCCTGTACCAGGAACTCCCGGAGCAGAGACTCCCATTATAGACAATATGTTCAACGTTATTGCACAATTTTCTCTTGCAAACTTCAGTGAATACAGTCATCCCGATGGGGTTCTTTATAAGGTCTATGATAAAAATGGAGAGTTGGCTCCGGAAAGTATTGTCACGGGAATGCCCGGATTAGATCCGGCTTTAGCTTTTGTGGCAGATACCAACGGAGAGTTTCGCATACCTCTGAACCTGTTGCCATTCAAAGACATGGCATCATTTGGGGCTCCATTTGTTAAATATAAAGGTAAAACAAGAAGAGCTGCTAGAAACACTTTTGTTCCAAACAGAATTCATGCAAGGGTTAGGCTTCGTTCCATTTTTTATGTTATGGGACATAATATTCTTCAAATCAATTCTGCTATAGAAATTCATCGCAAGCCTGGCTCTCCTTGGGAACCCGTTCCGGCTCATCTCATAGACGATAGTCGACCACGATTTGGCAACTATGCTACCGGATACAGAATATCGAATCCTGAAGATCCGACTTCATTTATTTTAGATGGTGGTGGACATAAGATTTCGGTACCATTTACCATAGATCAGATGTTTGGCAACTTTACCATTAAGAAGAAAATAGTAGACTCGGATCTTATCCTCGACAAGAGTAACCTTTGGGGAGGAGAGAGAGAGTATTACACCGTAGACTTTGACTTAGGTAAGTATTTGGGAGTTTTGGAGGGAATAATTATCGTTGAAGTGCCGCCGGTACAAAATCTTCCTCAGATAAAAAAACTTGTATTGCATAAAAAGATCGTACAAGATGATGATACCGTATTGTTTGAAAGAGTAACAGGAGAGCTTGATACGAGTACCATAAATCTTGATGCTATATTCCCTCAAAGCAAGAGAAAGGTAGCCATTAAACCGGAAAGAATGACCGTACTTTATCCGCCATTCACACAAGAAGAAGCAAAAGCACAAACAGTACTCTTCGTCAAAGCCAATTATGGAGGGGAAGATTATGCAGACACATCCGAAAAACATCCGACTCTTGGTGCACCAACATTTGAGCTAAAGAATGTCCGGTTAGGATCCAGAATATATGTCTCATACAACTGGTCTGTTTCTTCCGGCAAAAGTGGAAACATAGCTTGGAATGGCTTGGACAACATACACAGAGAGCTTATTGAAGATCCGGCTCACCCGGGTCAATACAAACTAAAGATTAACCCTCTATATGAGGGGAAAGTGGCTCCGATCGAAGTAACTTATAGCGAAGAATAATCATGAAGACAATACTACGGATACTTCTTTTTACCCTTATCGTGAGTGGAGGTTACGCACAGCAATCCGTAAAGAAAGCATGGGAAATCTCCCTTGGGGGTAATGCTCTCGGACTTTCCAGAATAGATATTGCAGAAGCTTCCAAAAAAGCTCATCACTACTTTATCTCTATGGATAAGAGGAGCGTGCTCTTCGGAGGACATATAGGCATCGGAAAAGAGCTTGGGCGCCATTGGGCTGTGGATCTTACCCAGTCGGTAAGTTATGACAAAGAGTTTGCATTCCTGACCAATTTGGGAATACGCTATAGGCTCGGAGAATATTTTCGTCCGAATCCACTATTTGATCCTTATCTGACAATAGGGACAGGATACTTCTACAATGGTTTTTCTAAGGGAAACCCAAAGATTCAAATTGATGGAAAAAGTGTTGAATACAAGACTCCTCATCAGATACAAAGAAAACATCTTATACCCATACACGGAGGTGTGGGTATCAATCTTTGGTTTAACGATCATTGGGGGCTAAATATGGAAGGCGGTTATCAGGCATTTGAACACATGGACAGATCCGGACTTTGGTATGCTCGTGTAGGTATAAAGATGCGTATCGGTGGAGAGCCTAAGATAATGCAGCCCAAAACGGAGGTAAGATACGTGGAAAAAGTGATAGAGAAAATCGTCGAAAAAGAAGTAAAAGTTGCTCCGGCATCTCTCCCTTCAACCTCTATCCCTATGCTTCTGGAAGGAATCTTCTTTGCATTTAACAGCAGTGTTATAGACGATACTTCTAAGCAGTCTTTGGATCAAACGGCGGCTTTCATGCTCCAGAATAACAATAAACGATTCCTTATATCCGGGTTCACCGATAATGTGGGTAGCGATGAGTACAACGATAAACTTTCCAATGAAAGAGCGAAAGCTGTTGTCAATGCCCTTATCTCCAGAGGTGTTCCTCAAGATAAACTGAAGTACAGAGGGCTTGGTAAGAGAGTGGCATTGGCTCCGAAGGAGAAGCCGGACAGCACTCGTAAGCAGGATAGAAAAATCATGATCGAAATTATAGAGTCCGACGACTATTGGAGCTCTCTATAATTGTTCGTCCCTGATGTGTTATAACTCAAAACGGAGGTGTGTTTGCGCAACACATCTCCGTTTTCATTAGTTCTCCTTTCATGAGCGAAGGCAGGAGTGAAAACACAATTTCGAGCGGAAATGGTATCTTTGTGAGAACTCTAATGACCATTTGATAACAAATGACACAGAAAAAGAGCGTCAAGACTCTACTCTTGCAGCCGCAGAGCATCTTCTTCTTCGGATTACTGCTTACCTTGATTTTCTCCACTACCGAGCTGGTCTCCCTAAAGGCAAACAACTTTCAGATATTTGCCTATGGGTCTAAAGATTTCTGGGCAGGCATCAATCCCTATTCCGGTTGGGATCATACCGGGGTTGCCGGAAACGGGCTCGACAGATACTTGTACGGTCCGCTCTTCTCGATGCTTTTCACTCCGTTTGCCTTCCTTCCTTGGTGGCTGGGAGCTTCTCTCTGGAATCTCACAAGCTATTCGGCATTCTTCTACTCCTTGTATAGCTGTAAAGTTTGGAATAGTAAGCGACTTGCCGTAGTCTTCTTCCTGCTTGTGGGAATTATGGTTTCATCCATCATGTCGTTCCAGTTCAACCTTCTCACCACTGCTATGTTTCTCTTTATTTACAAATGGATGGAAGAGGGGCGATACCTTCCGGCAGTGCTTCTGTTGGTCATAGGGGCTTTCACAAAAGTGTATATCGGCTTTGCCGGAGTACTACTCTTTTTCTATCCTCGTTTTTGGAAAAACATCGGACACGGAATGGTATTTTCGGTGATAGCGTTACTTCTTCCTGCTCTAAAGGTTGGAGTGGACGGACTTCTGCCTTACTACCGCTCATGGTTTGAGGCAATCTCCATACGGGAAGCTCCCGAACGTTTTGAAGTAGCCTACCGCTTCATTGCTAAAGCCGGACTACCGGAGATCTACGAATATACACTACCGATACTCATTGTTGCTACACTCTTACCGACAGTCTGTATAGCTCTCTGTCTGATGCAGACAAAAGAGAGGGAGAGAAGAGACAGCCTGCGCCCGATGCTGGGAGCAATGCTGCTCGGAACGGTAATGATGACGCTGATGGTGTGGGGGAACTCCACCGAAAGACACACCTATATAATAGGTATGACGGGGTATCTTCTTTGGGTGTATGCCAAAGGATACATGTCCAAAACGGATAAGATATTCACAGCTCTCTTTTTCTTCTTCTATGTCATCTGCCCCATAGATGTGATATGTCCCGTAAAAATCCGAAGAATAATACTTGACCACAATAATCTTGGAGTTATCTTTGCCCTCATCCTATGGGCAAGAATGACCCTTGAGCCACTTTTGATATGCAAAAACAGACGTTAGACATCATTCTCCCGGCATATAAACCGAAAGGAGAGTGGGTGAAAGCAGTGTACACGCAACTCTCTTCTATCTCCGAGCAATACTCGGACAGGTTGGAGATCTCTCTTATTATATCTCCGGATGGATCGTTTTCTTATTACAGCGAAGAGGTGAAACAACAGATTGCCGATCTGCCTTGGCCCGTGCGGTATGTCTCTTACGAGGTCAACAGGGGTAAAGGTTTTGCTCTCCGTTCAGGTGTAGAAATGTCGGACTCAGACCTGATCCTGTACACAGATTATGACTTCCCTTTCGAGTCGTTTTCTTATACCAATGTTATCGAAAGCCTTCTTTCGGGAGCTGATGCGGTGATTGCCATCAGGCGGAAAAGCTATCAGCATCGTCTGCCTGCCTTGAGAAAACTGCTCTCATACGGTTCTCATCTGGTCAATAGAGTACTGCTCGGTCTTCCATATACAGACACACAAGGCGGTCTGAAAGGATTCAACCGGAAAGGGAAAGAGGCTTTTCTGGAAACGAATATAGACTCTTTCCTCTTCGATACACAGTTCATCTCGATAGCTGTGAAAAAACGCCTGAAAGTGGAAGGCGTTCCGGCAAAGGTAAGAGATGAAGTAGTTTTATCCCGAATGGGCATGAAAGTCCTTCTTAAGGAGCTTCGTGTCCTTCCTAAAGTATTCCAATCAAGATGGTTTTCTTAAGTTTCGATATAGAGGAGTTCGATGCTCCCGTAGAGTTTGGTCATCCGATACCATTTGAAAAGCAGATAGAAATATCGGCTCGCGGTACTGAAGCTATCCTTTCTCTACTAAAAGAGAAGGATGTAAAAGCAACATTCTTTTGTACGGCAACGTTTGCAATGGAACGTCCGAATCTGGTTCAACGCATCACGGAAGAAGGACACGAGCTGGCTTCACACGGCTATTATCACTCCTCTTTCCATGTAGATGATCTTCTCTCGTCCCGCTTAAAGCTGCAAGAGATTACCGGATACGATGTGGTAGGATTCCGTATGCCTCGTATGCAGAATGTATCGGGGTATGCGCTCAAAAATGCAGGTTATAAGTACGATTCCTCTCTGAATCCGACGTGGATGCCGGGACGGTACAACAACTTAGGTAAACCGACACGTCCGTTTATCTCACCCGAACAGCTGTTGGTTCTGCCTGCATCCGTTACACCAATAGTACGTTTTCCTCTCTTTTGGCTCTGTTTTCACAATCTCCCGATGGATATATTCAACGATCTCTGCATCTACACGTACAGAGACAAACAGTACTTCAATATCTATTTCCATCCTTGGGAATTTGTACACCTGCCATCGGATCCTCTGATTAAGCTACCATTTTATATGAGACAAAATACCGGAGAAGAGGCATTGTTCAGGCTATCTGCTCTGATAGATCGTCTGAAAAGACAGAATGCACAGTTTGGCAGATGTAGAGAGATGCTCGAAAAGGTCTTTTAGAATACGCTGCAACACATTGCCATAAATAAAAAATCCCCGATTTGGATTCAAATCGGGGATTTTCTTTATTTCTTCAGATGTCTCGTAGCAAAGTTTAAGGCAAAGAATCCGACAAGAGCGGAGACTATGGTACCGGAGAATACTCCGATCTTTGCTTGGTTTAGAAGATTTACGCCTTCTGCTGTTTCGGGAGAGTAAGAAAGAGAGGCTATAAAGAGCGAAACCGTAAAGCCGATGCCTCCAAAAATAGATATAGCGATAAGATTTCGTGTCGTCATTCCCTCAGGATATTTCAATATCCCGATCTTGTTCGGTATATAAGTAAAGAGAGAGATACCCAACATCTTTCCCATAAAAAGCCCGCAGAATATTGCAATAGGCAGTCCCAAAAGATCCGACATGGTAACTCCTCCGAATGTTACACCGGCATTGACAAAAGCAAATAAAGGTAAAATAATATAGCTTACCACCGGACTTAAATCGTGCTCAATGAACTGAAGCGGAGAGATAGAACGCTCCACTTTTTTTTCCAAAAGACGCAAACGAACCAGCTGACGGTGAGAAAGCTTCTGAGCACGCTCGGCTTCTATCTCGTACTGACCATTGAAATCTTGAACAAAACCCGATAGACTCTCCTTGAGTTGAGGCAGGCGAACTGTACACTTAGAAGGTATGGTAAGCGCCAACAATACTCCGGAAATGGTGGTGTGAATACCGCTATGCAAGAAGAAAGTCCAGACAATGAAGCCAATGAAATAGTAGATATATGCCTTGTCCATCCCTTTACGTCCCAAGATATAGGTTACCACCAAGAGACCAAGCCCTATCAACAGAGAGGTTAGATGTATCTGTCCGCTGTAAAAAAGAGCGATAATGATGATACCGCCAATATCATCCACCACAGCCAAAGACATCAAAAAGACTTTCAGACAAGGAGGGACATGCTTGCCGACTGCCGCTAAAACAGCCAAAGCAAAAGCTATATCCGTTGCCATAGGTATGGCTGCACCTCTCATTGCCATACCTCCATCGTGAACAAATGCGTAGAAAACAAGTACCGGTATTATCATTCCTCCTATGGCTGCAACCACCGGAAGCATCGCTTTTCTAATGCTTGAGAGCTGTCCTATAAGAAGCTCCATCTTAATCTCCAGGCCTATTACGAAGAAGAATATAGCCATAAGAGCATCGTTCACGAACTCTTGCAGCGTCATCGGTCTCCCGTGATGTTCAAAGAGTCCGTAATCTCCGATATTTACTTTGATCGGATTATTGAGAAAGCTGAAATACTGTGCTTGCCAGGGAGAGTTGGCAAAAATGATAGCAGCCAAAGCCGCCAAAAAGAGAAGCAAGGAGGGATTGATACTCTGCACCACCTTACTTATCCGGAATTGTGCTTGTTCTTGTTGCATTGCGATAAGTATTTGTGTTTGTGTTATTACTTGCGCGTCACTTCAACTTTCTTCGTTGGAGGGAGAGTCGTGTTACGTTCCTCTACGCTCTCGATTACCTTGGCAGCCAATTCGCGGAACGCCTGTCCGACAATGCTATCGGGATTGGCAGCAATGGGTACACCGCTGTCCCCCCCCTCACGAATGCTTTGAACGAGAGGTATCTGTCCAAGAAGATGGGTTCCGACCTCTTCTGCCAAGCGTTTACCTCCCTCTTTACCGAAGATGTAATACTTATTCTCCGGTAGCTCTTCGGGTGTAAACCATGCCATGTTCTCTACCAAACCCAAGAGCGGAACATTGACTTTTTCATCCAAAAACATATTCACCCCTTTTCGTGCATCCGCAAGAGCCACATCCTGAGGCGTGGTAACCACTATTGCGCCCGTGATGCCGAGAGTCTGTATAAGTGTCAAATGAATATCGCTGGTACCGGGAGGAAGGTCGATGAGAAAGTAATCCAACTCTCCCCAATGCGCTTCTGTTATAAGTTGATTCAGGGCATTGCACGCCATGCTTCCGCGCCAAAGCACCGGAGCATCTTTATTAACAAAAAATCCTATCGAGAGCAGTTTGACGCCATGACTCTCTTCGGGGATGATAAGATCCCTACCATTGATATTCTCCAAGCAGGGTCTTGCCTCTTCGCAGCAAAACATCTTAGGCATGCTTGGACCGAATATATCTGCATCCAACACGCCCACCTTATAGCCCGAAGCGGCAAGGGCAACAGCCAGATTGGCTGTAACCGTACTTTTCCCCACTCCTCCCTTACCGGAAGATATGGCAACGATATTCTTCACACCGGGAAGAAGTTGAGGCTTCTCCTCTTTCACCACTTTAGGGAAAACGGCTGTTACATTTCCTTTTACCTCTACATCCGGAGAGATATAAGTATTGACGGCTGTTTCTGCTGCCCGAACAAGAGACTTTGCAAAAGGGTCATTCTCTTTCGGGAAATGTATTTCAAACGAAACCTTATTACCAGCTATGTGTATGCTGTCAGCCTGTACCATTCCTGCGCTGACAATATCTTCGCTCTTGCCCGGATAGCGGACATTCCGCAAGGCATCCAATATTAGATTGGGGTATAATTTAAGTGTCATATATTCGATTTTAAGTTAAGAGAGCCTCTTCTTTCCCGGTTAAAGCTACGGTAACTATCCGGCTCTATTTCTATGTCAGGGTCTTCGGAGTGATCGGTGAGCAGTGCCGGAGAGAGTACGATATACTTTATCGTCAATCCTCGTTCTCTCCATTGGCTTTCGTAGTAGGTACGAATCTTTCTCAACGGATCTTCTTCGTCCACCTCTTTGTCTATGTCTTCTATGGAACGGATCACTTCCAAGCCGTTGTGCCGAGCCATTGCGGATGTGAATGTATAGAGAAACCGGCTGTCCGTCTTCAGGTGTACCACTCCGTTGGAAGCAAGGATTCTCTTGTACATCTGCATAAACCGGACAGAGGTAAGTCTTTTCCGCACCTTTTTCATCTGCGGATCAGGGAACGTGATCCATATCTCATCCACCTCTCCGGGAGCAAAAAATGTCTCGATAAACTCTATCTCCGTCCGGAGGAAAGCCACATTGGAAAGCTCCTCTCTATGGGCTGTGGTTGCTCCCGTCCACATACGATTTCCCTTGATATCCACTCCGATAAAGTTCTTATCCGGAAACATCCGTCCCATTTCCACGGTATATTCACCTCTGCCACAGCCCAATTCCAAAACAATGGGAGCATCATTCTCAAACACTTTGGCTCTCCACTCTCCACGGAAAGGGAACTGCACGCCGGTACGAAGCACTCCGAAAGGATATTCATACACGTTGGGCAGGGCAGCCATATCGGCAAACTTGGCAAGCTTATTCTTTCCCATTCTCTCTACATCTTTAGCGGGCAGAGACCGTATCGCCCGGTTTGAGGTTCAGTATCCAGTAACCGCCTTGGCGTTTAGCCGAACCTTTTCCTTTCACTTGCAGTCGGAGTGTCTCCAATCCCTTGTCCGCTTTCAGCTTATGAGTATAAGGAGCAGAAGCCGTCAGCGTAAAAGCAACGATCTTGGCATCCTTCCACTCGGCAGAGATAAGGGCATCTCCCACCACTTTGATATTGCGGAAGCTTCCGCTCTTACGCCATGAAGAGGGCAGTGCAGGTATTACCTCTATCACACCGGACTCGCTCTGCAACAGCATCTCCATGATACCTGCTGCTCCTCCGAAGTTTCCGTCTATCTGGAAAGGCGGATGCGCACTGAAAAGATTAGGCAGCGTGCCGCTTCTGTACCCCTTATAGTCCATACCCTGCACACTGCAAGGGCGAAGAAGTTCGGTAATGAGCTTGAATGCCCTATCTCCCTCGTGCAGTCTTGTCCAGAAGTTTATCTTCCACGCCATAGACCAACTCGTACTCACATCACCACGTGCATCAAGGCTTTTCTTTGCGGCTGCCGCCAGATCCGGCGTGTGTTCCAAGCTGATTTCACTGCCCGGATAGAGTCCGTAAAGGTGTGAGACGTGGCGGTGATGCGGCTCTGCCTCTCTGTATGGCTCAAGCCATTCGAGTATTCTGCCGTCTTCACCTATTGTCGTAGGCATCAAGCTGTCTCTCTTCTGAGCCATTGTTTTCAGTAGCGGATCTTTGATACCGAGTATCCGAGCCGCCTCTATGGTATTCCCGAACAGCTCGCGTATGATTTGGTTGTCCATTGTGGATCCGGCAGATATGTGTACGACCTCCCCTTTCGGTGTGTAGTATGAATTTTCCGGAGAGGTTGTGGGGGCTGTTACAAGGTAGCCGTTGCGAGGATCTTTCACCAACATATCCACAAAGAAGCGCGATGCTTCGAGCATTGCAGGGAATACCTCTCTCAGATAAGCCTTATCGAGGTTGTATCTGTAATGTCTGAACAAGTGTTGGCAGAGCCATGCCGCAGATGTGTTTGTGGCACCCCATGAAGGGTGTTCTCCCGGTGCGGTGAACTGCCATACGTTGCCAAGAATGTGAGTAACCCATCCCTTTGCTCCGTAGAACACTTTTGCAGTCCGCTTTCCACTCTCTACCTGATCCAGTGTCCAGTCCGAAAGAGTCCGGTGAAGCGGAGAAAGATTGCCTGTTTCTGCCGGCCAGTAGTTCATCTGCAGGTTAATATTCAAATGGTAGTCTCCGTTCCAAGGCGTTGCTATGGTGCTTGCCCAAAGCCCCTGTAAGTTAGGCGGCAAACCGCCTTCACGTGTCGAAGAGACCAAAAGATAGAGTCCGAACTTCTGATACAACGCAACCAACGGAAGGTCTTCATGGTTTTCATGGAACAGTCTTAATCTCTCCGGCATCGGAAGTTGTTCGTTGGGATGCTCTCCGAGAGACAGGTCTGCCGTCTGTCCGAACTTCTCTCTGAATGCTTTCGTATGCGCTTCTCTGAGAAAGTCGAGCGAGGCTTTTGCTGCCACTTCATCCAGTCTCTTGGTGACCCTCTCCTTTTCGTTCACTCCACCATAAGAGGTGTTCATTGCAATGAGGATGAGTACGGAAGTGGCTTGACGTACTTCCAAAGAGCCGTTGTTGGGGAAGATGCTTCCACCTTCGGGCAGAACGACACGGGCTTCTCCGAAAAATCTGTTACCATAGCCGCCTGCACCATCCGGAAGAGCTCCTTCTATCACGGCACCATTCTTGGTAAGACGAAAATGAGCATGCTGTGGACGGCTCCAGACGAGGTCGAAAGAGAGCTTGCCCGACTCCGATGCCGTCAGTTCGATGACTGCAACATCGTCTGCAAAAGAGGTATAGTATTTTCTGCTGTACTGCACTCCTCCGGAGGAGAAGGTGGTTTCAGCCAGTGCGTTGTCTATGTCCAGTGCTCTCTTGTAGTCTGTCACTTGGGGTTCTATCCCGTAGTGGCTCAGATGCAGACGTCCAAAGAGCTGATAAGATCCGTATGGGGCAATATCTCCTCTCCCGTAATTGCTCCCCTTTCCTCCGCAAACAAAGGTGCGATAAACGAGTTCTTCAGCTTTCTTATTCTCTCCGGCAAAGAGCAGACGACGAATCTCTTCCAACGACTCCAAGGCTTTGGGGTTATCCGTATTCTCTTTAGAGCCGGACCACATCGAAATCTCGTTCAGCGTGATAGTCTCATGGCTGAGGCGAGAATCGGTCATGAGTCCGATCCGTCCGTTACCCAACGGCAGCTGCTCCTCCCATACTTTTGCAGGTGAAGTGAAATAGTAGTAGTTCTTGGAAGCTGCATCTACCCCGCTTATCACTCCAAACGAGAAGAGCAGACACAGCAATATTTTTCCGGATAGTCTTGTAATAACCGTCATCTCAATTATCTATAAATAATGGGTAAAGATACTAATATTTTTCCGGATAGCCGGGAAGCAGACCCCTAATGGGAACCGGCAAAAAAGAAGAAATAATAGCTTCCTGACAGAGAGGCATTTTTATATATTCCATACCGATGGATACCTTCCGTTTTTCCCTCTCTCTATTTTGATCAAAGGTGTCGTTCTGAGAGCACGACCGAATTGTTAAATTCAGGTCATTTTATTAACACAAATTCCGATACCTGTTCACCCAAAACGCTAAACGAGCATATTGTTTCGGCTTAACGTGTTTAATTTTTCAATGAACACGTTTACCGATTTCATTAAACACGTTTACCGGATTCGGTTAACGTGTTTAGCCAAAACGGCTAAAACATTAATAATAAACCACCTACGTGTTTTTACCCCAAAATACCTCTGAAAAGGCAGATTTCTTTATTAGGAAACGTTTACAGAAGAGGGTGTTAAATTTCAGACTTATTAACGCGAAAAAGCCCCATCAAACGGACTGAGAAAAAATTTTTTCCAAATTCGCGATTTCTCATATCTGACTATTATAGAGCCGATTAGAAGAATAGAGAAAATTATCCGGACAAAATCGGAAGAAAAAAGAGAGCGATTTCGGCGGCAGATCGTCCGGCCGTTTTTATATAAAAGCTCCCGAAAAGAGCTACTTTTTCACCTGTTTTGAGAGTGCTTCGAGGGGTACCTCCGCCGCTCTTTCGATATATCCGCTGTAACCTCTGCTAAGCGACAGTATCTCTCTGTTTCCCAGCAAAATCATCTGATGTCTGGCTCTTGTGAGTGCCACATTGAGCTTGCGGTCTATCTCTTTTCCGGCTTCATCCCGAAACGAAGAGGCGGAAAGGAAAGAGATCTGAAACGGTTGATTGGTGCAGACAGAGTATAGAATGATGTCTCTTTGCGAGCCTTGAAAACGCTCCACCGTATCTATCACAAGATGATCGAGCAGATACTGCAAAGAGTCTTTACCTACCATCGAAACCAGCAACGCATCATCCGAAAGCGAACGAAGCGTCTGTCTGATGGTCAGGATCTGACGGCGGTATGGCGTGATGATGCCAAGACTCAAAAGCCGGTCTGTAGCCTCTTTGGGATGAGTAGGGACAATGCGCTTACCTGCCGTGTGAGCCATGACAAGAAGCGTCTGTACCAGATTTTTGACCTGCTCCGCCTCTGCCCGGTTCTCCTTATGTTCCGTGTGCTGTTCTCTTGGGGTGTCGAGATAGAGTACTCTCTCCCTTTTCAGTATGGCGGTGAGGCTCTCCTCCTCTTCCGACAGAGCAAACGGCAGCAGTGCTTCTCGCTGGTGTGGCAGCCCCAATGGTTTCAGCAGAGAGTCGTAAAAAGCGGATGAGGGATAAGCCTCTATCTTCGGGTGCATCCTCCCTTGAAGGGTCAAGGCATCGTACAGATGGGTATGGTTGTTGCGCTTGGCATGCTCCAGCAGTCTCTGAAAAAGCGAATGAGAGAGCTGCTCCATCCGGTGCTCTTTCAGCAGTGGATCTATGCTTGTAAGCCCTTCATTGTCCTGCGCCACTACCGCAGGGAGCTGCTTGTGATCCCCGATGAGAATGAACTTTTTGAACGCTTCTCTTCTCTCTCCATCCTCATCGACAGTGGCGGTAAGCAGACCCAAAAGTTGAGGTTCCAATAGTTGGGCAGCTTCATCGACGATAAGCACATCGAACGGTTTCCTGCTCCACAGCAGAGCGTGTCCCAGAAGAGAGAGCGTCGTGCCCACAAAAACGGGGCAACTTTCCGTAATATCGAGAATCTCTTTTCGGGATCGGCAGTGAGCCGTACGCTCGGAAAGAAGATGCGGTTTTACGGATTGGGGTGTGATGCTTTCCCTGCCTACCTTGATGTATCCTGCCGCTTGCGGTATCTCCTCTAAGGCAAAACAGATTTCGTCCACCGCTCTGTTGGTATAGGCTGTCAGCACTATCCGTTTACCTTCGGCAAGCAATCTTTCGACCATCGTCCGCAGTGCATGAGAGGTCTTTCCCGTACCGGGAGGTCCGACAAGCAGGAAGTACTCTTCTGCCCGAAGTGCTTTCTGTACGATTCTGTCCAAGTCGTTTTTACAGGCAGACGGCTCCGTGCTCCGTCCCAAACCTGCTGCACGAGTAAGGATAAGGTCTCTGCGCCGTGAGGTGGTGCGCCCCAAAGCCATTATTGCTCTGTACTGGTGCGCCACTCCGATATTTTGACCTCCGATGCGTTCCAAGTGATAGCTGTTTCCTTCTCGCAGTTGCAGAAGTTCGGCATCGGGTTGAGCGTACAACAGTCTTACCGTCAATCCTTCCGGCGAAGTATCGGCAACACTGCAACGCAAACAGGGATAAGCCTCCGCTCCGGAAGATACGGGATAGAGCCTTAGAAGCTCTCCTGCTTCCGGTACAACCTCCGGCATTGTCCCTTTATCGCCGCCCCACGAGAAGATAAGCAGAGGATGATCGGCATCCGTACAGCTGTTCTTCATCAATATAAGGTTAGTCCACGCTTCTCCTTCCCTTTCATTCCACCACTGCGGAAGCGAGTGAGGGGGCGTGTGTGTGCCGTCGGGAAGCATATTGCTGTGTTGATTGGTGTAAGCAGCCATCTCTTCCCGCATCAAAAAACCGAAATAAGCTCTCTGATAGGCGTGTAAAAGCGGATCCCGACTGCCTCCCATGGAAAGCAACAAACCTCTGCATTCGTCCCGGACATAGGGAGGATTTTCCGAGGAGTCGGTATTCAAACGAAGGTATTGCTCCAATATCTCCCAAAGTTTTTGCCCGCCTGTTTGATCTTTTGAACCGAGAAGCAGGATGCCGACCATCTTATTACGAAGTCCCATTGCAAGGATTGCACTCTTTCGGGTAGCCGGTATCGGGAACAGATCGCCTGTAGTGGCGTACAAAAGGTAACTCTGTCTCTGCTCCGGAGGAAAGTCGAATGCCTTTTCGCTCATGAGGTTATAGAGGATGGTCTGAATGGCATGAGGCGGTTGGGGATGCCCTCCCCTTCCGGGCTTTCCGCTCTTTAACTCCAGCAGCCTGCTGCCGTCTCTTGAGAGCATATCTATACGTCCCCTCATTCCGAAAAGGGGTGCATGAATCTCTGCTTCCAAAGCAACGCTTTCAAACTGCTCTTTCCGCAAAAGCCGGATGCTCTTACGGATGTTGTCGTATTGGCTTTGTGCCTCTTCACCAAATGTTACGGGAAGCCGGGCATAAGCAAATCCGAGCGCATTTGCACAGAATGCAGCGTGAAAAGAAGAAGTGAATGAGACACTCTCCGAAGAGGTCGCAAGATCATCGAGAAACTTATTCGCCACAGCTCCCCGAAGCAGATACCACGGGTGGCTTTGCGGTTTGAGCCTTGCAAGCAAGAAGAGCATAGGATCGGAGAAATCGTGTGAGACGAAACATTCGGCTATGGAAGTTACATCCAGAATAATATCCGGTCTTACGACTATAAACAGTGGTACCAACCCCTCCGCCGTTTCCCGAATGTCGTAAAGATGTATCACACTGCCTCTTTCTACCTGTGCGCCCAAACGGTCATAAGCTCCATGCTGGTAAGTATGACGGTAAAGAAAGGTGAGATAATACTCTTCCCACACACCTTTATTCTCTCCATACGCCCAGCCATTCACACTCGTCTCTCCGATCTCTTCTACTACCAGATATAAAAAAGAGGGAAGCGAACCCGAAGGAAGTACATCGGGTACTTCCTGCGAGTTCGCTTCCTTATCCATAAAACCCGTTCCGAGAGCTGTCTCTCCGCAATAGTGCCCTATGAATGCAGCTAATGCACGTCGCTCCGTATCTTCAACAAGTTCGGACGGATCTCTTTTCAAAAAATTGATATACCTGTTCACGATGCGTCTGCAAAGCTGTGAAAAGCCCTTAAATACCGGGTCATGACGAAGGTATACAAGCCTTACGTAATGCCCTTCAAAGGTCAGACCGCTGTCGATAGTGGCGATCTCCAAAAAACCGGACAGGCACAACAGCCAATCCTTAACGGAGATCTCTCTTGAACCATCGCCCGATAACTCCTCCAGCAATGTCCTGACGGCATCATGGTATCTGCTATCTATGCGATCGTTCAACGAGGTATAAGGTTTACTTCAAAGCGCACCCCTCACACTTTTGGGAGATCACTTTGAAAAAGTCGTTGCCTTTGTCGTCCACGAGAATAAAGGCCGGAAAGTCTTCTACTTCTATCTTCCAGATCGCCTCCATACCCAATTCCGGATACTCCAAACACTCTACTTTCTTGATGCTATCCTGTGCCAAGATTGCAGCAGGACCGCCAATACTGCCGAGATAAAAGCCTCCGTACTTATGACAAGCATCTGTAACCTGTTGGCTACGGTTACCTTTCGCAATCATGATAAGGCTTCCGCCATGACTCTGGAAGAGATCCACATAAGAGTCCATACGCCCTGCCGTTGTAGGTCCGAAAGATCCGGAAGGCATTCCTTTCGGGGTCTTTGCCGGTCCTGCATAGTATATCGGATGGTTCTTGACATATTCGGGCAATCCTTGACCGCTGTCTATGCGCTCTTTCAACTTCGCATGAGCGATGTCCCGACCCACGATGATGGTACCCGATAAAGAGAGTCTTGTGGAGACCGGATAACGGCTAAGCTCTTTCAGGATCTCTGCCATCGGTCTGTTCAAATCTATTTTCACCACTTCTCCTTCGTGTCCTTCGCGCATCTCTGCCGGGATAAGACGTTCCGGATGAGTCTCCAACTTTTCGATCCAAATACCTTCACGATTGATCTTTGCCTTGATATTGCGGTCTGCCGAACAGCTTACACCCATTCCCACAGGGCAGGATGCACCGTGACGTGGAAGCCTTATGACACGAATATCATGCGCGAAATATTTTCCGCCGAACTGCGCTCCCAAGCCGAGTTTATATGCTTCTTGCAGCAAAGTCTTCTCCAACTCTATGTCGCGAAAAGCTCTACCGCCTTCGTTTCCGCTGGTCGGAAGCTCGTCATAATACTTTGCACTTGCCAGCTTGACGGTTTTAAGGTTGGTTTCTGCCGATGTTCCGCCAATCACGAAAGCTATATGATAAGGAGGACAAGCAGCTGTACCCAAACTCTTCATCTTATCTACAAGAAACTTCACAAGCGTATCCGGATTGAGAAGAGCCTTGGTCTCTTGATAGAGGTATGTCTTATTAGCAGAACCGCCACCCTTGGCTATACAAAGGAATTTATACTCTCCGCCTTCCGTTGCCATAAGGTCTATCTGAGCCGGCAAATTGCATCCGGTATTGACCTCTTTGTACATATCCAACGGCGCATTTTGGGAATAGCGAAGATTATCTTGGGTATAGGTATTATACACACCGCGAGAAAGATACTCCTCATCGCATACACCGGTAAAGACATTCTGTCCTTTCTTGCCGAGGATCACGGCTGTACCTGTATCTTGACAGAATGGGAGCTTTCCTTTGGCACTTACCTCTGCATTGCGAAGAAATGTAAGAGCGACAAACTTATCGTTCTCCGAAGCCTCCGGATCCGAAAGAATAGAGGCAACACTCTCTTGATGCTCCGGGCGTAAAAAGAACGAAACATCATGGAAAGCCTGTTGTGCCAAGAGTGTAAGGGCTTCCGGATCTACCTTCAGCATCTTTGTACCTTCAAAATCTACCTCTTGCACGTACTGATCTGTCAGTTTATAATACTCGGTTTTCTCAGGTCCGAGCGGGAACATCGCCTGATACTTAAATTCTGGAACTGCCATAGTAATACATTTAGTGATAATATTTATTTCTTGCTTACCGCTTATTAAGTTACAAGAAATAATTGAATCTTCTACTTTTAGCCGAAACAACGAAAGCCGTTTACTTCTTCTTATATGTGTCCCAAGAGATCACCTCTTGCTCCGGCTTCCTTTTTCTTTGTGAGAGTTTATCATTACTTTTCCCCAGAGCCACTACAAGGGGAATATCTTTTCCTTTTGGGACATTCAACAGACGCCTTAGTTTGCCTTTATCCAACCAGCCTATGATACAGCTTCCCAAGCCTTCATGCTCTGCTGCCAAGGTGAGAAAGCCCACGGCTATTCCTATATCGAAAGAGCTGTAATCCGTACTCTTGATCACGGCACCTATACCGGCTGCGATGTTGGTACGCTCTTGTACCACAACGATAAAGGCAGAACAGTCCGTGGTAAACTTATTCATACCCGGAGCGAGAGGTGTCCGCAGTGCGTCGCTGACGCTTTTCCTCAACTCCCGATCCTTGACAACGACAAAGTGCCACGGCTGTCCGTTGCAGGCAGAAGGTGAAAGCCGTCCTGCCTCAACGATTCTGCCAAGCACCTCATCGGGGATCTCAAATTCGGGGTCATACTTTCTATGACTCTTCCGTTCCCGAATGAGGGTATAAATATCTTTACTCATACTGTCGGGGGATATTACTCCAGAGAGCGCAATCTTGCCAAATACTTTCCGATGATGTCGAACTCCAGATTCACTCGATGCCCTTCGGCAAGGGTGCAGAAGTTGGTATGCTCCTTGGTATAAGGGATGATGGCTACACGGAACGAGTTCGGAGTGGAGTCGCACACTGTCAGCGAAACGCCATTGACGCACACCGAACCCTTCTCTACCGTCATGTAGCCTTGAAGAGCCATATCTTTGGGTACGCTGTATGTTATGGTATAATAAGTACTGCCGTCTGCCTCTTCCACTGCACTGCAAAGCCCGGTGGTATCTACGTGTCCTTGTACGATGTGTCCGTCAAGACGTCCGTTCATCAGCATGGATCTCTCCAAGTTTACCAAGTCTCCGGGACGAAGATCACCCAGATTGCTCCGTTTGAGTGTCTCGCTTATGGCTGTTACCGTATAGGTCTCATCCGTAAGCTCCACCACTGTAAGGCAAACGCCGTTGTGGGCAATGCTCTGGTCTATCTTCAGTTCGTTTACGAAAGAACACGCTACGGTGAGGTGTACATTCTCTGTACCTGTTTCGTGGACAATATCAACGATGCGTCCTGCCTCTTCTACTATTCCTGAAAACATCTTTTCTCTTTGCTCTCTGTATAATTGTTTCACTTACTCTTTCAGTATCACATCGTGCGCACCGCCTTCCACTATCGAAGTAGAAGATACCAGCGTAATCTTGGCATGGTGTTGAAGGTGCTTGATGGTAGTGGATCCACAGCTGCACATCGTGGCTTTCATCTTGGCAAGAGTCTTATCCAGATTGCTCTTCATCTTACCGGCATAAGGCACATAGCTGTCCACGCCCTCTTCAAACTTTAGATTTTCATCACCTCCGGCATCATAACGCTGCCAGTTTTTAGCTCTGTTGGAACCCTCTCCCCAGTACTCTTTCACGAAGTTGTTACCCACCTTGAGCACTTTGGTAGGGCTCTCATCGAAGCGGGCAAAGTATCTTCCCATCATCATAAAGTCTGCACCCATTGCAAGAGCAAGTGTCATGTGATAGTCGTGTACGATACCGCCGTCGCTGCAAATGGGAACATAGATACCTTTGGAAGCAAAATATTCGTCTCTTGCCTCAGCCACGTTCATCACGGCAGTGGCTTGCCCCATACCTATACCCTTTTGTTCGCGAGTGATACAGATGGATCCGCCACCGATACCGACCTTGATAAAGTCCGCACCTGCTTCCACGAGATAGAGGAAACCCTCTTTATCCACGATGTTTCCGGCACCTACCGGCACATCGTATCTGCTCTTGATCCACTCCAGACACTCTTTCTGCCATTCGGAGTAGCCGTCGGACGAGTCGATACACAGCACATCCACTCCGGCTTCTACCAGTGCAGGCACTCTCTCTTGGTAGTCGCGAGTGTTGATACCGGCACCCACAAGAAGTGTTTTATCTTGTTTGTCGGAGAGTTCATTAGGATTTTGATGATGGTTATCGTAGTCTTTGCGGAAGACGAAGTAGCAGAGTCTGTTCTCGTCATCTATTATAGGAAGTGTATTGAGCTTGTGTCCCCAGATGATGTTATTGGCATCGGAGAGCGTGATACCGAGCTTTCCCACGGTGAGCTGAGAGAATGGTGTCATGAAGTCTGCCACTTTCTTGTCTCTCGGATCCACCGATAGTCTGTAATCTCTGCTGGTTACGATACCTTTGAGGATACCATTGGGCGTACCGTCATGAGTGATCCCGATGGTGGAGTGTCCTGTTTTGGCTATCAGGTTCAAGACATCTTGCAGGGTGTGATCGGGTGTAAGGTTGGAGTCGCTGGTAACGAATCCTGCCTTAAACTTCTTTACCTTTCTCACCATTTCCGCTTGAGACTCTATCGGTTGGGAACCGAAGATGAAAGAAAGCCCTCCGTTGCGAGCCAACTCGATGGCAAGCGTATCGTTGGAGACAGACTGCATGATAGCCGAAACGAAAGGGATGTTCAGGTTAATCTTGCTCTCTCCATCCTCTTTCCGATATTTCACAAGAGGAGTACGCAGGGATACGTTGTCGGGTGTACAGGTCTTTTCTGTCAATCCGGGGATAAGCAGATATTCGCCAAACGTGCGAGAAACTTCTTGGTGTATAATAGCCATAACGATATGATATAGGTTACTGTATTTGGGTACAAAAATAACGTTTTCCGTACAGCTATCCAAAGGAGAGACGAAAAGAGTATCTCTCTTCCCGGAGCAGGCTATTCTCAAATCCATTTTGCGGGAATTTTTATATAAAAACAGTCGGTCTGTCTGCCCCCTAAATCGCCTCCTTTTTTCGCCTGATTCAGTCCGGATAATTTTCTCTATTCTTATAACCCATTAGACAACAGACAAATATGAGAAATCGCGAATTTGGAAAAAATTTTTTCTCAGTCCGTTTCATGGGGCTTTTTCGCGTTAATTGGTGTGAATTTTAGCACCTCTGTCTGTAAACATTTCCTAATAAAGAAATTCACCTTTTCAAGGGCATTTTTTGGGGAAATAGGTAATCTGTTGATATTTAGCAGTTTGATAATTTTGGCTAAACACGTTAATCGAATCCGGTAAACGTGTTCATTGAAATCGGTAAACGTGTTTACTGAAAAATTAAACACGTTAAGCCGAAAGAATATGCTCGTTTAGCGTTTTTGCTTAACAGGTATCAAAAATGGTGTTAATAAAATGGGCTGATTTAACAAATTCGACACCCCTCTGAAAACACCCCCTTCGATCAAAATAGAGAGCCGAAAAAAAGTGAGCATTTTTCGGGATGGAATATATAAAAACGGCTCTTCCGGCAGAGCCGTTTTCAGTCTCCCCAATATCGGCAAAGCAGTCTGAAAAAAGACAGACACCGCAACCATTTCGTGTTGCAGTGTCTGTGTCTGTTATAAGCCTTTATGTCGTGAAGCATCGGCAAGATCGCCTAAGCTCCGTAAACGGCTTTCTTGGGAGAGAGCCTTGCTCAAAAGCGATGTCCCAAAGGGTCTCTTCGCTGTCGGGGTCTCTATCAGATGCCGAACTCTTTGAGGATCTGAGCCACCCAGTCCGAGATGCGCTTTTCGTTGAGAGCTTCCTGGTTTTCAAAATCGAGAGCCAAGCCCATGAACTGACCCTCTTCTTCTGCTTGCGAACGCTCGTACTCGTAACCCTCCGTAGAGGTATAACCTACGATCTCACCACCGCAATGCTTGACAAGATTTGCAAGCAGACCGATGCTGTCCACAAAGTTTTCCGGATAGCTCGCCTGATCTCCAAGACCATAGATAGCCACCTTTTTTCCTTTCATGGAGAGTGTCTCCACGTCCGGCAGGATTTCGTCCCAGTAAGATGGAAGTTCGCCATCGAACCATGTAGCACCTCCCATGATGAGATACTTGTATGGGTTGAGGTCTTCTTTGCTTGCAGTCTCCACAGGGACAAGGTCTACCTTGTCTTTTCCTATCTTTTCTGCCAATATCTCAGCTACCTTGGAGGTCTTTCTGGCACTCTTTCCGTAAAATAATCCTATCTTTTCCATAACTTGTTTCTGTATTAAAATTCAATGAGACGCTTAGCTTCACGATAGATGCCATTCGCATTGGGCAAAACGGCTCTCTCCAAAATAGGGTTGAAGCCAACCGGTGTAAACGTAGAACCCAAACGAGATACCGGAGCATCCAACAGCGTGAACATCTCGGATGCAATAGTAGCTGCGATCTCAGCTCCAAAGCCTGAGAAGACCTTGTCTTCGTGTACGATGAGGACTTTGCCGGTCTTCTCTATGGACTTGCGAACCATCTCTTTGTCCCAAGGAACAAGAGAACGAAGGTCTATCACCTCGACAGTTCCGACACCTTCCTCCTTTAGTCTCTTGGCTGCTTGCAGAGAGAGAAGAAGAGTGTTGCCGTAAGTAACGATGGTGAGATCCTTTCCTTCGTGACGGATACGCCCTTTACCGAACGGCACTTCAAAGTCTTCCGGCACGTGTGCCTGTGCTTCGACAGAGTTGTACTGCGCTTTAGGCTCCATGAAGACAGTCAACCCTTCGGAGCGCATGGAGGTACGCAAAAGTCCGGCAGCATCGTCCGCAAATGTCGGATAAACGATTCGCGTTCCCGGAAGAGTGGATAGAGCACCTTCGATGTTCTGGGAGTGGTAGATACCTCCACCGATATATCCGCCGGAGGCAAGGCGTATGGTAACATTCGGGGAGAACTTTCCGTTGCTTCTCCAATAGTCGTGAGTGGTGTCCACAAACTGCTCCATCGCAGGCCAGAAATAGTCTGCAAACTCTGCTCCTTCGATAACCACACGGATGTCTTTACGGAAACGGCTCATGCCGTTAGCTGTTCCGACGATAAAGTCTTCGCAAATGGGAGCATTGAATACACGCTCTTCACCAAACTCCTGCTGCATACCCTTGGATACGTTGAATACGCCTCCCTTGTCTTTATTAGCCATATCCTGTCCGAAAAGGAACGTGTCCGGATTGTGGCGGAACTCTGCTTTAAGGGTTTGATTGAGCGCGGTAACAAGGTTGATCGGCTCGCCTTCCGTGCTGTTGTGAAGACCTTCGGGGTATTTTGTGGACTCGTATGCAGGAGGCAGTACAAAGTCATGGATGGATGCCGGATCGGGATCGGGAGCACGGAGAGCCTTTTTGTTGGCTTCTTTTACATCCTTTTTGACCTGCTCTTCAATCTCCAACAGCTCCTCTTCGGACACTCTCTTATATCTAAGGAGCATGCGTCTGAACTTCTGTATAGGGTCTGCCGCCTTTACGTATTCAAGCTCATCTTCATCGCGGTATAGTGTATGCTTGTCAGAGTTAGAGTGTGCACCGATTCGTACACAGTTGGCTTGCACAATCACCGGACAGCTTGTTTCGAGTGCATGATTCTTTGCCTCTGTCATGGCATTCATGGAATCGAAGATGTCTTTACCGTTGCAGTGAATGATGCGAAGGTGCTTCATGCCGGTGAAGTTATCCGCTACTTTTCTGTTGGCAGTCTGATCTTTCTTCGGAACAGATATGCCATAGCCGTTGTCCTGAATAACGAATACGACCGGGAGTTGCTCCCTTGAAGCTCCGTTGATAGCCTCATAAACGTAACCTTCGGAAGTGGAAGAGTCACCATGAGAAGTGAATGCCACACCTTTCTGTCCGTAGTACTTCATCGCTCTTGCCACACCTACGGCATGAAGGTCATGGTTTGCAACGGCAGAAGAAGTGTTTTGGATGTTCCATTCCGGCTTGGCAAAGTGGTTGGACATATGCCTTCCGCCGCTGCTCGGATCCGTAGCCTTGGAAATCCCGTTCAGGATAATCTCTTCCGCTGTCATACCTGCGGAGAGAGCGGAGAGCATATCTCGGTAATAGGGGAAAAAGAAGTCCTTCTCTTTGTCGAATACTTGTCCCATGGCAAGTTGAATGCCATCGTGTCCGGCGTAAGGCGCATGGTAAGACCAGCCGAGCGACTGCAAAAGGTAGCTTGGAGCCTTATCGTCCAAAGCGCGACCCAGCATCAGGAGGTGATACCACTTCTTTAGAAGCTCTTTATCAGTATTGGTTATAGTAAAATATTTCTTCATGGTTATGATCTGTTATGCGTTCCACTCTTCAAGGTATTGCCCTATGCGGTAAAGGAAATTACCTCCGAGCATACCGTCTATTACTCTATGATCGTAAGAGAGAGCAAGGTACATCTTGTCTCTGATTGCCATTACCGGTCCGTCCGGAGTCTCCAAAATGGAAGGTTTCTTCTCTATCGTTCCCACGCCGAGTATGGCTACCTCAGGCTGGTTAATGATTGGCGTTCCGAAGAGACTCTTGAAAGATCCGAAGTTGGAAATGGTAAATGTTCCACCTTGAATCTCATCCATTCCGAGCTTATTGGCTCTCGCTTTGTTTGCCAAAGCAGATACTTCGTTCGCCAAGCCCGGAATGCTCATGCGGTCTGCGTTCTTAATCACCGGTACGATAAGATTTCCGTCCGGAAGAGATACCGCCATACCGATGTTGATAGACTTACGCTCGATGATGTTATAGCCATCCACGGAAGAGTTGACACGTGGATAGTCTTTCAAAGCCTTGGCTGTAGCTTCGAGTATAGGTGCCATAAATGTAAGGCTGATACCTTCTCTCTTCTTGAATGCCTCTTTCTCCCTGTCTCTCCAACGCACCAGATTGGTAACATCGACCTCTATAACGTTGGTAACGTGCGGAGATATGTGCTTGGATTCGGTCATTCTGTCCGCAATGATACGACGTACAGGATCCATAGGGATAACGGTATCTTCCGGGCCTGCCACTACCGGAACAGATGGTGCTGCCTTTTGCGGTGCGGCGGCAACAGGTGCGGCAGGAGTTGCAGGCTTGGTAAAAGAAGGAGCCGGTGCGCCTTTCTTCTTCTCTATGAAGGCAATGATATCATGCTTGGACACTCTGCCTTCGAATCCTGTTCCCTGAATAGCGTCCAGCTCTTCGGCAGATACCTTACCCTCTTTTGCCTTTTGAAGCACAACGGGAGAGTACCAACGATCTCCGCTCTTCTTGGCAGGCTTTTCGGCTTTCGGGCTTTCGGGCTGAGAAGATGCGGACTTTGCCTCTTCTGCAGGAGCGGCAGCTTTGCTCTCTTCTCCTACTACGGCTTCGCCCGAAAGGTCTATACGTGCCACGATATTACCTACTGCCACGGTATCGCCCTCTATATGAAGAATTTCTTTTACTACTCCGGCTACGGGAGAAGGGATTTCGGCACTTACTTTTGCAGTGTTCACCTCAAAGAGGATATCGTCTTCCTCCACGGTGTCGCCCACTTTCACATTCCAAGTGAGAATAGTACCCTCTGTGATACTTTCGCCCAACTTGGGCATTTTTATATCAAATAGAGACATAATAAATTGAGTTTTGAGTGTTAATATAATTTGCTTATCTGTTTTTGGTTCTGCTTTGATCTTTTGTCCCGAACATGACCCAAGAGCGGTCTTGATACTTTTCTCTTTCGAGTGCCAGCAGGTCGGATTTTTTTAGCAGAGTGCTCAGGTCTGTCTCTTTACAGCCAAGATCCGACAAGAACACCCGGTATTGTGTTTCAACCTCCGTTATCGTATAGCTTTTTCCGGAGTTGGTATAGATATTTGTGACGGGAGAGCGATGACTCCGGACACTTGGGTGCGGATCGCTTTCCGTGCTTGAGTTTTCAGGGCGAAGCATCTCTTCCAGCTTGCAAAGGTCTGTCTCGACCAGAAGAGTAGCATGAAAAATCTGCCTCTGCTTATATACAGCCTGCGCCGAGCCCGATATTTTACGGTCTTCGATAAACAGACTTCTTCTGTTATCTGCCTTGGCATCCACGCCGAGACGGTGCAAAAAAGAGAGCTGAAGGAGCACCGCGTCATCAAAGGTAAAGGTCTCGCACGACCCTATAACGCTGATGTTCACATTGCCTTCGTCGGTAAAAACCGCTCCACCTCCCGTAAATCTTCTGTACAGACTCACCCCTCGGCTGTCGAGGATAGCCTTTCGAGTCTCCCTCTCTACGCTCTGATACTTTCCGAGCACAACAGAAGGGTGAGTCTGCCAAAGAAGTATGATGTTAATCTCCGAATGCTTCACCAACCACTCTTCCAGAGCAAGAATGAGCGACGGCTCTGATCCGCGCAGCAGTGCAAACTGAAAACGGGAAAACTTGTGAGGCATCCGTGTGCGATCTGACTCCTCTTATCTTAGTCGTGCAGCACTTCGTGGATAATCTCGGCAACGGTCGGGTGCGGATAGACATGCTTTCCGAGAGAAGAGAGAGTCTCTCCGTTTTCGATGGCAATGCCCATACCGAAGATGATTTCCGATGCCGGGTTACCAAGCATATGGCATCCGAGTATGGTCTCATTCTCGTCTACCAACACCTTGCAAAGTCCGTTTCCGGTCTCGTTTTCTGCCACAAAGCGACCGGAATAAGCCATAGGCAGCTTCAATACACGGAAATAGGTTCCGCTCTCACGAAGCTCCTCTTCGGTCTTGCCCACTCCGACGATTTCGGGATTGGTATATACAACGCCCGGAATAGCCTTGTAGGACATCGGAACATTCTCTCCAAGGATATGTCCTATTGCCACTTCTCCCTCGCGTATGGCAGTGTGTGCCAACAGAGAGAAGCCTGTAACATCTCCGGCGGCATACACTCTCGGATGAGAGGTCTGCATATACTCGTTCACGGCAACACCGCCACGGTTGGTCTCCACCGATATATTTTCGAGGCCGAAGCCCTGCAAACGTGCCTTACGTCCCACGCTTACAAGGATCTTTTCTCCCTCTATGGTGAAAGTCTCTCCATCTTTTTCTACTTTGACACCTCCGTCAAACACTTCGACAACTTTCGTATTCAAGTGGAAATTAACGCCTCTCTTGGCATACTCATCGCGCAACATTGCCGAAGTCTCCTTGTCCATCGCTCCAAGTATCTCCGGCATCATCTCCACTACAGACACTTCAGAACCCATGCTGTTGAAGAATGAAGCGAACTCCATACCGATGACACCGCCACCGATGATCACGATAGAACGAGGCTGTTCTTTGGATTCGAGCGCCTCTCTGCTGGTCCAATACTCCACGCCATCCAAGCCCGGAATGGGAGGGATAAAGGTGTCCGAACCCGTACAAAGCAACAGATACTTTGCGTGATACTCCTGTCCGCTTTCGCTCTTGATGATAAACTCATCGCCCGACTCCCCTGCAATGGTTGCCAACTCCTTTACGACCTCGACGCCCGAAGAGCTCATCTTGAACGCCACACCGGCTGTAAGCTTCTTGACGACCTTGTTTTTGCGAGCGATGATTCGCTTATAATCGAAAGAGATTTCCCCGTCTATCTTGATGCCGTACTTGAGAGCAGACTTTGCGCTCTCCAGTGTCTTTGCAGAGTAGAGAAGTGTTTTGGTCGGGATGCAACCCTCGTTGAGGCAAACGCCTCCAAGCTCACTCTTCTCAAAGAGTACGGTCTTAAGACCTCCGGCGGAAGCCTTTGCAGCGGCATTGTAACCGGCAGGACCACCACCAATTATTGCTATGTCAAAGTTCATTTATTATATAAGATTTATTCGTTATACTTTTCTCTTTTTCTCTCTAAAAATACAACAAATATTTGATATATAGGCAGATCTAACCATTATTGAGTATATCATTTTGCCCCAAAACGGAGAAGAAAATGGTTTATCTAACTATAATCAAGTATTATTTATATATTTCCATAACGGAAAAGCCCATCAACAAAACATCTTATACAAGAAAAAGAGAACCGACAAAAATGTATCGGGAGAGATTTTGCCTTGTTCATCCAAAACGCTAAACGAGCATATTCTTTCGGCTTAACGTGTTTAATTTTTCAATGAACACGTTTACCGATTTCATTTAATACGTTTACCGAATTCAATTAAAGTGTTTAGCCAAAACCATTAAAACACTAATAATCAACTATCTACACATTTTTACCCCCAAATGCAGCTGAAAAGGCGAATTTCTTTATTAGGAAACGTTCACAGAGATAAGTGTTAAAATTCACTCCTATTAACGTGAAAAAGCCCGATGAAACGGACTGAGAAAAAATTTTCTCCAAATTCGCGATTTCTCATACTCGTCTGATAACAAACGAATTAAAGACTCACGGATTTGAAATGACACAAAACAGAAGAGAAAATCATCGGCATGGAGAGAGAATCTTACCGCTCTGTTTTTATATAAAACATCCCCAAAAAACGGGTCAAAAACAAGGGCTGTCGGAGCCGAGAGAATAACATTTTTATCCCATGAATCCGACACCTTTCGGGGAAGAAAAAGAAAAGAGAAGCAGACCATAAGGAAGCGCTTCTGGCTCAAATGCACCGGCGACACTTTGGAGAGCATCCGGAAGGGGTGTCATGATGAATAGAGAGAAAAACATAGAGTATTATAAGGTACAGATCACTGCGTTGCTTGCGATATTCGGCATCGGTCAGGTACTCCGGTATGCTCTGTCGAGCCTCACCCCTATCGCCTTGAACTCTACGCATTTTAATGTATGCGAAAAGGGGCTATGCCAAACAAATGCCGGCACAGCCCCTTCTCTAATTTATGATTAAAATCAAAGCATCAATGTCGTCTCGACATCTTTTTATTTTGCGTTTACTGTTGCCATGTGTGCGATAAGGTCGAGCACTCTGTTAGAATAACCGATCTCGTTATCGTACCAGGAAACAATCTTAACGAATGTATCTGTTAGAGCGATACCCGCTTTAGCATCGAAGATAGAGCTGCGAACGTCTCCAAGGAAGTCTGAAGATACCAC
Source organism: Porphyromonas sp. COT-108 OH1349 (assembly GCF_000768755.1). Lineage (NCBI taxonomy): Bacteria > Pseudomonadati > Bacteroidota > Bacteroidia > Bacteroidales > Porphyromonadaceae > Porphyromonas > Porphyromonas sp. COT-108 OH1349. Next base: position 39,100 of record NZ_JRAH01000013.1, on the reverse strand, counting down.
TTCTTCGTCTGTATAGCCAAGGATGCCCTTGAGTTCGCCCTCAGAAGCCTCTTTCATAGCCTTGCAGATCTCATCGTACTTCGCAGGTTTTGCGAGGTTTACAGTAAGATCCACTACGGAAACATCGAGTGTAGGTACACGGAAAGACATTCCGGTAAGCTTACCATTGAGTGCAGGGATTACCTTACCTACTGCCTTTGCAGCTCCTGTAGATGATGGGATGATGTTGCCGGTAGCAGCACGACCACCACGCCAGTCCTTTAGAGACGGACCATCAACGGTCTTTTGTGTTGCAGTAACAGAGTGTACTGTGGTCATGAGACCATCTACGATACCAAACTTATCGTTGAGAACCTTTGCCACCGGAGCCAAACAGTTGGTTGTACAAGAAGCATTGGATACAAACTGAGTACCTTTCACATACTCTTTATGATTTACTCCGCAAACGAACATAGGAGTATCGTCCTTTGAAGGAGCCGACATCACTACATACTTTGCACCTGCATCAATGTGTCCTTGTGCCTTATCTTTGCTTAGGAAAAGACCGGTAGATTCTACTACATAATCTGCTCCCACTTCTGCCCATCTAAGGTCTTTAGGATCGCGTTCCGCTGTTATGCGAACCTCCTTACCATTCACGATAAGAATGTTCTTATCCATGTTGAAGTCTATTGTTCCTTCAAATGTTCCGTGCATAGTGTCGTATTTCAACATATATGCCAAGTAATCTACCGGCATAAGGTCATTGATGGCTACAACTTGAATGTCTGTTCTTTTTTGAGCAGCACGGAAAACGAAACGTCCGATACGGCCAAAACCGTTAATACCTACTTTAATCATTTTCAGTTATCGTATTTTTTGAATGTAAAAAAATCTATTAAAACCTCATATATCTGCATTACAATAACGGAGACCCCCTTTGGGGTCTCTCGTCTAAGGCAATACAAATATATGAATATTTTTCCAATCCATACTCCCTCTATGGTCTCCAATATCTGCTTGAACTACTTCTTTTTGCGACCAAAAGGAAGAGAAAGAATTTTGCGTACGGCTTTCAATCCCAGATTGAAAGCCCGACCCTGTATGTAACCGGCTGCCAGAGGAAGGATAGCACTTAGCATCGGGCTGCTGACCACTCCGGAAAGAAGCGAAGAGAGTGCAGAGGGTTGTTGCTGCTCCTCTTGCCGGGCATCGGGATCTATGGTCCGTATGCTGGTTTTCTCTCTCGAACGGTCGAACAATCCAAGGAAGCCGAGCAGCTTGCCACCTCCCGGGACTCTCTCGGCTACTACTCCTTTGAGCTCTTCAAAGAGCATCCATCCAATGTTTTGGGAAAGATAGCCTATATTATTCTGGAGACGCATCTCGGCAGAACGAATTTCATTCTTGTAAAATCCTCTTTTGATTCGCAGCCTTTCTGCGGAAGAGACTTGTATCGGACGGCTACGGTTCATGCCTTACCTCCTTTCTCCTCTATGGCATCCTTGATGGCATCTTGGGCATTCTGCTCATCCAAATGATCCAGAACGACATGGATATACTTCTCGGAATATCTATCCGTGTAGTGTCTCCACCGAAAAGCCATGTAAAGAGCCGGTATGAGGAATATCGTACCTGAGATGGTGAAGCCAAGAGAAAGTGCTTTGAGCAGCTCGGCATAAAGCTCCGTGAAGAGCAGACTCAGTGCAAAAGAGGCCGCAGCCAGATAAAGCGTGGTGGACACAAGGAGAAGTGTGAGCACGATAGTGGCGTAAACGGCAATGACACCCACAGGCACTCCTTTCTCCACAGCCGACAGCTTCATAAGCTCTATGCGAGAAAAGATCAGAGCCAAGAAGTCCTCTTTTGTTTCCTCTATGATCTGTAAGAATGTTTTTTGCATTTCTTTATAACTCGACAAATTTATAACTGAAGACCTGCCCCTATCCCCCGGAAAGTACAGACCTAAAAAAATATGGCTTTGAGAAGATCTGCCCCACCAAGACGAGCGTAGAGCTCGCACGCTCTCCGCAACGACACGATGACCACACCTCATCTCAAAGCCACACATAACGCAGATCATTGAAGACCTACCCGACGATCCGAAATTTGCCGGATCTGAAAATATCTTCGGTATATGCCGGAAGTTAAGACTTCATAGCACGGAGAGCCTTGTCCTTTACCTCTTCATACATCCCTTCCGCAGAGTCCTTCACATCTGCCAAGTAGCGTTGAAGATCACGAGAAGCCTTTCTTCCTCTTATGCGAGCTCCGTAGTAAGCATCCTTCACTCCGCTCTTTACAGAGTCTGAAAAGTCGGATACATCATCTATAAAGTCATTACGTTTCTTTTCATCAGAAAAATATGCAGCGGCAGCACCTACTGCTGCTCCAATTGCAAAACCGATAAGGAATTTCATTCCACCATTGCCTTTCATGCTAACGTCGTATTTAAGTTAGTTAATAACATTACTTTCTCATCTGAGAAGTGTTCTCCACATCCCCTCATTACAAATATACAAAAAAGTTTCGGGATAAGAAATTCTATGAAAGCAGACAAATGCTATTCGAGGAACATTCGCCATTTGGGGTGTCGCCACCTCTCCCGTATAATGAAAAGTGAACTGAAGACTCCTATTATAATATAGTACACCACCTCGACGGTAAAGCACCAGTGAACCGGAGCATTCAAGTAGTAAGTCAATACCCAAGCCATTCCGAGATAGATAAGGATGGTAGCCATCTCTATCTGCATCGCCTTCTTGGTTGCACCCGTAGCGGAGACTGCAGCAAAGAACATATTGGCAACGGAACTGCCAAGCAAAGCTATGGTAATCACTCTTAGGGTCGGGACGGCATCGGCGATAAGAGAGAGATCGTCCGTAAAGATCTCCGTGACGATATGCGGAAAAAGATTGATGATGACGACAAACACACTCATCGTAAGCAGGGAAAGCCTTGCAATCTTGAAGACCTGACCCGGAACTTTATCCTCCTCTTTCCGTCCGATGGTCTGCCCCACGATGGTGTGGACAGCGGTAGAATATGAACTTATCGGTATATACAGGAAGATGTAGATACTCCTTGCGACAGCCGCGACAGCCAGTGCTCGCTCTCCCAACTTCTCTATGAAGATGAAGAAAACCGCCCAGACCATGAGGCTGACGAGTCCTTGCAACATGAGATAAAAGGATAGTCTGAAAATCTGCCGGATCAGCTTTATATTCAGACGTATGGCGGTGTAGTGGAGAGAATACTCCCCCGTATGACCGCTCAGCCTTGAATAGAAATAGTAAAACAGCAGAGATGAGCCCTCAGCGATGACACTTGCCAAAGCAGCCCCCTTTACACCCAATGCCGGAGCACCAAAGTGTCCGAAGATAAGGACGTAATCGAGCACAATGTTTACCACTGCCATGATGAAGGCATTATAGGTAAGCACTTTCGTTTTCCCTATACCTATGTAAAATGCACGATAGGTGGTGGACTGAAAAGCAAGGACAAAGCCCCAAATGCGCCACTGCCAATATTCGGTGGCAACGTCTGCAACGTCCGGACTTTTAAGGAGCGCATAAAACATGGACTCCCCAAAGATGTAACAGATAAAGAAGGAAAGCTGAGCAGCAATAAGAAGCAAAAGGGAGCTTTGTCCGAATACTCTTCCTATCTCGTCCCGCCGACCTTCTCCGAATCGCTTGGATACCAAAATCTGTGTTCCGGCTCCAAGTCCGAAGCCTAAAGTGAATACGCAGTAATATGCCATGACTGCCATGGCAGATCCACCCATAGCTACTTCGCCTATTCGACCCATAAATGCGGTGTCGGTGATCCCTACAATGTTTTGCGCAATAAGGGATACAAATACGGGGGATGCAATCTTTAGAATATGCTTTACGGAAGCCATCTACTCTCTATTCGCAATCTCCCGGTGATACAACTCCAATATCTGCTCGGCACATTCCTGAACCTCTTCTGCCGTTTCCAGCTTGCCGACATCCACCCGATACTTTGCCCGAAGATAGACAGGCTCTCGAAGTGCAAGTTTTTCTTTCACAAACAGAGAGATCTCCTCGGCAGTTTTGAGTGCCACCGCGGGTCGGGTGTGGCGATAACGGTACAGACGGGCAGAAAGAATATCCAAAGGACACTCCAGATAAACCACCACCCCGCTGTCCAATAGCTGTTTCATGCAGTCCTTATAGCAGGGAGCCCCCCCCCCGGTCGCTATCACAGAACACTCATGCGCCATCACTTCCTGCACGATGGCGTATTCTCTCTCTCTGAAATAAGTTTCTCCATGGGAGGTTATGAGGTCTGAAATGGTTGTCCGAAAGCGATTCTCCAAAAGAAGATCCGTATCCATAAATCGGTAAGAGAGCTTTTCTGCTAAGACCCGACCCAATGTACTCTTGCCTACTGCCATAAATCCGACAAGGATCAATGGCGGAAGTGGTTGATATCCTTTCTCTTCCGAAACATACTTTGCCATAGCTCTATTCTTCACAAAAAGAGCTACAGCTAAGCAATCTTAGAGATTGCAACCGTAGCTCTTCTTTTCAGGTAGAAATCTTTTCAGTAAAGACTCAACCTTGTTAACTTAAATGGTATTGCTCTATATATAACAAATGTCGCTTCAAACAGGTACTTACGCCGTAATACGCAACGCTCTACCAATCTTGAGAGTTGTTTTTGGCGTTATACCGTTAAGCCTACAAATTTTATTTACTGACGTGCCGTACCTGGAGGCTATCTCGGATAAAGTATCTCCGTTTCTCACTCGGTGTACGACAATATTCTTGCTTGTAGAGGATGCCGAAGACTTTCGAGATGAAGCCAAAGCATTACCTCCCGCTTTATGTCTTCCTTTTACAAAAGTAAAGACATCACTATGAGGGATTCCCGTTGAGAAGTCTATGATAAGCTCCGGATTGATAGGAATACCCATGAAACGTGTTTCAAAGTGCAAGTGAGGACCTGAACTTCTTCCGGTATTGCCTCCAAGAGCTATCACATCTCCTGCTTTCACCACTTGATCTTCCGTTACAATGGCACGAGAAAGGTGTCCATATACAGTTTCCAAGCCATTAGGGTGTCTTACCACAACGTAGTGTCCGTATCCTTTCCTTTCATAGTTCACCATGCGAACCTTTCCATCGAATGCAACACGAACAGAGTCTCCAATACTGAGACCAATATCTATTCCGTAATGCATACGGCGGTATCTTTTACGATATCCGTAGCGTGAAGTTACACGCATACTTTCGTTTCCTAAAGGAGAAGTGAATTGGGTACAATCTATGTCGTACGTATCGGGAATTGCCGTAATGGCCGTTCCGATTATTGGATTTACAGACTTCGAGTGCCAAGAATTTTCACCGTAAATATCTATTGCGGGAAAATCGAGTCGTTCTCTTTCAAGCTCCATCGCGATAGATTCCTCTATGGCTTTATTGAGCTCTTTTGTTCTTCTAATGTCTTTAGTTTTAAGGTTATCTGCCATTGCGAGAGAATCTTTTCCCATCTGCTTTTGAATGGCAGTCTCGATAGATTTTATCGGATCCTGATTAACCTTATTTCCTCCCGGTGGCGCTTGAGCCGAAACAAGTCCATGGAATGAAAGCCATGCCACGGCTGTAAGGAGACATCGGTAATTCAAATGTCGCATACAAATTTGTGCTGTTAAACCATCTATTTATAATCACGAAAGCAGAGCCATTCCAAGCCATGTCCTTACTTTAACCGACTTCAAAAGCACTACTTTTTCGACAAATATACCTTTTAACTGCAAAAGAATCAAACAATTCCGCTCCAAAAATCATTATTTAACATGACAAAAGGGGACGCCCAAAATAAAATAAACCACCCCAAAATACTATTAGTAAAAACGTTACAAATGATTTCTATATTGAGCAGAGATTACAAGCAAACAATCTTTAACACTCCGAATACCAATATGTAAATAGGAGAGTATCTCCACCGAAAAGTTTCTCCAAGAGCAGACAAAGCGACAGTCCGAAAGAACGGAGCGACAAAAAGACTCCGGAACACCCTCAAACACCTTTGAAATAGCACCAAAAAGACAAAAAGGAACAGGCTAAAAGCATTATTTTTATAACATTAGACTGAGTTTAAGAAGTAATTATTATCTTTGCGTCAAGGTATAGCATTTTCAAAACCAAGATGGACAATGATTTTGCCTATATCTATTGGGAAAATACAGAATATATTATCGCCTAAAAATAGATAAGAAGGTAGTAAATAAACAATAACTTTTTAACATCACAAAGTAATGAGAAAGATTGGACTTTATCTTGCTCTTCCGTTGTTTTTAGCAGTAGGTGCTCAAGCACAGACAAAAGAAGAACTTATTAAGGAAGAAGCTCTAAAGATTAAAAAAGAGATTAAGCAAAACTACTCTAACTGGAGTATAGGTATCTATGGTGGTTTACCATTTACTCAAGGTGGAGATATGGCAACACTTGCTCATGACAAAATCCACTTTGGTTACATGGGGGGCTTGCAATTGGGTTACCAATTCAATCCATTCTTCGGTCTTAGCCTTACAGGTCAGTACGGAAACGCTCCTGCAGGCGCAAAGAAAGAGGAAATGCAATACAGAGTAATGCCTAACGGTCAGACATTCTATGGCGATATGAGCAAAGCTCCTGCTGAGTCTATGCTTTTCAAGGATGTTTATTCTAAGATCGTACACATGGGTGGAGGTTTGCACTTTGACTTCAACGTGGCTCCTCTATTCGCCCCTGGTGCAAACCGCAAGGTGGCTCTTATCCTAAGCCCTGCTGTTTATGCTTACAAGTTTTCTCCTACACTTCACAAGGTTAGCGACAATGCGAAGTTCAACACTTCGGATCTCAAGAACGACCTCACTCTAGCTCTTGGTGGAGATCTTGACTTCCGTGTTCGCGCAAGCAAGCATGTAGACGTAATGCTTAAGGCAGGTACTGCTTGGATCCAAAACAACAACAACTTCGACGGTATCGACAATACAGGTACCAAGCTTCGTTATGGTGTTGTAGGTCAAGTGGCTCTTGGCGTTGTTTACAAGATCGGTAACACAAACAAGGAAGACAATATCCTTTACGCTCCTGTTGGTTCAGCTATCAAGAAGATGGCTACAGACAGAGTGAACGAACGTCTTGAAGCTGAGCGCATCGCTCGCGAAAAAGCAGAAGCTGAACGTTTGGCTCGCGAAAAGGCAGAAGCTGAAGCAGCTGCTCGTAAGAGAGCTGAAGAAGAAGCTGCTCGCAGAAAGGCAGAAGAAGAAGCTCGTTTGGCAGCTCTTGCAGCAGTTAAGTTTGACCTTCCAACAGTACACTTCAACAGAGGTTCACACAGAATCGATGTTAGAAAGTACAAGAACGAATTGGCAACAATCGTATCTACATTGAAGGAAAACCCAACTGTAGAATTTGTTATCACAGGTTTCTGCGACCACACAGGTACTGAAGCTCTTAACAACAAACTTGCTATCAACCGTGCAGAAGCCCTTAAATCATATCTTGCTAAACAAGGTGTAGATGTATCTCGTATCACTACTGCAGGTCAAGGTAAAGACCCTGTTCTTACTGGCAAGGACGCTCTTTCTATCAAGGCAAGAAGAGTTGAGGTGAAGAACTAATACTTCTTCGATCCCGACTAAGTAAATAAAACGAACGGCGGTAAGTGGTTTCACTTACCGCCGTTCCTCTTTTTTATATATCCTCCGACACGCATAGAACAGACTCGCGTTCTCCCATATTTATAAAAATTCTGCCGTTAAAGCATAGGAAACAACTGAAAATAAGAATAGGCATTTCGCAATCGAACAAAAAAGAGAACACTACTATAAAGACAAGAGAGAACCGAGAAAAGAAGCAGACAACCCTTAACCCAACATACAAAATCTACCATTGAAAGGCAAAACAGAGCTAAAGAGAGAAGAGCGTAATCATTAGTCCAAGACAAAAGAGCATCTATCAAAGGAAAAGAGACAACCGAAAACAGAAGCGGACAACCCTTAACCCAACACACAAAATCTACCATCAAAAGATAAAACAGAGCTAAAGGGAGAAGAGCGTAATCATTAGTCCAAGACAATAGAACATCTAATCAAAGGAGAAAAACAACCGAGAACAGAAGCGGACAGCCCTTAACCCAACACACAGAATCTATCATGAAAAGGTAAAACAGAGCTAAAGGGAGAAGAGCGCAATCATTAGTTCAAGATAAAAGAGCATCTATCAAAGAAAAAGAGACAACCGAGAACAGAAATGAACAACCCTTAACCCAACATACAAAATCTACCATTAAAAGATAAAACAGAGCTAAAGAGAGAAGAGTGCAATCATTAGGGTAAGACAAAGGAGTCTCCATCAAAGAAGAAAACACAACCGAGGACAGAAACGGACAACCCTTAACCCAACATACAAAATCTACCATTGAAAGGCAAAGCAGAGCTAAAGAGAGAAGAGCGTAATCATTACTCCAAGACAAAAGAGCATCTATCAAAGAAGAAAGCATTATCGTAAAGAAAAATGGAGAAGCCTCAACCGATGGAGAGCAACCTTGTTAAAGAGTAAAATGTTACCGAAGAGCAGAACAAATAACCCCAAACCGGTGATAAACACAACACATTAAGGGAGATATTGACTTGTGAAAAATCCATTGCAATCTCCCCTTTTAGCGCACTGCACTACCATTATTGAGCCTCCTCTTAAAAGCCAAGAATGGTGCCCCAACCAGATCTGTTTCTTGGAAAAGCCATCTCAAAATCTCCAAACGAGACGAAAAAAGAGAGCCGTTTCGCACATCTCGATACCCGGACTGTCGCTTTCAATCTTGTGAAGCTTTGTAAGCAGTGGCAAGACCTTGCACCTCTCAATATCCGGTCTATTCCTTCCAATCTTTTAAGATACTGCTATCAACAGCAAAGCCTCCCTCTCTCCTATATCTCGATAGCACCTCAAGCAGGGTCGATTAACACAAAAAAGCCCTCTTTTTATACCTCTCGGCTCTTCACTCTTGGCATCAAAAAATATCACACTTTCACAGCCGGGCACTAAGACTCATATAACAACCCCTCATCCTTTCCATCGCAAGCACTTTTCCCACAAGAATAGAAAGGGTGAACAGAGGATGTTTTATATAAAAATGAATCTGCCAAGAGAAGAGGATTTGAGCCACTCCAAGATGATCTTAAAACAGAAATAATTCCACAACCAGCCATAACGTACTATAAGATAAGCCATTACAAAAGAGCCCGAATTTGAGAAAAAATTTTTCTCAGTCCATTTCATGGGGCTTTTTCGCGTTAATTGGTGTGAATTTCAACGCCTACGCTCGCAAATATTTCTTAATAGAGAAATCTGCCTTTTTAGGTGCTTTTTAGAGCAAAAACAGATAGAATGCTGATTATTAGAGTCTTAATGATTTTGGTTAAACACGTTAATCGAATCCGGTAAACGTGTTTAATGAAATCACTAAACGTGTTCGTTGAAAAATTAAACACGTTAAGCCGATAAAATATGCTCGTTTAGCGTTTTGGCTTAATAGCTATCGGAATTTGTGTTAATAAAACGACCCAAATTTAACAGTTCGGTCGTGCTCTGAAAATGACCTCTCCGATCAAAATAGAGAGCAAGAAAAAAGTGGGCATTTTTCGGGATGGAATATATAAAAATAGAGAGCCGTCCGCCCTCTATCCGGAACAATATTTTTGTCGTTTCTTTTCGGGAAATTTTCTCAATCCGGAGAAGCATTTTATCCCCCACATCTTCCTCTCCGACGAAGCGAGTCTGACAACACTTACTCCTCTATCTCGAACAGCAGCTTACTCGGATTGACAAAGTAGAGATGCCCCGTAGCTCTCGTTACAGCCGTATAGAGCCAACGGTAGAAATCCAGCGACATCATCTCCTCTGTGAGATAACCGATGTAGACATAGACATCCCTCCACTGCCCTCCCTGCGATTTGTGGCACGTCATGGCATAGGCATACTTCACTTGCAGAGCGTTCAGATAGGGGTGTTGTCGCATCACCGGATAGAGTTGTGCCTTAGTGGTCAGCTCCGGATAGTCTTGCCGCACTTCATCGAACAGCTCCTGTCGCTGTTCCGGAGAGAGTGCGGGAGAAGCATTGAGCAGGCTGTCCATGATCACTTTTGCTTCAAACTGCTCTTCCATTTCGGTTTCGAGCGTCACGTCTGCAAAGGTAAAGTTGTAGAGTTCTCGCACTTTGCCCAGCCGTTTTACGGTAAGCACCTCTCCATTTGCAGAGAATCGGGTGGGGGTTCGTCTCTGTTTTTCCTCTTCGCATCCGGGGAAATAGAAGTAGTTGTTCCGCGCCACCATGAGACGCTCACCCTGAACAAGAGCGGTCTCATAGTCGAACTGCCGACGGCGTATCTCTACATTAAACGCTTCGGCATCCTTATTGGAGCGAGTAACGACCACTACATCGTCCACCGAATGATCCCTCATGGAGCGATCCAGAGCCTCAGGCAGCTCCTCCCCTCTAAGTATTGACACATCTCCATCTTTCTGTGGAACGAATGGTATAGGCGAGAGTGGCGAAACGTGTTCCGTGCTTCCCGTAGCCGAAAGCTCCTGTTGCAACAGCAAGATATGATCTCTAAGCAGTGCGCCCAAACGGACAATATCGCTCTGCTCAGCCTGACGAACGATGTCCGTAAGCACGGCGGAGTGAATCTCCGAACAGTAAGCCTTCAAAAATTCGACATCCAAAGCCGGACTGATGGTAGTACCCACCGGAGGAAGCTGAGCATCATCTCCGATGAAGACAACCTTTGAACCGGGTGTGGAGAATACAAAATCCAGAAGATCCTCAAGCAGTCTGCCCGATCCGAACATCCCGGACACATCCTCTTCGTTCCCTATCATCGAAGCTTCGTCTACGATAAACACCGTTCCCTCCGGATAGCTGTTTCTGTCTTTGTCAAACCTTTCTTCCAAAAACGAAACCCTTTTCTGCCTGTATATAACCCTGTGAATGGTGTATGCCGATACAGAGCAATATCCTCCGAGCACCTTTGCCGCCCGACCCGTCGGAGCCAGTAAAACCACCGGTTTATGGTAGAAAAGCAGCGTCCTGCAAAGGGCTCCCACAAGACTGGACTTGCCTGTCCCCGCATACCCTTTGAGAACAAAAAGAGCGCCATCCGGCGCATTCTCAAAATAGGAAAGCAGTGAGGAAAGAGCCTTTTTTTGAGAAGAAGACATCTCATGTCCAAAAAAATGGTTAAATTGGAAGCCAAAACCGGAAGGCAAAATCATAGGATACTATTTTTTAATTCAAGACCCTTTAAGGATTGGAATAAGTTTACTACTTTTGTCTTTGGATGTCAAAAAAAGAGACTCCTCGGAAAGAACAAAAATAAACAATATACACGCCGCATGAAAGTAATAGTCAAAATTTTATTGGTAGCCGCCATCGTTGGCTTGGCTTACGTGTCTGCTATGAGTATTCTCACGCCTATCAACTTCAAAAAGAAAAAGACCGAACGTGAGAAACCTATTATCGAGAGACTGATAGACATTCGTACAGCACAGATCTCTTTTAAGACACAATACAACAGACATGCCGCTAATTTTGCGGAGCTGGAAGACTTCCTGAACAATGGACGTATTCCTACTGTTTTGAAAGAGGGTGAACTTACAGAAAAACAACGTGAAGACGGTCTTACAGAAGCATCTGCAGCCGCCATCACAGCCAAAGCTCGTGCAACAGGAAACTGGAAAGAAGCAACAGAAAAAGGTCTTGTGTATGGAGAAAACAAGTATTTCCTTCGTGATACCACTTGGGCAAATGCGAAGCTTGCTCTTTTCGGAGAAAATTTTGACGTCTCTTCCATCGGCATAGTTCCGGGAACAAACGCCAGCTTCAAAATGGATACTGCAAGTGTTAAAACTGCTTCCGGTTTCGACATCCGTATCTTTGAAGCCTCTGTGGACTACGATGTATACTTGGGAGACCTCGATAAGCATCAGCTTAAGAACCTTAAAGACAGAACTGAAAAGTTGGAAAAGTTCCCCGGTCTAAAGGTTGGTTCTCTTGTTGAAGTCAACAACTACGCAGGAAACTGGGAAAAAGAATTCTAATGAGATTGCTTATCACATACATTGGTATATGGTAGAGTTAGCGGATATACATCCACAAAAGTCTCAACAACTTCATACGTCCATCCGCATCACAACGGATGGACTTTCTTTTTATGCGAGAGACAAAGAGAGCTCGGCTCTTTTGGTCTCTTTCAGCACTCCTTTTCCCGAAAGCACGCTATCGCTCTCTCTTTCGGAGCAAGTAAAGGAAGTGCTGTTCCTGCACACTCCCCTCTCACTGCCTTTCCACTCCACAAAAATCTTCGTGGAGCCTTTAGAGGTAATGCTGATGCCGGAAGAGCTGTCTCAGAAAAGCACTTTGGGCTTTACTCAACACGCTCTGACGGAAGACGCAGAAGAGAAAAAAGAGCTGATCTTACGCATACCGCACAACGGCGGAATGGCGATGAGCTTCTCCATGGACGAACCTCTTTACAGCCTCGGACTGCGCTCTTTTTCCAATCCAAGCTATCATCATATCCTTGCGGAGCTTATCCGACAATCGGTGGAAGCCTCTCTGACGACAGGTTCAAAGGTGGTATATGCTGCTTTTTCCGGCGGTAGTCTCAACATTGCAGCCGCGGAACAGGGGAAGTTGCTACTTGGAAACAGTGTCATTGCTCCCCATGCAGAAGATGCCATATACCATCTGACACGAATATGGAGAGGCTTGGGAATGAATGCACATAACGATTCGCTGACGCTTTGGGCGGAAGGAGCGGATAGCCCGACCCTTTCTCTCTACTTCGGCGAAAGGATAAAAGAGTACACGACATACACCTCTCCCGAAGAGATGTACCACCTTTATCTGCAATAAGAACATGAGAATAATACGCGGAAAATATGGCAAACGTCGCTTTGAAGTACCTTCCGGGTTCAAAGCTCGTCCTACAACGGACTTTGCCAAAGAGAATTTGTTCAATGTTCTGGAGAATATCTTCGATTGGGATGGAAAGAGTGTTTTGGATCTCTTTGCAGGTACGGGGAGCATCGGATTGGAATTCCTGTCGAGAGGATGCCGCTCCGTGGTGGCGGTCGAAAAGGATAAGCGACACTATCTCTTCCTTCAGAAGCTCGCCGATACCCTGAAAGACCCTGCGTATCGCCCGATATTATCCGATGCTTTCCGCTTCATCGAGAGCAGAAGAGGGAGTTTCGACATCGTCTTTGCCGATCCACCTTATGCCCTTGACAATATAGAAGAGATACCCGACCTGTTGATAAAGCATGGGATAGTGCACAGCGGGAGTACCATTATTATAGAGCATCCGGGCACAATCTCTTTCTCTTCTCATCCCTGCTTTTACAGCCATAAGGTGTATGGGTCGGTCAATTTCAGCATACTGTTTGTCCCATGAAATAACAGAGTAGAGCGCGTATGAGTTACTTTTTATTTGATACGAATAGTTCGTTGGATCTATTTTGGCAGCTGTTCTATTTCTTTCTGGTTCTCGGCGTCATTCTTGTCATCATCAGCCAAAACCGCCAGCCGTTAAAGGCGGTAAACTGGATTCTTGTGCTTATACTCGTGCCTCCCGTGGGTCTTTTTCTCTACTTCTTTTTTGGGATAGAGTTCAGGGGGAAGCCTCTTATTCCGCTCCGTCGCTTTCAAAGAATAATGTCTATGGACTACCCCGGAAGAGGGGAACTCCCTCCGCAGGTAGAAGTAGACAACGACTCCTACAAAAGTATCTTCTCTATTCCGGAGAAGCAGTTGGGCGTACCTCTCACGACCATCTCGGATATTAAGTTTTTCACTCAGGCAAAAAACAAGTACGAAGCACTTCTGCAGGACATCAAAGAAGCCAGGCACCACATCCATATCCAGTATTACATCATTGTGGATGACAATATCGGGCATCGTCTCAAGGAGGCTCTCATCGCAAAAGCAGCCGAAGGCGTCATGGTGCGAGTCCTTTACGACCACCTCGGAAGCCTTAAAACCAAAAGAGCTTTTTGGAAAGAATTGAAACAGGGAGGCGTGGAAGTGGGAGCGTTCTTACCCGTAGTCTTCCCCTTCTTAACCAATAAAGCCAACTACCGCAACCATAGAAAGATAGTGGTGATAGATGGTAAAACAGGCTATTTCGGGGGAATGAACGTTGCCGACAGATATATACATGGCACAAAATCGGGCGTGTGGAAAGACTCCCATTTCAGGATAGAGGGAGACGGTGTAAAGCTTCTGGAGAATGCTTTCATGGTAGACTGGTACATCGCAACACGGCGACTCCTCCCGAAAAGCATCTACGACACAGAAACACAAACGGACTCATCGGCTTCCGTTCCAAGCATTCCGGCTCTCTTCTTCCCCACTTCTCCCACCGATCAGTGGTTCATCTTGCAACAAGTAATGACAAAAGCACTTCTGACGGCAAAGAGAAGCATACACATCGTAACGCCATATCTCCTTCCTCCGGAGCCTCTCAACAGAGCACTCATAGGAGCGGCTCTTGCCGGCGTAGAGGTAAAGATCCTTATACCGGACATTGCGGATGTACGTTTTGTTACTCCTGCGATGCTCTCCTATACGGAAGAAATGGTCAAGTCTGGCATCAAAATCATGAGATACACAAAGGGTTTCAACCACTCCAAGATTATGGTAATAGACCAAGAGATATGCATCGTCGGGTCTGCCAACCTGGATGCCAGAAGCCTTGAACACAACTTTGAAATAACAGGTATCATATACAACTCCGATCTTGCCTCGTCTCTCGTGGCGGATATGGAGAAAGATATGAAAAATGCCTATAAAGAGCCGCTAAACAGATGGAGCCAACTCTCTATATTCAGAAAGATGTGGTGTTCTGTCTGCAGGCTCATTGCCCCACAACTATAATATTCACTACTTATGACATCTTCAATTTCCCAAATCCCTTTCGAGGAATATCTGCTAAGTCTGATCCCTGAAGAAGAACCTCAAACCCTCTTCCTCCCCATCTCATACACTCTGGAAGTACCCGGAAAACGCATCCGTCCGAGACTTGTACTGCAAGCCTACGAAATGATGGGCGGCAAAAAACCGGACACGGAAGCCTATCCCGTGGCAGCTGCAGTGGAAGTGTTTCACAACTTTACCCTCCTGCACGATGACCTGATGGACGATGCCGCCACACGAAGACACAGACAAACCGTCTGGAAAAAGTGGGATGCCAACACCGCGATCCTCTCCGGAGATGCCATGTTGGTATTGGCATACGAAATCTTAGCCCGCTCTCAAGCATCCGACTTCCGCCGTTTGCAGGAGATGTTTTCCCGGACAGCCAGAGAGGTGTGCATGGGTCAGCAGTACGATATGGACTTTGAGAGAAGAGACGCAACCGAAGTAGGTGTAGACGAATACATGGAGATGATCCGGCTTAAAACATCCGTCCTCTTGGGAGGCGCACTCGGCTTGGGTGCAATAGCCGCCGGAGCATCCGAAGAAGATACCCGGCTTCTTTATCAAATAGGAGTAACCACCGGCCTTGCCTTCCAGCTCCAAGACGACTATCTGGACACTTTCGGAGACGAAGCAACCTTCGGCAAACCGATAGGTGGAGACATCATAGAGCGCAAAAAGACGTTCTTGATGATTCAGACGGCAAAAATCGCAGAGTCGAGAGGAGAAACCAAAGCATGGGAAGCTGCTCTTGCAACCGAAGATAAGAGCAAACGGATAGAGCGTGTAAAGGAATTTTATGTGCGTTATGAGGTAGACAAGCTGATCCGAGACATGATACAAGGGCTCTCCAAGCAGGCAGTCTCTCTCTCCGAAGAGCTTGATGTACCCAACAGAGCACCTCTTGATGAATTGATAAAGATGATCCGATCGCTTTCGGAGAGAAATCACTGATCCTCTTGGAGAGCCTCCGAATGAACACCATCGGGAATCCGTCGAGACAGAGAGAACGACAACGCATTTTCCTCCATAAGCCCGAAACCGGATCTGAACAGGTTCAAATCTTCTTTTTAACCTGTTCAAATCTTCTCTTAAACATAAAAAAATTTTGCAATCAAGACTCGATTTCCCGAAATCGGGCTTTGATTTGCAAAATTCAGCACTTGTTTTTCAGGATTCAAACTTTGAATACAACTTTTTAACCCGTTCGGTGCAGCTTTCATCAACGTTCAGAGCAAAAAATAAACAGGTTCGGCAGATGTCTCAAAGCCTCATCTTTTGAGAAGTAAACAAAAGCCTTATTACCAATGAACACCCTGCACCAAGACTCAGCAAAAGCATAGATATAACAATGCAATCATCTCGCATAATAGATACACACACGCATCTCTACGGAGAAGCATTCAAAGAGGATCTTCCCGATGTCGTAGAACGAGCGATGCGGTCGGGCATCGGCCGGATGCTTCTTCCTAATATAGATAGAAGTTCATTCCCCGAACTCGAAGAGTCTGTAAGGCAGTTCCCGGAAGTTTTACTGCCGATGATGGGTCTTCATCCCACATCTGTGGATGAAAACTACAAAGAAGAGCTGGCATTTGTCCGGGCAGAGCTTCAAGTTCCAACCCTGTCCCGCTACTACGGAGTGGGCGAAGTGGGACTCGATTACTATTGGGATACCACCTTCAAACAGCATCAACAGGAAGCATTTGCCACACAGATCGAATGGGCTAAGGAGTACAACCTGCCCCTCAGTATCCATACCCGAAGTGCGGTGGAAGACGCCATAGATATTTATAAAGAGGCAGGAGAAGGGAGATGCACCGGTGTGTTTCACAGCTTTACCGGAACTGCCGGAGAGCTGAAACGGATAGACAGCAAGACCAATGCCTTTGTCGGAATAAGCGGAGTGGTAACATTCAAAAACTCCGACCTGCGCGACTTTCTCTCTCGCTCCATTCCGCTCGAAAGAGTGGTAATAGAAACGGATGCGCCATATCTTTCTCCCGTTCCGTTCAGAGGCAAACGAAATGAGCCTTCATACTTACATCGGATTATCAGTGAGTTATCAATAATATACCGAAAACCGGAAGCAGAAGTATCCGCACAATTATTGGTCAATTCGGTTAAATTATTTAACTTAGAGACTTGACAACACTGTTTTGATTTGGACTTGTTTAACACTTCCTCTTCAGAAGTGAAAGAAATAATAGCCCAAAATAGTGCGTATGTCAATTAAAAAACATAGATTTGTACTCTGTATGGTGTGAGACATCACACAGATAACAAGGAGAGGTGCTCGAGTGGCTGAAGAGGCACGCCTGGAAAGCGTGTATACGCAAAACGTATCAAGGGTTCGAATCCCTTTCTCTCCGCAAAGGGTTGAATGAGTAAACCCACAGTGAAATAAAGGAATAAACAACAAATAATTTAAATCTCTAATCTAAAAACAAACGCACAATGAAAAGATTTTTAGCTAGTATCGCATTGATGGGTTTCTTTACTCTAGCCCTACCTCAGGTAGTAAGTGCCCAAGATCAAGTAGCACAGGAAACCACTCAAACTGTGGATACTCCAACAGAAGATGCCGCTCCTGCTACTCTTGAAGCAGAAATGGTAGAAGGCGGATTTCACCAAGAGCTTAAGACAAAGTTCATTGAGGGTGGTCCTGCATTTATGTCATTGGTAATCATCACTCTTATCCTCGGTTTGGCATTTGTATTGGAAAGAATCATCTATCTCAATCTTGCCGACACAAACAATGACAAATTCCTTGCAGAGGTTGAATCGGCTCTAGATAAAGGAGATGTAGAAGCAGCTAAAAATATTGCTCGCGACACTCGCGGTCCTGTTGCATCTATTGCATATCAAGCACTTCTTCGTATCGACCAAGGTTTGGACGTAGTAGAACGTTCTATCGTTTCTTACGGTGGTGTACAAGCAGGTCTTTTGGAAAAGAACCTTTCTTGGATCACACTCTTCATCGCAATGGCTCCATCTCTTGGATTCTTGGGTACAGTGGTTGGTATGGTTCAAGCATTCGACGACATCGCTAAGGCCGGCGACATCTCTCCAACAGTTGTAGCTTCCGGTATGAAGATCGCTCTTATCACCACTATCGGTGGTCTTGTAGTAGCTCTTATCCTTCAAGTATTCTACAACTACCTTCTTTCTAAGTTTGAAGGCATTGTAAACAAGATGGAAGATGCTTCTATCCGTATTGTTGACTTCATCGTGAAGTATAACCTAAAGTTTAAGAGATAATATAATAGACCGTCATGGCAGTAACTAAAATAAGAAAAACATCGAGCATAACTCTCCTTGTAGTGGCAGCTATCTCGGTGATAGTCATGGGGCTATTCTACTTCGGTGGATATGTTGACCCTGCGGCTGCCAAACCGGAGCCCGTCTATACCGGAGCTTTGCTGTATTGGACATACGCGTTGGCTATCATTGCCGTGCTTGCAACACTACTATTCGGGTTAGCAGCGTTCTTTAGCAGTTTCAAAAACTCACCCAAGAAAGCAATACGCACAGTAGTTATATTGGTACTCTTTGCAGCGCTATTGGGTATCACTTATGCAGTAGGTAGTGCAGATCCGCTTCCTTTGAGTCAAGACTTCCAACAGTATAACATTCCGACTTGGTTGAAGAGAACCGATATGCTTCTATACTCTACGTATGCACTTATCTGCCTCTCTATCCTCGGAGTATTATTTGGTGCTATCAAGAACCTATTCATAAAGAAGTAAGACGTAACATATAAAGCAGAATAATTATGGCAAAAAGAAAAACTCCCGGAATTAACGGATCTTCTTCCGCCGACATCGCTTTCATGTTACTTATATTCTTCCTGGTAACAACATCTATGGGATCGGATAAAGGGATCTTGCGTTCGCTTCCGCCTGCGCTTCCCCCTGATCAAAAAGATATAGAGTTGGACATCAACAGAAGGAATATGCTTAAAGTATTGGTGAACACAGACGGACGTGTTCTCTGTAACGGTGAAGAGATCGAGCTTAGCCGTTTGGGAGAAAAGGTAAAAGAGTTCGTCCTTAACGTCAATGATGATCCTACTCTTCCTGAAAGAGAAGACAAGGAGATCCCATTGCTTGGCGTTATGAAAGTAACCAAGAGTCATGTGATATCGGTAACTAATAATGTGGACACAAAGTATGCGGACTACATCACTGTTCAGAACATTCTTGTGAGAGCCTATAACGAGTTGCGTGCGGACTTTGCGCGTAACAAGTGGGGCAAGACACTTGAAGAGCTTTCTCCGGAACAGCTTGATGCTCTTGTAGAACTCTATCCACAAAAAATCTCCGAAGCAAATCCGAAAGAGTACGGAGGCAAGAAAAAATAAATATCTAAGTTATGAGTAAATTTCTAAAAGGTGGCGGGCGAGAAATGCCCGAATTGAACACTGCGTCATTGCCTGACTTGGTATTTGCATTCCTATTCTTTATCATGATGGTAACTTCTATCCGTGAAGTAACTATGATGGTTCAGGTGAAGCTACCTGCTGCAACAGAAATAACAAAGTTGGAGAAGAAGTCGCTTGCAACATACATCTACATGGGTAAGCCTATGTCTATGTATCAAGCAAAGTACGGTACTGAAACTCAAATTCAGCTGAATGATGAGTTTGCTTCTCCAAGTGATATCTTCGACTTTATTGCTCAAGAAAAAGCAGCAAAGAACGAAGAGGATGCAGCTCTTATGACGACAGTCTTGAAAACAGACGAGTCTACTAAGATGGGTATCGTAACTGAGGTAAAACAAAAGCTAAGAGAGGCTGATGCGCGTAAGATTATCTACGCAACCGTTCAGCAGACAAAATAGTTCTGAAATATAGAACAAACGATGAGAAGGTCTCAGAGGAATTTCCTTTGAGACCTTCTTATTTTTTATCCCAAAAAGGTTCGGAAAAAGAGAGAAAATGCAGGTCTTACCAGAGGGAGCTTTTATATAAAAATGGAGCCGGCAAAACCGGCTACCGAGAAGGAGAGATTTTGTCCTGTCGTCCATGTCCAGCGATCAGAAAAACTCCTATCCTACTATATATTAAACTATTATGAAATATCGCGAATTTCCGAACTTTTCTCCTCCCGATCGTTTTCATGCCTTGTTTTCGCGTTAATTGGTGTGAATTTTAACACCCCTATCTGTAAATGAATCCTAACTTGTTTTTCAGCCGAAAAATGACAAAAACAGGGCAAAAAGACTCAAAATCCTAAGAATCAACACCATAAGCAAAAATTCTAAACACGTTAATCGAATCCGGTAAACGTGTTTAATGAAATCACTAAACGTGTTCATTGAAAAATTAAACACGTTAAGCCGAAAGAATATGCTCGNAAACACGTTAATCGAATCCGGTAAACGTGTTTAATGAAATCACTAAACGTGTTCATTGAAAAATTAAACACGTTAAGCCGAAAGAATATGCTCGTTTAGCGTTTTGGCTTAACGAGCATCGGAATTTGTGTTAATAAAATGAGGCGAATTTAACAGTTCGGTCGTGCTCTGAAAATGACCCTTCCGATCAAAATAGAGAGAGCGAAAAAAGTGGGCATTTTTCGGGATGGAATATATAAAAACACTCTTTCGAGAGTCCCGAAAAATGGGGTAAAAAAGAGAAAAGATCGTCCACGAAAAATGGTTATCTTTATTGGAGAATATCACTTTTAGAGTTTGGGAAAAGAGTAAATCATATGCGGTAAAATCCGAAATATATTTCCACCTTCTGCAGAACATCATCCCGTGAAGACCTGTTTCGGTCTCGTAAAATCCGAAATATGTTTCCACGTTCTGCAGAGCCGTCCCCTCCTCTCCCAAACAGCATAAATAAATTAAAATAATGGAAGCATCTTACATTACGATCACCAAAGAAAATCTCCCCACCGAACACATCTGTTGCGCGTTTTCCGATAAGAAGTGCGAAGAAGGGTACAGACTGAAAAAGATGTGGCTGGAACAGGAGCTGGAACGAGGCTATATCTTCAGAAAGTTAGACGCCAGAGCCAAAGTGTTTATAGAGTATGTGCCTGCCGAGCAAGCATGGTTACCCGTGAGTGCAGAAAACTACCTCATGGTAAACTGTCTGTGGGTATCGGGGCAGTACAAAGGGCAGGGACACGCCAAAAGACTCCTTCAGTCCGCAATAGATGACGCAAGAAAGCAAGGCAAATACGGATTGGTAACGGTGGTCGGAACTAAAAAGTATCACTTCATGAGCGATACAAAGTGGTTGCTCAAGCAGGGCTTTAAGACCGTGCAGACACTTCCGGAGGGTTTCTCTCTCCTTGTCTTGAAAACAGATGATACCGCTCCCGATCCTTGCTTCAAGGAGTCTGTAAAGAGAGGATTACCGGATGACGAACGCACCGGACTGGTTGCCTATTACAGCAATCGCTGTCCTTTCACCGAGTATTATGTGGCTACGGTATTGGCAGAAGAGGCAAGAAAGGAGGGCATACCGTTGAAAATCGTCAAGCTCGACACCCTTCAAGAAGCACAAGACGCCCCTTCTCCTGCCACCATATTCTCGCTCTATTGGAATGGTAAGTTTGTTACCACAGACATCAGTAGCTGTATGGGAAGCAAGCTGATGAAGATTGTAAGAGCAGCAAAAGAGGAGTAAGCAACTTACGGGAGGGATTTATTTTTGCAGCTGGAAGAGAAACTCCAGTCCGCCTCCTTTTCTGTTCTTCACCGTGATACTTCCTTTGTGAAATGCTATGGCGTTCTTCACGATCGAGAGACCGAGTCCGGAGCCTCCCGTATCTCGTGTTCGCCCCTCCGATATACGGTAAAAACGATCGAAGAGACGAGGAAGATGCTCTTCGTTGGATATGCCGCAGCCATTGTCCGAAAACGAAAAGTAGTAGAAGCGATCGTCCTCATTGTAGAGAGAAATGATAATCGTGGTCTCTTCTCCTGCGTAGTTGATGGCATTATCGGTCAGGTTTCGGAAGATGGAATAGAGGAGATTTCGAGAGCCGTAGACGGAGATTTTTCCCGGCAAAAGCAGCTTCACCGACATTCTTTTCTGCTCCAGAGCAGAAGCCAAATCGCTCTGCAGCCTCTCCAACAAGAGATTGAGATCCACCTCTTCCTGCTTGAAGAGCTGCGGTGCTTCCTCCATTTTGGTGATCAGACTGATGTCCTGAATCAGTTCGGACAGCACCATCGCCTGCCCAAAAGCGCGAGAGATAAAGTAGTGTCTCCTCTCCTCGTTCGGGTTTTGCTCCATTACCGTTTCCAGATAACCCCGAATGCTTGTAACGGGAGTACGCAGTTCGTGAGCGATGTTTGCGGTCATCTCCTGCTTCAATTGCCGTGTCTTCTCCTGTTTGGTTATGTCATTCAGTATCACTTCAAAGCCTTCATCATCAAATCTGTTAAGGCGCAGAGCAAAGCTTTTACCCTGTTTTGAGAGCTTCTGTTCAAAGTAGTTTTCGGAAAGATTCTCATTCAGGAAGCTCTGCATTCCGGCAAACTCCGGAGCCGTAAACAGGATGGATGGTTCGCCCGTAGGTTCATCCGTCAGGATGTTGAGGTATTGGATGAAAAGTCCGTTAAAGAATTGCACTTTCCTGGCAGGGGTAAAAAAGCATATCCCTTCCTTTGAACTGTAAACGTGTTGAAGCAGTCGACTTCGTTCCAAATCTATTATCTCCTTTCTCTCTCTCAGTTGGCGGTAGTTTTCCGTTATCTTACTACCGATCTCTCCAAGTTCATCATCCGGGAAGTTGAGCTTTGGAGCGGCACCTTTATCGCTTTCCGTCATGAAGTCTCTTAGGCGACGGATGGATGCCCCAAAGCGATTACTCACCATATTGACCCCCACAAGGGTAACGACAAAAAGCAGCAACACAAAGTAGAAAAAGGTGTGATCCGCCTGCATGAACTGCTCCACCTCGATGTCGTAAGGCAGTGCCACTCTGATGTATCTATCGCCAAACCTTTTGGCGTAGTAGAGATACTTCCGGCTGTTAGAGGCAGAAGTGCGGAGATCCGTACCTGTTCCTTTCTCTTTTGCCTGCGCTATCTCCGGTCGGGAAAGGTGGTTTGTCAGTGTGGAGAGATCTGTAAAGGAGTTGTCGTAAAAGAGAGTCCCCTCCGAGTCTATCAGGCTGAGACGAATGGTTTGAGGGAAAAGAGCAAGCAGCGAATCGAGCCGGCGAAGATCGCTGTTGCCATCCGCCACAAGGGCTGAATTGACTACTTCCGTGTAGGTACGCAGTCTCTCCTGCATCGCTTCCGTTCTAAACTTCCGGTCTCGTGCCTGCTCAAAGAGAATCACTCCCGCAGAAAAGAGAAGAAAAAGAACGGATATGTAGAAGAACAGACGCTGTTTATAGGTCAGTTTCATAAGACAACTCCGGTATTAAATCGGTATCCATACCCGGAGCGATTCACTATTACGGCACCATATTTTCCCAGCTTCTTTCTCAGCCGGGTGATATGCACATCCACCGTTCGCTCCGTTACGTAAGTCATTTCATGCCATACAGTATCTATGATATCCTCCCTTGAGAAGAGTCTGTCAGGCTTTTGCGCCAATAGAGCCAATATCTCAAACTCCGTCTTGGTTAGCGATACCGCTTCGCCCTCGATAGAGACCTCTTTTGTGGCGAGATCTATTACAAGCCGGTCGAAAGAGAGTTTATTCTTCTGCGTAACCGTCGCTTCCGGTTTCGTCTTGGTGCGTTTGAAGACTGCTTTTATGCGGGCTATCACCTCCTTTATGGAGAATGGCTTGGAGATATAATCATCGCCACCGACAGAAAAACCCGTAAGCATATCGTTCTCCGTATCCTTTGCGGTGAGGAATATGATAGGGATAGGATTGCCTTCGGAGCGTAGCTTCTCTGCCATCTTAAAGCCGGACATCCCTCCCATCATCACATCCAGAAGGATCAGCGAACAGCTCCCGTCGGCGAGCTTTTCCAGAGCCTCCTCTGCCGAGTAAGCGCATTCCACGCCAAAGCCTTCACTTTTGATGTTAAATTCAAGGATGTCGCAGATGTCTCTATCGTCATCCACTACGAGTATTTTCTCTGTCATAAACAACTTTTTTCTCCTTTCAAAGTTAGCCTTTTTCCGCTATACAAACCGGATTGTATCACTCCTCCGAGAATCTTTGACCGCTATGTTTCAGCACCTTTGCATCTACATAGAAAACGAGTTCCTCGACAATATTGCTGCAATGATCGCCTATTCTTTCCATTTTACGTATCAGCAGGAAGAGCTTGAGACCGCAACGGGCAAAGTCGGGTCTTTTCCGAATCTCCTCTGCAAGGCTTTCCAGAGCGTTCTGATAGATAGCATCCACCGCCTCATCCTGAGCAAGGATTTTGCCGGACACCTTCGTATTTTCGGACTCCAGTATCACATAGCTGTCGCTAAGCATTCCGATAAGAATGTCAAACATCTGTTCCACCTGCAGTTCATCCAATATTTTCGGAGCCACATCACTGCAATCATTATCTATGACATGCTTTGCGATACCCACCGCAAAGTCTCCTATGCGTTCGAGAGTATTGCTGATCTTTATCAGAGAGAGTACAAGACGAAGGTCTATGGCGACCGGACTGTAAAGAGCAATATAGTTTTCGCAGTCGCTATCTATCTTCAGGTCGAACGCATCCAACCTTTTCTCCCTGCTCATAACCTCCAGAGCGGTCTCGATATTACTGTTTAAGAATGCCGCTTTAGCCTTTTCAAGCTGCGACAGTGTCAGTCTCCACATCTGCCTCACCTCCTCTTTCAGGGCGAGCATCTCCTGTTCGGTATGTTTCATAGCTGTTATTCTCTTTCTGTTTAACCAAAACGCCCTGTGATATAATTCTGTGTAGCCTGTTCCTTAGGGCTTAGAAACATCTTCTTTGTCTCGCTGTACTCTATCAGCTTGCCCAGCATGAAGAAGCCGGTCATATCGCTTACCCGTGCGGCTTGTTGCATATTATGCGTTACGATCACTATCGTGTACTCTCTCTTCAGAGAGTGTATAAGCTCTTCGATTTTTGAGGTAGAGATAGGGTCCAAAGCCGATGCCGGTTCATCCATAAGCAGGATAGAGGGCGACACCGCCAAGGCTCTTGCGATGCAGAGACGCTGCTGCTGTCCGCCCGATAGCTCCATGGCAGACTTTTTGAGTTTATCCTTCACTTCGTCCCAAAGGGCTGCAGCTCGGAGCGACTCCTCTACACGCTGTTCGATAAACTTCTTATCTCCCATGCTGTTTACCCTCAGCCCATACGCCACATTCTCAAAGATAGACTTCGGAAACGGATTAGGTTTCTGAAATACCATGCCTACATTCTTCCTCAACTCGTCTATGGACAGAGACTTATCGTATATATTCTTCCCATCTATAAGGCATTCGCCGGTGAGGCGAGTATCGTCTATCAGATCGTTCATGCGGTTGAAAAGGCGAAGAAAAGTAGATTTACCACACCCCGAAGGTCCTATAAAAGCGGTTACGGTATTGGATTCCATCTTCATGCTTATCCCTTTAAGGGCATGGAAGTCTCCGTAGAAAAAGTCTATGTTTTTTGCTTCAATCATCGTTATTGTCTTGTTTCTTTTAGTTGGTTTTTACTTTTGCCCCGAAATGTTTTCTCAAGAAAGAGGCAAGGAGATTCATGCACACCACTATCGCTATAAGCACCAAAGCCGTACCATAAGCTATCGGGCGAGAAGCCTCAAGGTCTGTACCGCTCGTTGCTATCACATACAGGTGGTACGGCAGTGCCATGACCTGATCGAATATCCCGGTCGGGAGCTTGGGAAGAAAGTACGCAGCCACCGTAAAAAGTATGGGCGCAGTCTCTCCCGACACCCTTCCGATAGAGAGGATAAGACCGGTAGATATATTGGGAAATGCAGCCGGAAGCACAATCTTCCATATCGTTTGGAGTTTGCTTGCCCCTAAAGCAAGGCTACCGGTGCGATAAGAGTGCGGAACAGCCTTGAGTGCCTCTTCCGTAGTGCGGATAACCAAAGGCAGTACCAGCAGTCCGAGCGTAAGCGATCCTGCCAAAATGGAGTCTCCGAAACCGAGAGTGTTCACGAACAGAGACATTCCGAACAGACCGAATACGATGGAAGGAATACTGCTAAGGTTATTGGTCATGATCCGGATGAACTTCACCACCATTCCGTTTCCGGCATACTCCGTTGTATATATCGCAGACATCACACCGAGAGGAAAGGAGAAAATCATGCTCCCGACCACCAAACAGAGTGTCCCCACTATCGCCGGGAAGATGCCCCCTTCGGTCATACCCTCGGCAGGAGCAGTGGTCAGAAACTCCCAGCTTATCACTCCCAGTCCGTTGTAAACAAGAAAGCCGAGAATCCAAAATAGGGTGAAGACCACCAGCAATCCCAACAGTCTGAATATCAAAAAAGCTATACGCTCCGTATGTTTCTTATCCATTCTCATACGCTTTTATGTTGTTTCTTGGATATTACTTCGGCTGCCACACTGATAATCATGGTGATGACAAACAGAATAGAGCCTAACAAAAAGAGCGACCGGTAGTGTGCCCCTCCGGCAGGCGCTTCTCCCAGCTCTGCCGCAATGGTTGCCGGAATAGTTCGTACCGACTCCAACAGAGAGGCAGGCATTACCGCCGCATTGCCCGTAACCATCAGTACCGCCATGGTTTCTCCTATTGCGCGTCCGATACCAAGCACCACCGCAGCGGAGATCCCCGATACAGAGTAAGGCACCACCACTTTGTAGATGGTCTGCCAGCGGGTTGCCCCAAGAGCAAGACTCGCTTCACGCATCGCTCCGGGGGTGTTTCGCAGAGCATCTTCCGCCACTGTGATGATGGTCGGAAGCGCCATAATGGCAAGGATGATGCTTCCCGTAAGCGCGGTTTCTCCCACCGGAAGATTGAGCGTATCCTGTACAATGGGAACGAGAACCACCAATCCGAAGAAGCCATATACTACGGAAGGGATCCCGGCAAGCAGCTCTATGGTCGGCTTCATAAGCTTTCGCACTCGTTCTCCTGCCAGCTCCGAAAGGTAGATAGCCACACCAAGTCCGAGAGGCAGAGCTATAAGAATAGCCACGATACTGACGAGCAACGTTCCCAACAAAAGCGGTAGCACACCGAACAGAGGCGCAGGAGTTGCCGTAGGCATCCACTCTTTTCGGCCAAAGAAATCGGATAGAGAGATGTTCTTATAGGGTAGAGCTTTAACCTCCGACACGTTTACGGGAGCATATTTTTCGGGAAGAAAAGCTATGATATTGGGGTTCTCACGGATCACTTGAGCCAGTTTGTCTGGAAGATGTTCGTAGTTTTCGCCCAGCTCTTCATCGGAATAGAGCGAAAATATTTCGTCAAATCTGAAGATCATAATCTCTTCGTCCCTACCGCCCAACTCTGCCCAGGAGACCACTTCGGAGTCGAAAATATTCTTTATGTCCGTTACGGAAAGATCCTTTACGCCGTTGGACGAGTGAAGATAAAGCGCATACCCTTTCTCCACAGAGGGCGAGGAGAACAGCCCCAACCCCTCTTTGAAGAGAAAGACCACTATCAGCACAATAGCGATGCTTGTGATAGCACTGCTAAAAGCCAGTATTGTCTCTGTTACTTTCTCAAAAAATCGTCTCAGTTGCTTCATATTCATGCTGTAAGCTATACGATCTTGCCTCTTATTTTACGGGGATGAAGCCCACTTCGGATACGATCTTCTGTCCATCGGCAGAGAGCACATAGTCCACAAAAGGTTTCAATGCCGTGGTAGACTTCGCTTCGTAATAGTAGTAGAGCGGACGCACCACTGGGTAAGACTTGTTCTTGGCATTCGCTACCGTGGGAGCGGTGAATGTCTTGCCCTTGTCGTAGGAGATCCGAACCGGCTTTACATCCTTGTTCAGATAAGCCAACCCGATGTAGCCGATAGCTCCTTTGGTCTGGCTTACAGACTGTACGATGGCTCCCGTAGCGGGCATACTCATGATGCCGTTCATGTAGTTTTTGTTTTTCAGAACGCTCTCTTTGAAAAACTCATAAGTACCGGAGGATGTCTCACGAGAGTATGGCACGATCTTCAGATCTTCTCCGCCGACCTCTTTCCAGTTTTTAATCTTTCCGGTAAATATCCCTTCGAGCTGTTCACGAGTGAGCCTGTCTACCCTGTTGCCCGGATGAACAACCACCGCAAGCGCATCATAAGCGATAATTACCTCCTTTGCACTCTTACCCCCTTCTTGAAGTTTTTGTTTTTCATCAAACTTAATCCTGCGTGATGCTTGTGCTATCTCCGTAGTACCGGCAAGAAGAGCGGATATACCCACACCGCTACCTCCACCGGTTACAGATATTGTGGCAGATCTGTTTTGCTTCATATATTGTTCCGCTATCTTTTGGGATAGGGGAAGTACCGTGTCCGATCCTTTTACTCGTTGAGCATTGGCACTCCATGAAAACGCTAAAAGCGCAAGAGATGCTAAGATTGTTTTTTTCATGTCTCTCTGTTTTTTGAATTTGTATATATATCACTGTTTCCACTGCAAAACTACCGAACGGATGTTACGCACCATCTGCCTTTCTGTTACATTTTGGTTAAGCCGTTCGGAGTGAAGTAAAGAGAAAAAAACGGAAGCCGTTCGGCTGTGGTTAAAAGACCGATCACAAACAGATTTGAACCGGTTTATATCTTCTCCTAAACAGATTAAAAAGTCGCTTTGAACGTTTATGATATTCCAAATCGGGGCTTGATTTGCAAAAACCGAGCCTTGATTTCCACACCTCAAAGCGTGATTTCTGCACGGCAAGCCTTGAAAGATGTTTCCGAAGCCGTTTGGAGAAAGATGTGAACGGGATGAACAAAACTTATAAAGAGGTTTACACCAAGTTTCAGAAGAGGGAATAAAAAACATCGGCAGCATACGGAATGTATGCTGCCGATGTTCGAGCATGAAACCGAGAGTCGTAAGACCCTCAGGTATCAAAACCTATATTGCAGTCTGAGCGTAAAGACGTTGTCTTTTCTATCCTTTTCGTATCCGGCGAGGGCACTGCTCACTTCGTTGCTCACCATATCGTAGTGAGCCTGCATACGGATATTGCCGGTGATCTTCCAAAGCAGACCGGCTCCAAAGGTGGTGTAAGCAAGATCTGCCCGACTGCTGTTACCTTTTCCTATTTCGTTGCCGGAGATTCGGGTGTTAGGGTCATACCATTCGTACTTTAACACAGCCGACAGAGGCAATGAACCAAAATCCTGTACCAGCACGGCGTATCCGCCCCTGAATGTTCTAATGAATGTGTCGTGGCTTGGAAGTGTCGAGGCGTTGGGACTTTGCGAGCTTAACGCCGATCCCGGCTGTGTTCCCATGAGATACTCTGCACGCAAATGCGTCATCCCGAGTGGAGAAAGCAGGAGAAACTGACCATCCACACCATAATATTCGCGCTTGGCAAATCTGCCTTTGTTAGCGTTGTTTTGATTCAGCTCAAAAGCTCCATTCTTAAAGGTGTACACCTTATCCGTTCCTTGATAAACACCTCCATTGTAGTAGGATACCCCTAATCCCACACGGAGGTTATCGCCTAAATCTTTCGTCATGGAGAGGTGTCCGATAAAGTCTTTTCGGCTATCCGTCTCCTGCTTAAGACCATTCCCGGCAAAAAGTCCGGCGTCCAACTTCAAGAAACTAAGCGGAGAACCCTTCGGAGCTTGCAGGGTAAGCATGGCTCCCAAATCTCGTCCGTCCGGGAAGAGAGTATTGAATATCAGCGAACGTTCCGGGGACTCTCTCCTTGCGGAAGAGTATCCGATCTCATCCCCAAACGGACGGTCGAAAACCCCGAAGCGCAACGAGCTGCTCTTCATCCAAGGATCTTTGAGATTGAGATAAGCATCCTTGACCCCGACACCCTTTTCCGTAATATCGAGCTGAAATACTGAAGAGGTAAGCCCGGTATCGTATGCAAACTTGATGCGACCGCGACGTATTCCGATGCGATCGAATGTATCTTCTTTCTGTTCGTTTTTGGCTCCCACTTTTAGAGCGGCATCTTTCTCTCCGTGTTGCCATTGGGTCTGTACATATCCTGTTACTTTCAGCTTCTTCAAAAGTGTAAGAGCTTCTTCCTGCTCCTGCATCTTTTGTTCGACTTTCGCTATGCGAGACTGCTCCGTTTCTTGCTGCGCCATACTCACGGAGTATAGAGACAAACAGGCAAGTAAAATAGAAATCTTTTTCATCTTAGTTATTGGTTTTATTTTTCCTCGATCACGTCGCAAAGTTAGGGCAATGAAATTAAAAAGTCTCTAAGATATGGTTACAAAAATGTTAATCCTGAAAGAGATAGCTGTATAACCACAGGACTTTTTCGCAAAGCTGTTCCGTGTCTCTGTTTTTTATTCTAAAAGCGGTTGCAAAACGGATAAAAGAGAGCGTGAAAACGGGAACAAAAAAGGGGTGTTTCGGGGTCTGTCTTCTCCTTATCAATTCCTCTGTATTAGCTGTGTTACGAAGAGGCTTCGAGACAAAAAAGCGCAAAATGAAACAAAATTTGGGCATTATCAAAATAACCCCTATATTCGTACTACCTAAAGACGAAGACCACATGACAAATGCCCCCTTGGCGGAGCGACTCCGTCCAAAAAACCTGCAAGACTACGTCGGTCAGAAGCATCTTGTAGCCCCGGGATCTCCTATAAAAGAGATGTTGGAGGCGCGTTGTCTTCGTTCATTTATTTTGTGGGGACCTCCCGGAGTGGGTAAGACAACCTTGGCTAATATTGTTGCAAACGAATTGGGGCTGCCTTTCTACACACTCAGTGCAACCTCTTCAGGCGTGAAGGATGTACGGGAGGTGGTAGAGCGTGCGCGTCAGAGCGGAGGCCTTTTTTCCAAAGGCACTCCCATACTGTTCATAGATGAGATACACCGCTTCAGCAAAAGCCAGCAAGACTCCCTGCTCCATGCGGTGGAGACCGGTGTGATCACACTTATCGGAGCCACTACCGAGAATCCTTCGTTTGAAGTGATAAGACCTCTGCTGAGCAGATGCAGGGTGTTTGTCATGGAACCTCTTGGTAAAGAGGACATGGATGCTCTCATAGATATAGCCATCACCAAGGATAAGGAGATGGCAAAACACACTTTCGATATACGGGAAAGGGATGCCCTGCACACCTATGCCGCCGGAGACGGACGGAAGCTCTTGAATATTCTGGAGCTTTTTACTACCATGCCGGGGATGAAAGAGGATGAGGTCATCGTCATAGACAATAACCGCGTTACCTCTTATCTGCAACAGAATCCAGCAGCCTACGATAAGGGAGGAGAGCTGCACTACGACATTATCTCCGCATACATCAAAAGCATCAGAGGGAGTGCTCCGAATGCTGCTCTCTACTGGCTTGCACGGATGATAGAAGGGGGTGAAGATCCTCGCTTTATAGCTCGCAGACTGGTGATTGCAGCCGCTGAAGATATAGGATTGGCGAATCCGAACGCTCTGCTCATAGCACAGTCGGCTTTTGATGCAGTGGAAAGGATAGGATGGCCCGAAGGTAGAATCCCTCTGGCAGAAGCGACCATATATCTTGCGACAAGCCCCAAAAGCAACAGCGCATACGTTGCAATAGACAATGCCTTGGAGTATGTTCGCACACATGAACCGCATCCGGTGCCGATGCATCTGAGGAATGCCCCCACGGCTCTGATGAAAGAGATAGGGTATGGTAAGGGTTATCACTATCCGCATGCCTATGAGGGAGGATTTCATAAAGACAGCTATGCTCCGCCCGAAGTGGAACAAGCCGGACCTTTTTGGACACCGGGATCTAATGCTAATGAGCAACGTCTCGTGGCTCAACAACCCACTAACTGAGATCTGACAGAGAAAACAATAATTCATTTACAAACTTATAACACAAACAAAACGTTATGAAAATTCACAACTTTTCAGCAGGTCCTTCTATCTTGAACGAGAAGGTGATTGAGAATGCAGCAGAAGCAGTAAGATCTTTTGCAGACACAGGTTTGTCTCTTATCGAGGTATCTCACCGTGGCAAACAGTTTACTGCCGTAATAGAAGAGTGCCGCAAGCTGTTCCTTGAACTTATCGAAGCTCCGGCAGGATACGATGTAGTATTCCTTGGTGGCGGTGCAAGCTTGCAGTTCTACATGGCTCCTCTCAACTTCTTGAAGACAAAGGCTGCTTATATCGATACAGGTACATGGGCAAGCAACGCCATCAAGGAAGCAAAACTTGTGGGCGATGTCGAAGTGCTTGCAAGCTCTAAGGCCGATACTTATACTTGGTACCCTGAACTTGGTAAGGACTACACCGTACCTTCTGACGTAGATTACTTCCACGTTACTTCCAACAATACTATCTACGGTACACAGCTACACAAAGACCTTGATGTAAATGTACCTCTTATTGCGGATATGTCTTCCGACATCTTCTCTCGTCCGGTGGATGTGTCTAAGTATGACCTTATCTATGGTGGTGCTCAAAAGAATCTTGCTCCTGCAGGTGTAACATTCGCAGTGGTTAAGCTTGATGCTCTTGGCAAGGTGGACAGACCTCTTCCTACAATGCTTAACTATAAGACTCACGTGGACAAAGAGTCTATGTTCAATACTCCTCCTGTATTCCCTATCTATGTTGCTCTTCAAACCCTTAAGTGGTACAAAGAAATGGGTGGAGTGAAAGGAATGCAAAAGATGTGCGAAGAAAAAGCAGCCGTTCTGTACAATGCGATAGACAGCTCCAAGATCTTCCGCGGCACTGTAAGAGAATGCGACAGATCGCTTATGAACGTTTGCTTCGTGATGAAGGACGAATACAAAGAGCTTGAAGCAGAATTCCAAAAGTTTGCAACTGAAAGAGGTATGTCCGGTATCAAGGGACACCGCTCTGTGGGAGGCTTCCGTGCTTCTCTTTACAATGCTCTTCCTCTTGAAAGTGTGAAGGCTCTCGTGGATGCCATGAAGGCTTTTGAAGCTAAAATCTAACCCATCAAAATGGATAAAGCAATGAATAAAGTACTTATTGCAACAGAAAAACCTTTTGCAGCAGCTGCAAGAGACCGTATCGTAGGTATCCTTAAAGAGAATGGTTTGGAGCCTGTTGTACTGGAAAAGTATGCCTCAAAGCAAGAACTCTTAAACGCAGTGAAAGATGTTGCTGCTATCATCATCCGCAGTGATGTCATAGATAGCGAAGTGATGGATGCTGCACCAAACTTGAAGACAGTGGTACGTGCAGGTGCCGGATTCGATAACGTAGACTGTGCAGCGGCAACAGAACGCAACATCTGCGTGATGAATACTCCGGGACAAAACTCCAACGCTGTGGCTGAGCTTGTAATGGGTATGATGGTGTACGCTGTTCGTAACAAGTTCAACGGTGCATCGGGTACAGAGCTTATGGGCAAGACTCTCGGTATACATGCTTATGGCAATGTGGGTCGTAACGTTGCTCGTATAGCTAAAGGCTTTGGCATGGAGATCTCTGCTTTCGATGCTTTCTGTCCGAAAGAAGTGATAGAGAAAGATGGCATAAAAGCTTTGGACTCTGCCGCAGATCTATATAAGAACTGTCAAGTGGTATCTCTTCACATCCCTGCAACAGCCGAGACAAAGAAGAGCATCAACTATGATCTTCTTAAGAGTATGCCTAAGAATGCCATGCTTGTGAACAGCGCACGTAAAGAGGTGATCCACGAAGAAGATCTTCTAAAGATCCTTGCCGAGCGTCCGGACTTCAAGTACATCACAGACATCTGCCCGGATCGTCACGAAGAGTTCATGAAGTTTGAAAGCCAATACTTCACAACACCTAAAAAGATGGGTGCACAAACAGCAGAGGCCAATAACAATGCCGGTATAGCTGCAGCGAACCAAATCGTGAAGTTCCTCGCTACGGGAGAAGCTCCATTCAGAGTGAACAAGTAAGATTATATCCTATATCTTACGGTACATATATTATAAAGAGAAGAGATAGAAGCGACCCCATGGTGGCTTCTATCTCTCCCCGTTAAAGCAAACAATACAAAAACATCAAGATATTATGGCAAGAATAAGACCTTTCAAAGGCATCAGACCTCCAAAATCAATGGTCGAAGAAGTGGTATCTCGCCCTTACGACGTACTCAATAGCGATGAAGCGCGTGCAGAAGCTGCCGGTAACGAAAAGTCTCTTTACCGCATCATCCGTCCGGAGATAGACTTCCCTATCGGTACAGACGAGCATGAAGAGAAAGTCTACAACAAAGCCGCTGAAAACTTCAACCTGTTCCAAAAGAACGGATGGCTTGTGAAAGATGAAAAGCCTATGTACTACATCTACGCTCAAACGATGAACGGTAAGACTCAATATGGCTTTGTCGTTGGTGCACACGTAGACGACTATATGAGCGGTAAGATCAAAAAGCACGAGCTTACCCGCAAAGACAAAGAAGAAGACCGCATGAAGCACGTAAGAGTAAACAACGCGAACATCGAGCCGGTATTCTTCACCTTCCCCGATAATGCGGAGCTTCAAGCGATATTGGACAAGTACTCCGCCAAGACACCGGAGTATGATTTCGTGGCAAGCCTTGACGGATTCGGACACCACTTCTGGATCGTGGACGATGCGAAAGACATCGAGACCATCACAGAAGCATTTGCGAAGATGCCTGCCCTTTACATCGCAGACGGACACCACAGATCGGCAGCGGCTGCACTTGTGGGAGCAGAAAAGGCTAAGCAGAACCCGAACCACACAGGAGACGAAGAGTACAACTTCTTCAT
Source organism: Porphyromonas sp. COT-108 OH1349 (assembly GCF_000768755.1). Classification (NCBI taxonomy): domain Bacteria; kingdom Pseudomonadati; phylum Bacteroidota; class Bacteroidia; order Bacteroidales; family Porphyromonadaceae; genus Porphyromonas; species Porphyromonas sp. COT-108 OH1349. Next base: position 4,322 of record NZ_JRAH01000013.1, on the reverse strand, counting down.
GGCGGTCTGCTTCCCGGCTTCTCACCTTACCATCATCGACTATAACCGTGTGGTAAAAGACCTCAACGGCCTCACTCCGGAGCAGTTCCTCGCAAAGATTGGCGAACACTTCGTTGTGGAAGAGAAAGGCACAGAGATCTACAAGCCTGCCGCACTGCACAACTTCTCCATGTACTTGGGAGGAAAGTGGTACTCGCTTACTGCAAAGCCCGGCACATATAACGACAACGATCCCATCGGTGTGCTCGATGTTACGATCTCTTCCGACCTTATTCTGAGAGACATTCTTGGTATAGACGACCTCCGCACCAGCAAGAGGATAGACTTCGTGGGCGGTATCCGCGGACTCGGAGAGCTGAAAAAACGCGTAGACAGCGGCGAGATGGTAGTGGCTCTTGCGCTCTATCCCGTATCCATGCAGCAGCTCATAGACATTGCGGACACCGGCAACATCATGCCTCCGAAGACTACGTGGTTCGAGCCGAAGCTCCGTTCCGGACTTGTTATACACTCTTTGGAAGAAGAACAATAAGGGAGGGATTCATCATGGCTGATACAAAGAAAACCAGAATAGAGTCCGACCTTTTAGGCTCAAGAGAGATCGAAGAGAAACACCTCTACGGTGTACAGACACTCCGTGCGATAGAAAACTTCAACATCTCCACCTTCCGTCTCAACGAGACACCCGACCTCCTCAAAGGTCTTGCCTACACAAAGATGGGAGCTGCCATGGCAAATGTCAAGCAAGGCATCATCACCCAGCAGCAGTTTGACGCCATCATGCAGGCGTGCAGAGAGATCCTCGACGGCAAGCACACCGAAGCCTTCCCCATAGACATGATACAGGGAGGAGCCGGCACATCTACCAACATGAACGCCAATGAGGTGATAGCCAACAGAGCATTGGAAATCATGGGACACCGCAGAGGAGAGTACAAATACTGCTCTCCCAACGACCACGTCAACGCCTCCCAAAGCACCAATGATGCTTTCCCCACCGCCATTCACCTCGGCATCTACTCCATGCACCTCCGCCTCATCGAGCACCTCAAAAGCTACATAGCCTCCTTGCAAGAGAAGAGCCGTGAGTTTGCCGACGTGCTCAAGATGGGACGCACCCAGCTTGAAGATGCCGTGCCGATGACGATGGGACAAACCTTCGGCGGCTTTGCATCCATCCTCGAAGAAGAGATCGCCAACCTCGACCATGCGGCCGGACAGCTCCTCACCGTCAATATGGGAGCAACGGCGATAGGAACGGGTATCTGTTCCGAGCCGGGCTATGCCGAGCTGTGCGTCGAAGCCCTTCGCGAGATCACCGGATGGGACATAAAGCTTGCACACCACTTGGTAGGTGCCACCTCCGACACCTCGCACATCATCGGCTACTCGCAAGCGATGAAACGCCTTGCCGTCAAGCTCAGCAAGATAGCCAACGACATCCGCCTGATGGGATCCGGTCCTCGTTGCGGACTTGGCGAACTCGATGTCCCCGCACGCCAGCCCGGCTCCTCCATCATGCCCGGCAAGGTGAACCCCGTCATACCCGAAGTGATGTCGCAGATCTGCTACAAAGTGATCGGCAACGACGTCTGCGTAACCATGGCAGGGGAAGCCGCCCAGCTCGAGCTGAATGCGATGGAACCCGTCATGGCACAATGCGCCTTCGAGAGCGGGCACTACCTCATGCGGGGGATGGACACCATGCGCGACTTCTGCATCAGAGACATGAAAGCCAACCGCGAAAAGTGTCTCGCTCACATCCACAACAGCATGGGCATCGTTACCGCACTCAACCCGATCATAGGCTACAAAAACTCCACCAAGATTGCCAAGAAAGCAGCCGAAACGGGTCGTGGCGTCTACGAGCTTGTGCTCGAAATGGGCATCCTCACCAAAGAAGATCTTGACACGATCCTTGCTCCGGAAAACATGATCAAGCCGGTGAAGCTGGACATCAAGCCGCTCAAAGATCTTCCCGAAGCCTGACATCCTCACCGCTTTATGACATCCGATGGCAGCCTGCACCTCCAAGTGCAGGCTGCCATTTTCATATCTCCGCAACGCCAAGCCACCTACCCCACTTGCGGCAACCCAAGCGGTCTCCTCCCGACCCTTTTCGGGGAAAATTTCCGTCCGCATGAAATTTTATTTCCTTTCGCACAAAAATTTTCTCTTTTTCGGACAAAAATTCCCTCTTTTTCGCACAAAAATTTTCTCCTTTTCGGACAAAAATCTCCTTTCTTTGGTACAGAAAGATTTTTTTGTGCGCAGACAAAAATATGCTCTTTAGCATAAAAAATATTTTTCATGATGATAAAAAATTATTTTTTCACTCACAAAAATATGTTTTTGCGCCTATAAAGCCGCGACTCTTATGCTAAAGAAAATACTTTTTCTGTGTACGCAGATATTTTTCTGTCCGCACACAGATATTTTTCTGTCCGCACGCAAATATTTTTTCTTGGCCACAAAAATTTTTTTTCTTGGCCACGAAATTTTTTTTCCTTACCTACGAAAATTTTTTTCCTTACCTACGAAAATATTTTTTCTTACCGAAAAATTGAGATAGAACTATCTTATTGAAGAATAGTGTGTTACCGACGAGAGAGCAGTAGATAGGTAACGATTTGGCAATGAGCGAGGTGCTTTTTGTTGCTCGGGTTTGTACTAACAAAGAACGCTCACTTTATCTTCAACAAAGATACTCTTTTGCGTGAGAAAGAGAGCGTTCCGTCATGACTTTCTTTTGGGAAGGGAAGTCTCTGTTCCTACATTCCTCGTCCCCGTTTCTTTTTCTTGTTAGCTTCGTGGCGCAGTCTTCGCTGAAAAGCGGTCTCAGCATAATCCTCTCCATGGACTTGGAAATCCAGCGCACTGCCAACTCCTGATGCAATCCCTTCTGCAACATCTACCACGCTTTCAACAAGGCTTGGTTCAAGGCTTGGTACTGGTTGTAGCTTTTCTTCCTGTACAACTTCTTTCGGCTGATAAATCGGAACTGAAGAGTGATAGGGAGTGGCATAGGAGAGTCCGAATTGTTTCAACAGTGAGTTGTATCCGAACTCTCGTCCTATCTCCGAAGCCTTGAAAGTCTGCCCCTCAAAAAGAAACTTCAGACCATATATTCCCCCTTTCTTGTTTATCATCTGTTCAACGGTTACTCCTTGTCGTCTCAATTCATATCGAAAGGAAGCGTAGCCATTCAGTCCGCCATTTGCATACTTTCCCAACAGTCCGTAAGCCATTGTACGCAGTTTATCCTTGCTCGCCTCCCGTGTCTGATTGGCTTTCGGCTTTTGATACCGTTTCTCTGCCCGTATCTTATTGGCAATGATTAGACCGTGCTTGCGACTCAACTCTTCCGCGACTCGTGCAGCCCGATTGCTCACAAAGGTCGTATCATAGACAACTCTATCCATACTGATTCGATTGGCGATGATATGAATGTGCAGATTGTCCGTATCCTTGTGCGTAACGGCAACAACTTGATGCCTTTCCAATCCCATGATTTGTATAAATTCAGACACCAGATGTCGGAGCTTCACAGCGTTCATCTTTGCCTCATCTGCGGGCGCAATGCCGATTTCAATTCTCAAGAACTTATTGCGACAACGACTATTGTAATCACTCAATAAACACATCTCTTCGTATATCCCTCGTGGTGTGTCTGAACAAAGCTCTTGAAACAAGAGCCTGTTCTTGAGTTTCGCTTCCTTGAAAATATAGTCCAAGGCTACCTTACCATGTGCTATGGCTTTGCACTTAGCGATCATTGCGCTCTATCTTTAAGATGTCATACACCTCGTCTACAACTCGATGGCGAGGATTATAAAACCGCTTAAAAGCCTCCAACGAGACGAGCGAAAGATTCTTGGTCATCACTACCCAAGAGGCATCCTTCGTCTTAATCAAGTTGGAAATATGAGTAAAGAAATGGGAGATGCGTTGCAAAATCCGAACAGCTTCCTGTTCGTTTGCCTCCAACTTCGGGATGGCGATGACCTCTCCCGTCAGAAGCATCTCACGAGAGAATTCGGATAGTTTCTTTCCCGATTGCTCTGCACGCTTTTGTATCTTTCGTTGTTCCTCTTCAGANATGACCTCTCCCGTCAGAAGCATCTCACGAGAGAATTCGGATAGTTTCTTTCCCGATTGCTCTGCACGCTTTTGTATCTTTCGTTGTTCCTCTTCAGAACAACGTATCCGAAGAATGCGGGTCTTATTATTTCCCTTGTTTCTTCTCTCTTTATCTGTTTTTGGTTTCATCTTAACTTGCTTATTAAGGCATCCCAGCCGATGAGAACGAAGTGATTACGGCT